>NZ_JACCFP010000001.1:3931518-4250664 GCF_013410655.1 Nocardioides thalensis
TGCCGGTGGACTTCGCCTTGGCACCCTTCTCGTTCTGGCGGGTGACGCCGGCACCCAGGGTCACGCTGCCGACACCGGGGATCTTGATCGGCTCGCCGACCTCGGGGAGGTCGAGCTCGATCGGGTCCTGGCCCGGGAGCGTCAGCTTCAGGCCGAGGACCTTCTGCTTGGTCTCGGCGTGGAACTTGCCGGCCGCGTCGGCCCAGGTGTGGGCCCACGCCTCGACGCCCGTCAGCGCGATGATCGCCCCGCCGGCCTCGAGCAGCTGCACGTCGGCGATGCGGTGACGCGCGTAGGAGTGGACGGCCTTGCCGCGCTTGCGGGTCCAGGTCGTGGTCTCGACACCCTCGATGGTGCCGAGGCCGGGGACCTCGACCGAGGCGGTCGCGTTGGAGCGGGTGATGCCGGCGATGTTGTTGCAGGCGATGACGGACTCGGCGATCGGCCCGGAGCCGACCGGCAGGTCGCCACCCTTGACGCGGGCACCGAAGCCGTAGGCGGACATGCCGTACTTGGTGGGACGCTTCTCGGCGGAGGCCGGGGCGACGCTCACCGTCACGAGGACGGTGGTCATCGCTACGGCCAGGGCCAGCAGCGCAGCGAGCTTACGCATTTCGGGGAACTCCTTTGGAGGGAGGCACACATCTGTTTCGCTCGTCCCGGCAGCTCCCCCTAGAGACGCGGGCCACGAGACTGGGTCGAGCGGGATATTACCGGCAACGATGCTCGGTAGGGACGGAAGTCCCGATCATGTGATGTGACGGGTCTAACGAGATGTACGCCGCTGGGTCACGTCGGATAGGAACCATTCATGCAACGACTTCCGGCCCGGGCCGTCCTCGCCGTCACCGCGGCGCTCTCGCTGAGCGCGTGCAGCGGGGGCGGCGGCGAGGCAGGACCCTGGGAAGGGCCCTCCGCGCCGGACACGTCGAGCGCCGCGCCGAGCGCGCCCCAGAGCACAGGACGTGCCGACGGCGACGTGCCGCGGGACCTGGCGATCGCGGTCAGCGAGCCCCGCGAGGACTCCGTCTATCCCGAGGTCGGCGACCCGCTGGTCGACGCGCTCCACTATGACCTCGACCTCGCCTGGGACCCCGACGCCGCACGCCTCGAGGCATCGGAGAAGCTGACGTTCCGCGCCACCGCCGACGCGGACTCCTTCCGGCTCGACCTCGCGGATGCGCTCGAGGTCTCCGCGCTCAGCGTCGACGGCGACGAGGCGGCCCACACGCAGGAGTCGAAGGACCTGATCGTCGAGCACGCCGTCACCGCCGGGTCGACGTACGTCGTCGAGATCGCCTACGCCGGGAGCCCGGAGCCGTGGCCGGCGCCGACCGACCGGCCCGACTTCGCCGGCGGGGTCGGGTGGACCACCACCGACGAGGGTGAGGCGTTCACGTTCCAGGAGCCCTACGGCGCGTTCACCTGGTACGCCGTGAACGACCAGCCGGCCGACAAGGCGCTCTACGACTTCACGCTCACCGTCCCCGCCCCCTGGTCGGGCGTGGCCAACGGCGAGCTGACCTCGACCACGACCGCCGACGGCCTGCGCACGACGACGTGGCACCTCGCCGAGCCCGCGGCGTCGTACCTGACGACCGTCGCGTTCGACGACTTCACCGTGACCGAGCTCGAGTCGGACAGCGGAGTCCCGATCACGCTCTGGGGGCCGACCGGTGACCCGCAGGCGATGGGCGACACCGTCTACGCGCCCGAGGCGATGACGTGGCTGGAGGAGATCCTCGGTCCCTACCCGTTCGACACCTTCGGGATCGTCGTCGTCGACGGCGAGAGCGGCATGGAGACCCAGACGATGGTCACCCTCGGCGACAGCGAGTACGCCACGTCGAAGGCGGTCGTCGTCCACGAGCTGGCGCACCACTGGTACGGCGACACGGTGACGCCGTCGGACTGGAGCGACGTCTGGATGAACGAGGGCATGACGATGTACCTCCAGGGGATGTGGGAGGCCGAGGAGGAGGGCATCGAGGTCGGCGAGCTGATGGACCGGTGGGCCGAGTTCGAGGTGTTCGAGCGCGACCACGCCGGGCCGCCGGCCGACTACCATCCCGAACGGTTCGGCAGCGGCAACATCTACTACGGGCCGGCGCTGATGTGGCACGAGCTCCGGGAGCGGATCGGCGACGAGGCGTTCTTCGACGTGGTGCGGGCGTGGCCGGAGAGCCAGGAGAACGGCTCGGCCGACCGCGAGGAGTATCTGGCCTGGGTCGAGGAGCGCACCGGCGAGGAGCTCACCGAGTTCTTCGACGCGTGGCTCCTCGGCACGAAGACGCCACCGCGCGACTGACCCGGCGCCTACTCCGTCGGGGTCGGGTCGAGGATGCAGGACACCCCGATCGAGATGATGTCGGTCCAGATGCCCGGGTCGATCTCGGTGCTGGTGGTCTCCACGATCTCGAGGTCCTCGTTGATCAGCCCGGCGTCGATCAGGCCGTCGAGCCCGTGCTCCCGGACCAGGCCACGGGCCACGCACTCGGCCTCGGCCGCCTCGACGTCGCCCTCCGCGGCGAGTCCCTCGGCGATGTTCTGCACCGCGGTCCGCTCGTCGGGCGTGAGGCCGTCGGCGTCGGTCGACTCGGTGACCGGCGCCGTCGTCCGGCCGCCCCCGCCTCCTTCGCCACCGTCGTCGTCGAGGACCAGCGCGGCCGCGGCTCCGCCGCCGATGACGAGGACCACGGCGGCGACCGCGCCCACGATCAGGCCGGTACGCCGCCGCGCGGGCGGGGCGGGCGATGGCGTGAAGAAGTGGTGGGCGCCCGCGGTGGGCTGGTGCGCTGCGGAGTAGCCGGTGGCGGTCGGTGGCGCCGGGCTCGAGGGCGGGGCCGGCGACTGGTCGACGGCGGGCCGCATCGCCGTACCGGAGCCGGACTGCGGGAGCACCCGCGCCGACGATGGCGCGGACGTGCGCAGCACCGACCGCAGGTCGTCGCGCAGCGAGCCCGCCGACGCGTAGCGGTCACCCGGGCTCTTGGCCATCGCGGTGCGCAGGATCCGGTTGACCTCGCGCTCGAAGGTGCCGGTCTCGACGATCTGCGGGACCGGCTGCGACACGTGCGCCGTGACGATCTGGTAGTCCGACGTGCCGACGTAGGGAGCCTGTCCGCACAGCGCCGCCCACAGCAGGCAGCCGAGCGAGTACACGTCGCTCGCGGGTCCTGCGGTGCCGCCGGTGTGCAGCTCGGGCGCCATGTAACTCGGCGTGCCCACGGCGGTGCCGTCGGTGGTCATCCCGGTCGAGTCGACGCGGCGCGCGATCCCGAAGTCGGCGAGGTAGGCCGACACCTTCTCGCCGCGGATCCGGAGCAGCACGTTGGCGGGCTTGATGTCGCGGTGCACCAGCCCCATCGCGTGGGCGTCGGCAAGCCCGTCGGCGATCTGGGCGATCAGGTCGAGCGCGATCCCGGGCGGCGGCGCACCCTGCCGCCGGACCATCTGGCCGAGGTCGCCGTCCGGGATCAGCTGGCTGGCGATGTAGAGCGCACCGGCGACCTCGCCGTGGGCGAACACGGTGACGACGTGCGGGGAGTCCAGCGACGCCTGGGCCTGCGCCTCGCGCGTGAACCGCGCGCGGAAGCCTGGGTCTCCCGCCAGGTGCGGCGAGATGATCTTCAGCGCCACCCGCCGGTCGAGCACGCCGTCGACGGCCTCGAACACGATGCCCATCCCGCCCTTGCCGATCTGGCGGACGAGCAGGTAGGGACCGACCCGGTCGCCCGGCCGCAGCGAACCGGGTGCGGGTCCCGGTCCGGAGGGTGGGTTCGGGGGCACGAGGCAGTGTCTACCCCGCTAGGTGGTCAGAACAACATCGAGGTTGCGGGGTCGTGGACCATGCCCGCGACGTCGGCCAGGAACCGCGACCCCGTGGCGCCGTCGATGTGGCGGTGGTCGAACGACAGCGACAGCGTCATCACCTGGCGCGGCACGACGGCGTCGCCCACCACCCACGGCTGCGGCTTGATCGCGCCCATGCACAGGATCGCCGACTCCCCCGGGTTGATGATCGGGGTGCCGCCGTCGACGCCGAAGACGCCCACGTTGGTGATCGTGAACGTGCCGCCGGCGGTGTCGGCGGGCTGGGTGCGGCCGGCCTTGGCGGTCGCGGTCAGCTGCTCGAGCTCGCTCGCGAGCCCGGCCAGGTCGAGCGCCTGGGCGTCCTTGACGTTGGGTACGACGAGCCCGCGCGGGGTCGCGGCGGCGATGCCGAGGTTGACGTAGTGCTTCACGACGACCTCGCCGGCCGCCTCGTCCCACGTGGAGTTGACCAGCGGCGAGCGGCGCAGCGCGAGGATCGAGGCGCGGGCGACGACGAGCAGCGGCGACACCTTCACGTCGCGGAGCTCGGGCCGCTTCTTCAGCCGCTCGACGAGCTCGACGGTGGCGGTCGCGTCGACCGTCACCCACTCGGTCACGTGGGGCGCGGTGAACGCGGACTCGACCATCGCGGCCGCCATCATCTTGCGGACGCCCTTGATGGGCTCCCGCGTCTCCCGCTCACCCGAACCCGCGAACGGGCGCACTTCGGGGGTCGAACTGGCAGGGTTCGGGGTTCGAGCCGTCGAGGTTCGGGGTGCCGCGGCCTCCACGTCCTGCCGCGTGACCGTGCCCTCCGGCCCACTGCCGGTGATGGTCGCGAGGTCGACGCCGAGGTCCTTGGCGAGCTTGCGCACCGGCGGCTTGGCCAGCACCCGTACGTCGCGCGCGGGCACGTCCTCCGCCTCCGCGAGCGGCGAGGCCGCACCCGGGATGAACGACGCCTGCGCCTGCGCCCGGGTCGCGATCTCGGGTGTCGCGAACCGTCGAGGTCGCCGCTTGAGCACGCTCTCCTTGGGGCCGTAGCCGACGAGCGTCGCCTGGCCCTCCGGCGGGATGTTCGTGTCGATCGGGTCACCAACCGTGCCGGTTCGGTCCGCCAACCCTGCCGGTTCGTCCCCCGAACCCTGCCCGTTCGTCGGGCTCGGCTCACCGATGGCGATGATGGGGGTGCCGACGGGGACGGTCTCGCCCTCGGCGACGAGGATCGCGGTGACCGGGCCGGCGTACGGCGACGGCAGCTCCACGATGGACTTGGCGGTCTCGATCTCGACCACGACGTCGTTGACCTTGACGACGTCGCCGACCTCGACCTTCCAGGAGACGATCTCGGCCTCGGTCAGGCCCTCGCCGACGTCGGGCAGCTTGTACTCGGGCATCAGCCTGGTTCCTCCTCAGTACGCGAGCGAGCGGTCGACGGCGTCCAGCACCCGGTCGAGGTCGGGGAGGAACGACTCCTCCACCCGCGCGGGCGGGTACGGCGTGTCGAACCCGCCGACCCGGAGCACGGGGGCCTCGAGGGAGTAGAAGCACTCCTCGGTCACCCGCGCCGACACCTCCGCGCCCATGCCGAGGTTGACGTGCGCCTCGTGCACGACGACGGCGCGGCCGGTGCGCCGTACGGACTCCAGCACCGGGCCGATGTCGAGCGGCGAGAGGGTGCGCAGGTCGATGACCTCGAGCGACCGACCCTCCTCGGCGGCGACCGACGCGGCGTCGAGGCAGGTCGAGACGGTCGGGCCGTAGCCGACCAGCGTGAGGTCGCCGCCGGCCCGTACGACGCGCGACCGGAACAGTGGGTCGGGCGTGCGCGTGGTGTCGACCTCGGCCTTGGTCGCGTGGTACTGCCGCTTCGGCTCGAGGAAGACCACCGGGTCGTCGCTGGCGATGGCCTGCTGGATCATCCAGTAGCCGTCGACGGGGTTGGAGCAGGTGACGACCTTCAGGCCGGGGGTGTGCGCGAACTGCGCCTCCGGCGACTCGCTGTGGTGCTCGACCGCGCCGATGCCGCCGCCGTAGGGGATGCGGATGACGATCGGCACCCGGATCCGGCCCTGGCTGCGGAAGTGCATCTTGGCGACCTGGCAGACGATCTGGTCGTAGGCGGGGTAGACGAAGCCGTCGAACTGGATCTCGACGACCGGCCGGTAGCCGCGCAGGGCCAGGCCGACCGCCGTGCCGACGATGCCGGACTCGGCGAGCGGGGTGTCGATGACCCGGTCCTCGCCGAAGTCCTTCTGCAGGCCGTCGGTGATGCGGAAGACGCCGCCGAGACGCCCGACGTCCTCGCCCATCACGACGACCTTGTCGTCGTCCTCCATCGCGCGCCGGAGGCCGGCGTTGAGCGCCTTCGCGAGGGTCAGCTGGCTCATCGGGCCACCTCCCGGGTCTCGTGACGGCCGTGGCCGGCCTCCTCGACCTCCACAAAGGAGTCGAGGAAGGCGGCGTAGCCCGCCTTCTGCGCGGCCAGCTCGGGTGTCTGCTCGGCGTAGACCTGGTCGAAGATCGACAGCGGTGAGGGGTCGGGGAGCGCGTGGCACGCCGCGCGCAGGTGCTCACCGAGCTCCTCGGCCTCCTGGGCGACGCCCGCGAAGAAGTCGTCGTCGGCGAGCCCGTTGCGCCGGATGTAGGCCTCGACCCGCGCGATCGGGTCCTTGAGCTTCCAGTGCTCGACCTCCTCGATCAGCCGGTAGCGGGTGGGGTCGTCGGTCGTGGTGTGGGCGCCCATCCGGTAGGTGTAGGCCTCGACGAGCGTGGGGCCCTGCCCGTCGCGGGCGCGCTGGAGGGCGGCCTGGGTGACGGCGTACGTCGCCAGCACGTCGTTGCCGTCGACCCGCACGCCGGGGAACCCGAAGCCGGAGGCCCGGCGGTAGAGCGGGATCCGCGACTGCCGTTCGATCGGCTCGGAGATCGCCCACTGGTTGTTCTGGCAGAAGAACACGACGGGCGCGTTGTAGGAGGCCGCGAACACGAACGCCTCGTTGACGTCGCCCTGCGACGAGGCGCCGTCGCCGAAGTGGGCGACCACCGCGGTGTCGCGCTCGGGATCACCGGTGCCGACGGCGCCGTCGCGCTGCACACCCATCGCGTAGCCGGTGGCGTGCAGGGTCTGCGCGCCGATCACGATCGTGTAGAGGTGGAAGTTGTGCTCGTTGGGGTCCCAGGTGCCCTGGTCGACGCCGCGGAAGAGGCGGAGCAGCTGCACGGGGTCGACCCCGCGGCACCACGCGACCGCGTGCTCGCGGTAGGTCGGGAAGACGTAGTCCTGCGGCCGGAGTGCCCGCGCCGCACCGACCTGCGCGGCCTCCTGCCCGAGCAGCTGTGCCCACAGGCCGAGCTCGCCGTGTCGCTGGAGGGCCGTGGCCTCGACGTCGATGCGCCGGGTCAGCACCATGTCGCGGTAGAAGCCGCGCAGCTGCTCCGGCGAGAAGTCGACGTCGAACTCCGGATGCCGGATGCGCTCGCCCTCGGGAGTCAGGAGCTGGACGAGCTCGAGGTCGTCGGCCGGGAGCGAGCTCTCGAAGAGGTCGTTCATGGAGGCACCACTTCCTTGCGTCGCCGGCACGTCGGGGGTTGCCCGGCACCGGTTCAGGTGGTCGATGGAGCCGGCCCGCCACGGGGGTGGTGTGACGTGATCCAGCGCACATCGTCGGGTGTCGAAACCGTACTACCCGCGGCCGTGCGGCTGCAGCCAGACCTCCGGCTCGGGACCCTTCGGGATGATCCCGGACGGGTTGATGTCGGTGTGCACCACGTAGTAGTGCGCCTTGATCCGGTCGAAGTCGATCGTCTCGCCGAAGCCCGGCGTCTGGTAGAGGTCGCGCGCGTAGCCCCACAGCACCGGCATCTCGGTGAGCTTGTTGCGGTTGCACTTGAAGTGGCCGTGGTAGACCGCGTCGAAGCGCGCCAGTGTCGTGAAGAGGCGTACGTCGGCCTCGGTCAGCGCGTCGCCCATCAGGTAGCGCCGGTCGGCGAGCCGCTCCTCCAGCCAGTCCAGCGCGGTGAAGAGCCGGTCGTACGCCGCGTCGTACGCCTCCTGCGACCCGGCGAACCCGCAGCGGTAGACGCCGTTGTTGACCTCGGTGAAGACCCGCTTGTTGACCGCGTCCATCTCCTCGCGCAAGTGGGCGGGCCAGAGGTCGGGCGCGCCCTCCTTGTGGAAGTCGCGCCACTCGTGGAACAGGTCGTGGGTGATCCAGGGGAAGTCGTTGGTGACGACCTGACCGGTCGACTCCTCGACGATCGCGGGCACCGTGATGCCCCGGGGATAGTCGGGGAACCGCTTGAAGTAGGCCTCCTGGAGCCGCTCGATGCCGAGCACCGGGTCGCGGCCGCCGGGGTCGAGGTCGAACGTCCAGCTGCGCCGGTCGTGGGTCGGGCCCGGCATCCCGAGGGAGATCACGTCCTCGAGACCGAGCAGGTTGCGCACGATGATCGAGCGGTTGGCCCACGGGCAGGCCTTCGCCGCGACCAGCCGGTAGCGGCCCGGCTCGACCGGCCAGAGCTGCACGTCGGTCGGCCCGTGCTCGGGCGTGCGCCCGTCCTTGGTGATCCGGTCCGGGATGTAGTTCATGTCCCGGTCGAAGGCCTTGCCCTTCTCGACGTACGTCGGGGTCTGGTCCTGCGTCGCCTCGGCCATCCTTCGAGACTAGCGACGCGGGACCAGACGCTCGCTCGTCAGATCAGGAAGAAGAAGTCGACCAGCCAGGTGGTGCCGTCGGGCGAGGCGACCAGGTTCCAGCTCGCGGTGAACTTCGTGCCGTCGGGCGCGGTGACCGCGGCGAGCATCGTCTTCGACCCGTCGCCGTTGTCGGTCGGCGGGTCCCACTTGTACTGAGCGCCGGACATCTCGGCGTCGCCGGCCTTCTTCTGGCAGCCCTGCTGGGTGCGGTACTCGCTCTTGAACCACTCGGGCGTCGACAGGCCCTCCACGGCCAGGCAGTTGCCCGTGACGAGTGAGTCGAGGTAGGCCTGCGCGGTGATCTTCGGGTCCTCGGTCGGCGCGGTCGGTGTGGTCTCGGTGGGCGAGGTCTCCGGCTCGGTCGGCGTCGTCTCGGTCGGCGTGGTCTCCGTCGGCGTGGTCTCGACGTCGGTGGGCTCGGAGCTCTCGTCCTCGGTCGGCTCCGCGCTCTGCGAGGTGTCGTCGGTCGCCTTCGTGTCGTCCTCGTCGTCGCCGCTCAGCAGGAAGAACCCGCCGACGCCGACACCGACGAGCAGCAGCACCACGACGATGATGCCGCCGATGAGCAGGCCCTTCTTGCCGCCACCGCCGCCGGTCGGCGGCGCGGGATAGCCACCGGGCCCGCCCGGGGGCGGCGGGTAGCCCCCGCCCGGCGCGGCGCCGTACGGCTGACCGGGCTGGGCGGGCTGACCGGGGTACGGCGGCTGCGCCGGCGGCTGGGGGTAGCCCTGCTGCGGCGGCTGCTGCGGGTAGCCCGGCTGCGGCTGTCCCGGCTGCGGGGCCTGCGGGGTGCCGCCTGCGATCTGCGTCGGCGGCTGCTCTCCGGGCTGGCCCGGCGGCGGGAACTGGTTGCTCATGGCTGGGAGGTTAGGCCCGCGCGGGCCCCCGCAAACCCGTAATGGCGCAAGACCGTCCGCAGGGATGAGGGAGTCAGTAGGCGGCGGGGTACGGCGCCGCGCGGCGGCGGCCGGCGAGCGCGGCACCGATGACGAGGACCAGGCCGGCAACTGCAGCCACGGCGGCGACCAGGACCGAGGTGGACTCGAGCCGGTCGACCATGACCTCGGCGATCAGGTCGGCGAGCCCGCGCCGCCCGGGGTCGACGCTCTCGAGCGCCACGTCAGAGACCGGGCCGGCGGCGAGCCGGACGAGGACCGCACCGAGGGCGAGGCCGAGCGCCGCCAGGCCGAGGGTGACGAGCCGTCCGCGGAGGCCGCGCGCGACGGCGGCCGCCAGCAGGACCAGCGCCGCCCAGAGGACGGGGAGCCAGCCGGAGACGGCGTCGAGCAGCTGATAGGCGTCGCGGTGCTCGGCGAGCTCGGACTCGGGCGCGACCGGGACCACCAGGCGCGGGTCGGGCAGCATCGCGACCGGCACGCCGTCGGCCTCGAGCTCCGCGTAGACGGCCAGCATGAGCGGGCCGAGGTCGACCAGCAGCCAGCCGTCGGCGGGCGCGTCGTCCTCGACGATCGCGAGGAACTCCCGGTGGGTGGCGCGGTTGGCGTCGCGCCAGAACCTCGGGAACTCCTCGTTGGCCGTCACCTGCCGCGCTGCCTCGTCGATCATGCCGTCGAAGCCGGCGGGCAGCCCGAGCGGCAGGTCCTCGTCGAGCGACGAGGACACGGCGTCGCCGACCGCCTCCGCGAGCCGGTCGCGCAGCTCCGGGTCGTCGGCGAGCGGTGCGACCGTGTCGACGTAGGCGTCGGTGTCGTCCACCGTCGACCCCAGCCACCACGCCGTGACGCCCAGGGGCGTGAGCAGCGTCGCAACGAGGACGAGCAGTCCGGCGGTCGCCGATCTCATGCGGGGCCTGCGGTCAGTTGATCATCCCGCCGGTGTCCTCGTCGACCTTCCAGTCGCCGTCCTCCTTGACGAGGGTCAGCTCGCCCTTGGCGTCGTCCTGGTTGATGAACTCGGCGGCGCCTTCCTCGTCTCCGGTGTACTCCATGGAGAAGGTGTAGTCGACGGTCGCCTTGTCGCCGTCCTCCTTCGCCTCTCCCACCTCGTAGTCCACCTCGATGTCCTCGTAGAACTCGTCGATGGACTGGCCCTCCGCGGCCTGCTCGTTGAAGGCGTCCTCGACGTCGCCGCAGCTGTCGACACCGCTCTCGTCGAAGATCGCCTTCTGGCTGCTCGCCGACGAGAGCTCGCAGACCTTCTGGATGTCGCCGTCGGCCGAGGCCTCGAGATAGTCCTCCGCGACACCCTTCGGGCCGCCGCCGCCGAGGACGGCGAGGAGCACGGCGATGAAGATGACGACGAGCACCACCGCAGCGAGGCCGCCGCCGATCAGCAGCAGCAGCTTCTTGTTGCCGCCGCCGGAGGACGGCGGGGCGCCGTACTGCGGGGCGCCGTAGCCGCCGCCGGCCGGAGGCCCGTAGCCACCTGCCGGGGCGCCGTAGGGCTGCTGGGCCGGGGGCTGCTGCGCAGGTGCGCCGTACGGCGACTGCGCCAGCTGTGCCGGCTGGGCGGGCGCCGCGCCTCCGCCGTACGCCGGCTGCGACGGCGTCCCGCCGTAGGGCGACTGCTGCGGCGATCCGCCGCCGAGGTCGGCGGCGCGGTTGGGCGCGATCTGCGTCGGCATGTCAGCGGCCGGCGACTGCGGCGCCGTCGGCCGAGCCGGCGACTCGGGCGCGGCGGGCGCCGCCGGGCCGGGCTGGGTGTGCTCGGTCCACTGGGTGCCGTCCCACCAGCGCTGGCCGCCCTGGCCGTCGTCGTACCAACCGGCGGGGATGTTGCTCATGGAGGGCTCCTCAGTGTCTTGTCCGGGCGCGCGCATCATCGCACGCGCGACCCAACGGCCGGCGACGGCTCAGCACCGAGGCTCAGCCGGGGAGCCGGTCCACCCGCCACTCGCCCTGCCGCACGGCGAGCTCCCAGTCGCCCGCGCTGACGTCGTCGCCGTTGGTGAGGGTCACCGGTACGACGGCCCGCCGCTCGCGACCTTCGCCGGTGATCCGGGGCTCGCCGAACTCGTAGGTGACCTTCGCGAGGTCCTCGGGGTCGAACGCGGTGGCCATGCACTCCCCCTGCGCGTCGAGGTAGGCCTCGGTGGCGTAGGTCGTCGCGAGGTCGCACTGACCGTCGAAGACCGCGCGGAAGAAGCTGTCGAGCACCGCGGCCGGCGGGGCGGCCGCGAGGACGCCGTCACGGTAGGACCCGATCAGCCACTCCCCCTCGTCCAGGTACAGCCGGAAGGTCAGGTGGGACGTGCGCTCGCGCGGCGAGTCGGGCACGTCCACGACGAGCGCCGCCTCGACGGTGGCCTGTCCGCCGCGGAGGACGGCGGAGCCGACGTACGGCGTGGCCTCCTGCCTCGCGACCAGCCGCCACGGCCGCGAGGTGCAGACGCCGGCATCGACGAGGAGGGGCGAGGCGACGTCCTTCGCCGCGCCGCAGTCGTCGTCGGCCGCCGCGTCGAGGAGGTCGTCGACGGCGTCCGCCGGGTCGGGCACGTCGGGGGTGACCTCCGTGATCGGTCGGTCCGGCCCCGGCTCGTCGGACCGCAGCATCGTCAGGCCGACCGCGCCGAGCACGACGACGACGAGCGCACCGACGACCGCGAGCGCGATCAGGACCGCCCGCGGCACCCGGGGCGTGGACTGCTGCGACAACGCCCTACGGCGCCTCGGTCAGGTCGGAGAGATCGTCGAGGAACGTCTCGAAGTACTCCTCCAGCTCCTCCGGGTCGGTCGGGAAGTCGCTGAACTCGGTGGGGAGGTCGGAGAAGAGGTCGCTCGGGAGGTCCGAGAACTCGGTCGGCATGTCCGTCGGCACCGAGGGCATGTCGGTCGGTTCGCCCGCGGTCGACTCGTCGGTCGGCTCGCTGGCGTCGTCGGTCGGCGCGTCGGTCGTCTCCGACGCGGTGTCGTCGCTGCCGCCGTCGTCCTCGTCGTCGTCGCCCATCAGGAGGAACGCCCCGCCCGCGACGATCGCGATCAGCGCGATGACGCCGACCACGACCAGCGCGATCAGCAGGCCCTTGCCCCCGCCACCGCCCGACGGCGGCGGCACCGGACCGGGCGTCCAGGGGCCGCCCGGCGGGGGCGGCTCGCCCGGGGCGTTGAACGAGATCGTCGGCTCGGGCTGCGGCTGGTACGGCGGCGGCGACTGCTGCGGCCAGCCCTGGGGACCGGGACCCTGCGGCGGACCGCTGGGCGGGGGAGGCGGCGGGTAGCTCATCTGCGTCTCCGATCGGGTGGCCGTCGTCGATGTGGCTGCGAGCAGGGTAGCGGCGGCACGACGACGCCGTCAGGCGGGCGGCGGGATCCGCTCGAGCAGGGCGAGCAGCCGGTTGGTGGCCTCCGACTCGGCGACGGTCACCCGGATGCCCTCGTCGGCGAAGGGGCGCAGCGAGAGGCCCTCCTCCTCGCCGGCGGCCAGGAAGCCCGGCAGGTCGGCGGGCTCGAGCCACACGAAGTTGCCCTGCGGGTCGGGGATGGTCCAGCCGGCGGCAGCGGCCCCTTGCACCAGCCGCTCCCGCTCGGCGACGATCCCCTCGACCCGCTCCAGCAGCATGTCCTCGGCCTGGAGCGACGCGATGGCCGCGGCCTGGGCGATCGTCGAGACCCCGAACGGGATCGCGATCGCGCGCACCGCTGCCGCGACGACGGGGTGGGCGACGGCGTACCCGACGCGGAGGCCGGCCAGGCCGTAGGCCTTGGAGAAGGTGCGCAGCAGCACCACGTTGTCGTGCGCCCGGCGGAGGGCGAGGCCGTCGACGGGGTCGTCCATCCGCACGAACTCGCGGTAGGCCTCGTCGACGACGAGAAGCACGTCGGAGGGCACCCGCTCGACGAACGCCGCGACCTCGGCGTGGCTGAGCGCCGCACCGGTGGGGTTGTTGGGCGTGCACAGCAGCACGACCTTGGTGCGCTCGGTAATCGCGGCCGCCATCGCCTCGAGGTCGTGCCGGGCGCCCGGCGCGAGCGGCACCTCGATGCCGGTCGCCCCGGCCGCCGCGACGGCGATCGGGTAGGCCTCGAACGACCGCCAGGCGTGGACGACCTCGTCGCCCGGGCCACTGAATGCGGCCAGCAAGTGGAAGATCAGCGCGACCGAGCCGGCGCCCGCGGCGAGCTCGTCCTCGGCGACGCCGAGTCGCGACGACAGCTCGCCGTACAGCTCCGAGCACCCCATGTCGGGGTAGCGGTTCATCTCCGCGGCCGCGGCCTGCGCGGTCTCGAGCACCCCGGGCAGCGGCGGGTAGGGGTTCTCGTTGGAGCTGATCTTGTAGGTCCGCAGGCCCGGTCGGGGCGTCGGCGGCTTGCCGGGGACGTACGGCGGCAGCGCCGCGACCTGCGGCAACGGCTGGGGACCCATGGTGGGAGCCTATGCAGCCGGCGCCGGGTCCTCCACGGGCGGGAGGACGACGCGACCGCCGGGGACCTGCTCGAGGTCGCGGCCGAGCGTGATGTCGAGCGGGTTGGTCAGGCAGCGCACGGAGCCGCCGCCGAGGTGGAACTCGGAGACGTCGACCAGCACGACGGTGAAGCCGGCGGCCTCCAGGAGGCCGCGCACCCGGTCGGGGCACGCCGGCATCACGATCGTGCGGCCGACGACGACGGAGTTGGCGCAGAACGTCGACAGCGCCTCCTCCTCGGTGATGACGATCGGCTCGGGCACGAGCGCGAGCAGCTCCTCGGCCGAGGCCGGGTCGAGGGCGGCCGGGCACACGAGGGCGCGGGTCTCGTCGAGCGGGCAGAACGCCAGGTCGAGGTGATACATCCCGGGGTGGGTGATCCGCAGCCCGCGCACCACGACGCCGAGGTCGGTCGCGAGATGCTTGAGCGCGAGCTCCTCGGTGCGCGGCCCGTAGCCGACGACGAGCTCGCCGCGCCACGGGAACGCGTCACCCGCCTCGAAGTGGGCCCCGACGCCGTCGCGCCCGATGTACGACGCGCCGTGCCCGTGCGACTCGAACCACTGGAGCGCGGACAGCGTCTCGTGGCGGCGCTGCGGGTAGCGCATGTGCGAGAGCACGACGGTGCGGTCGACCGACCACTCCGGGCGGCGCACGGCGAAGCCGAGGTTCATCGCGTAGACCATGTCGGGCGAGTCCGGCCGGGCCGGGATCACGTCGACGTCGGCGCCGAGCCCGCGCAGGGTCGCGACCAGCTCCTCCCACTGCGCGGCGGCGCGGGCGGGGTCGGGCTGCACGGCGGTGTCCATGAACGGGTTGATCGCATAGTCGATCCGGAATTGCGAGGGCTCGACCATCGCGTAGTGCCGGCCCCACTCGAGCGTGCGCGCGTCCATCGGCCCTCCCCATCGTTCTTGTCTGACAATCTGACAAACCGGAGTATGAGGCATGCGTCTGTCCTGAGCAAGACGGGGCACAATGAAGGCCATGACCCCCACGACGACGCCCGACTTCACCGGGCTCAGCGTCGAGCACGCCTCGACCGTCGAGCGGGTGGCGGCCGAGCTGCGGCGGGCGGTCTTCGAGGGCGAGCTCGAGAGCGGGACGCCGCTGCGCGAGATCGCGCTGGCCGAGTCGCTCGGCGTCTCGCGGCCGACGGTCCGCGAGGCGCTGACCGTGCTCGTCGCCGAGGGCCTGGCGACCCGCGAGCCGCACCGGGGGGTCAGCGTGGCCACACCCCAGGCCGACTCGGTGCGCGACGTGTGCCGCGCACGCTGGGTGCTCGAGGGCGCCGGCGTGCGCGCGTGGGGGGACGCGGACGACGTACGACGTGACCGCGTGCGGGCGACGCTGGTCGACTACACCTCCGCGGTGCGTGAGGGCGGGTCCTACGAGGAGCTCAACGACAAGCACCTGGCGTTTCACGTCTCGCTCGTCGAGCTCACCGGCAGCCCGCGGCTGGTGCAGATGGCCGAGACGCTGATGGACGAGCTGCGGCTCGCGCTCGCGCAGGTCGACCGGATCCGCCGCAACGCCCACGACCAGGCCGACTCCCACGAGGGCCTGGTCCGGCTGCTCGAGGCCGGCCGCATCGACGGCGACGACGGCGCCTACGAGTTCCTCCGCCGTCACATCGACGACGCCGAGGACGAGATCATCGAAGCGCTCGAGCTGACCTAGGAGACCTGCCCTGATCGCCCTCATCGCCCGCCTGTTCATCACCGCCGCGGCCGTCGCGCTCGCCGCCCAGATCTTCGACGGCATCTGGTTCGACGGGCCCGACAGCGGCCAGCGCGAGCTCGAGGAGAAGATCCTCCCGCTGTTGGTGGTCGCGCTGATCTCGTGGGCCGTCACCGCCTGGGTCAAGCCGGTGCTCACCGTCTTGTCGATCCCGTTCATCCTGGTGACGCTGGGGTTCTTCCTGCTGGTGCTCAACGCGCTGCTGCTCTTCTTCACCGAGTGGGTGGCCGACCTGTTCGACCTCGGCTTCCACGTCGAGGGCTTCTGGACGGCGGTCGGCGGCGCGCTGGTCATCAGCATCACGACCTGGATCCTCGACGCGCTCGTGGGCGTGGGAGACGACGAGTGATGCGACCGAGCGAGCGGCAGCGCCGTGGCGACCGAGCGAGCGCCGGCGCCGAGCGAGGAACGAGCTCGAAGCGTTGAGCGCGAGCGAGAGAGCAAGCCGCGAAGCGGCAGCGAGGAACGAGCTCGAAGCGCTGGCCGCGAGTGAGGGAGCAGGCCGCGAAGCGGCCACCGCTGGCACGCCGCAGCTGCCGCCCCCGCGGGAGCCCGGCTCCTACAAGATCGCGCTCGTCTGCCTGGGCAACATCTGCCGATCGCCGATGGCCCACGTGGTGCTCGCCGACCGGGTCGCCGCCGCCGGCCTCGACGACCGGGTCGAGGTGGTCAGCTCCGGCACCGGCGACTGGCACGTCGGCGGACCGATGGACCGGCGCGCGGCCGCCACGCTGCACGCGGCGGGCTACGACGGCAGCGCCCACCGCGCGCAACAGGTCGTCGCCTCCTGGCTCGACGACTGCGACGTGCTGCTGGCGATGGACGGGCAGAACCTCAGCGACCTGCGGGCGCTCGCCCCGGGGGGCGCTGATTCCGAGCGGGTGCGGCTGTACGGCGAGTTCGACCCCGCGACCCCGGGAGCCGAGGTGCCCGATCCCTACTACGGCGGCGACGAGGGCTTCGCGGAGGTGCTGGCGATGGTGGAGCGCACCGCCGACGTACTGGTGGACCGGCTGGCCGAGGCCGTCAGTCGGTGAAGTCGCGGGCGCGCACCGTCCGCAGGATCGCGTAGGCCTGCTCGCGCTCGGCCTCGTCGAGCGCGCCGAGGCCGAAGTCGATGCCGTTGAGCGCCGCGGTGGCCTCCTTGAGCACCCGCTCCCCCTCGTCGGTCAGCGACGCGAGCACCCGGCGGCGGTCCGCCACGTCGACCGTGCGCTGCACGAGCCCGGCGTCGACGAGCCGGTCGATCGCGTTGGTCACCGAGGTCGGGTGGACCATCAGCCGCTCGCCGATCTTGCTCAGGGCCAGCTGTCCGGTGCTGCTGAACGACAGCAGCACGAGCACCTCGTACCGAGCGAAGGTGATGCCGAACGGCTTGAGCACCCGGTCGAAGTCGGCGAGCAACAGCTGCTGCACGCGCATGATCGAGGTGGCCAGGCGCATCGCGGAGTCGTCGCCGATGCGCTCGGCCCACAGCTCGCCCGCCCTGTCGATGGGGTCGAACGGCAAGGGAGCACTGCTCGTCATGGGCGCTGAGTCTAGGTGCGCGAGTCGAGACGGGCGGGGCGGATGTCAGCGAATTTGATCGGATGTCCTAGTATTTCCTCGGACGTCCAACTAATCGCGCCGTCGCGCGAGAGGGGAGCACCATGACCGCCCTGCACCGCCCGGAGCACCCGGTCCGCATCGTCACGGCGTCGAGCCTCTTCGACGGGCACGACGCCGCGATCAACATCATGCGGCGGATCTTCCAGAGCCAGGGCTGCGAGGTGGTCCACCTCGGGCACAACCGCTCGGTCGCCGAGATCGTCGAGGCCGCGATCGAGGAGGACGTCCAGGGCGTCGCCGTGTCGTCCTACCAGGGCGGCCACGTCGAGTACTTCGAGTACCTCGTCGAGCGACTGCGCGAGCGCGGCGCCGGCCACGTCAAGGTCGTCGGCGGTGGGGGCGGCGTGATCGTCCACGACGAGATCGACCGGCTCGCCAGGTCCGGCGTGAAGATCTTCTCCCCCGAGGACGGCCAGCGGCTCGGCCTGCCCGGCATGGTCAACACGGTCGTCGCCGAGTGCGACGTCGACGTCTGGGCGCAGCGGGCCGTCACCGCCGACGAGGTGCTCGCGGGCGACCGCGCGGCGCTCGCCCGCGCGATCTCGGGCGCCGAGTCGGGCTCGGTCCCCGCCGACCAGCTCGAGCGCCTGCGCGCCGCAGCGGTCGCCTCCGGCGTACCCGTGCTCGGCATCACCGGCACCGGCGGGTCGGGCAAGTCCTCGCTCACCGACGAGCTCGTACGCCGGCTGCGGGTGGACCAGCAGGACAAGCTGCGCGTCGCGGTCGTCGCTGTCGACCCCACGCGGCGCAAGGGCGGCGGCGCGCTGCTCGGCGACCGGATCCGGATGAACAGCCTCGACCTGCACTCCGAGGGCATGGACCGCGACCGGGTGTTCTTCCGCTCGCTGGCGACCCGTGGTGCCCACGAGGTGCCCGAGCACCTCGACGACGTGATCGCGACGGTCAAGGCCGCCGGCTTCGACCTGGTGATCGTCGAGACGCCCGGCATCGGCCAGGGCGATGCGGCGATCGTGCCGTTCTGCGACGTCTCGCTCTACGTGATGACGCCCGAGTTCGGCGCCGCGTCGCAGCTGGAGAAGATCGACATGCTCGACTTCGCCGACGCCGTCGCGATCAACAAGTTCGAGCGCCGCGGTGCCGAGGACGCGATGCGCGACGTCGGCCGCCAGCTGGTCCGCAACCGCGAGGCGTTCGGCTCCGGCCCCGACGACATGCCCGTCTTCGGCACGTCGGCCGCGACGTTCGACGACGACGGCGTCACCGCGCTCTACCAGCACCTCCGCGGACTGCTCTCCGAGCACGGCCTCGCCGTCAGTGAGGGCCGGCTCGCCGCCGTCGCCGGCAAGAAGTCCACCCGCATCCAGCAGGTGCTGCCGCCGGAGCGCACCGGCTACCTCGCCGAGATCGCCAGCACGGTCCGCGACTACCACGCGGCCACGGAGGCGCTCGTCACCAAGGCCCGGCGGTCGCAGCGGTTCGCCGCTGTCGCGGCGGAGCTCGAGTCGGTGGTTGAGGTGCGAGGCGCCCCAGCGCCGAGCCTCGAAACCTCCGACACCGTTCGTCAGCTCGCGACCCAGGCCGAGGCCGACCTCCCGCGCGAGCTGCGCGAGCAGCTGGCCGGCTGGGCCGACGTCGTCGCGTCGTACGACGAGGACGCCGGCCGGACGTCGCTCTCCGGCACCCGGATCCCGCGGGTGGCGCTGCCGGCGTACGAGGACCACGGCGAGCTGGTGCGCTACTGGCGACGCGAGAACCTGCCCGGCTCCTTCCCGTTCACCGCCGGCGTCTTCCCGTTCAAGCGGATGGACGAGGACCCGGCCCGGATGTTCGCCGGCGAGGGCGACCCGTTCCGCACCAACCGGCGGTTCAAGCTCCTGTCCGAGGGCCAGTCGGCGACGCGGCTGTCGACCGCGTTCGACTCGGTGACCCTCTACGGGCGCGACCCCGACGAGCGACCGGACATCTACGGCAAGATCGGCACCTCCGGCGTCTCGGTCGCGACGCTCGAGGACATGAAGGCGCTCTACGACGGGTTCGACCTGCTCGCGCCGACGACGTCGGTGTCGATGACGATCAACGGTCCCGCGCCGACCGTCCTGGCCTTCTTCCTCAACACGGTCATCGACCAGGCGAAGGAGCGCGGCATCGACCCGGAGGAGGCGTTGCGCCGGGTGCGCGGCACGGTCCAGGCCGACATCCTCAAGGAGGACCAGGGCCAGAACACCTGCCTGTTCTCCACCGAGTTCGCGCTGCGCTGCATGGCCGACATCCAGGAGTGGTTCATCGACCACCAGGTGCGCAACTTCTACTCGGTGTCGATCTCGGGCTACCACATCGCCGAGGCCGGGGCGAACCCCATCAGCCAGCTCGCGTTCACCCTCGCCAACGGGTTCACCTACGTCGAGTCCTACCTCGCGCGCGGCATGGACATCGACGACTTCGCGCCCAACCTGTCGTTCTTCTTCAGCAACGGCATGGACCCGGAGTACTCCGTGATCGGCCGCGTCGCCCGCCGCATCTGGGCCGTGGCGATGAAGGAGCGCTACGGCGCGGGCGAGCGCTCGCAGAAGCTGAAGTACCACGTGCAGACCTCGGGCCGCTCGCTGCACGCGCAGGAGATGGCGTTCAACGACATCCGTACGACGCTGCAGGCGCTGATCGCGATCTACGACAACGCCAACAGCCTGCACACCAACGCGTTCGACGAGGCCGTGACTACGCCCACCGAGGACTCCGTGCGCCGGGCGATGGCGATCCAGATGATCATCAACCGCGAGTGGGGCCTGGCGATGAACGAGAACCCGCTCCAGGGCTCCTACGTCATCGACCAGCTCACCGACCTCGTCGAGGAGGCCGTGCTCCACGAGTTCGAGCGGATCTCCGAGCGCGGCGGCGTGCTGGGCGCGATGGAGACCGGCTACCAGCGCGGCCGCATCCAGGACGAGTCGATGCTCTACGAGCACAGGAAGCACGACGGCTCGCTCCCGATCATCGGCGTCAACACGT
Organism: Nocardioides thalensis; assembly: GCF_013410655.1. Taxonomy (NCBI): domain Bacteria; kingdom Bacillati; phylum Actinomycetota; class Actinomycetes; order Propionibacteriales; family Nocardioidaceae; genus Nocardioides; species Nocardioides thalensis. The sequence goes on from NZ_JACCFP010000001.1 coordinate 3,951,708, forward strand.
TCCGCAAGCCCGGCGGCGACGACGGCACCCCCGACCACGTCGAGCTCGCCCGCGCCACCGAGGACGAGAAGCAGTCCCAGCTCACCCGGCTGCGCGACTTCCAGGAGCGCCACGCCCACGACGCGCCGCGCGCGATCGCGCGCCTCAAGGAGGCCGCGACGAGCGGCGAGAACATCTTCGCGGTGCTGATGGACGCGGCGCGGGTGTGCACGCTGGGCCAGGTGACGGAGGCGTTCTTCGAGGTGGGCGGGCAGTACAGACGCAACGTCTGACGCACCAGCCTGACGCGTAGCGTGGGGCACGTGCGAGCCGACGACCTTGGTCATGCCTACGACGGCCCGCCCGTGGCCGAGCGGGTCGTGTCATTGGTGCCGTCGATCACCGAGGCGATCGCGACCGACCGCCGGGAGGCGCTGGTGGGCGCGACCGACTGGTGCACCCACCCGGCGGACCTCGACGTGCCTCGCGTGCGCGGGACGAAGAACCCCGACCTCGCGGCCGTCCGCGCGCTCGCGCCCGACCTGGTGATCGCCAACCGCGAGGAGAACCGCGAGCTCGACGTACGGCGTCTGCGCGACGCCGGGGTGCCGGTCTGGGTGACCGACATCGAGACCGTTCCCCAGGCCCTCGCGTCGCTGACGAGGCTCTACGAGGTCGCGCTCGGCTGGCCGCTCCCGACGTGGCTGGCGGAGGCCGACCGGTGCTGGAACGGGCCGCTCCCCGTGACGCGCGGCCGCGTCGCCGTGCCCATCTGGCGCGACCCGTGGATGGTCGTCGGACCCCGGACCTACGCCAACGACCTGCTGCGCCGGCTCGGCTGGGAGAACGCCTTCGCCGGGCACGAGGAGCGCTACCCGAAGGTGGAGCTCCGGGACCTCGACCGCGCCGACATCGACCTGGTCCTGCTGCCCGACGAGCCCTACGTGTTCACCGAGACCGATGGGCCCGAGGCGTTCGCGATCGCTCCCACGCGGCTCGTGTCGGGGCGGCTGCTCACCTGGTACGGCCCCGCGATGGTCGAGGCGCACGAGGTGCTCGGGGGCTAGACGACGCGCCCTAATAGCTCTCCTGGCTGAGCAGGTAGATGAACCCGGCGCACAGCCCGCCGAGCACGATCAGCGTGACGGCGACGCCGATCAGGATCCCGACGCCCCACGGGCGCGTGGCCTTCTTGAACAGCAGCGGGATCGGCAGCAGGAACGGCAGCACGAGACCGACGATCGCGGCGACGGTGAACGCGCTGTCGTCGTCGTACGCCGTCGACGCGAACACCGCCAAGGACAGGAACGGAATGCCGATCGCGAGGATCGGGCCGACGACGAGCGAGCCGATCAGGTAGCCCAGCCACGGCGAGACGCCCTGGTCGGGCGGCCGGTACGGCGCGCCGTACGGCGGGTCCGGGAACTGGCTCATGGACGCTCCTTCATCGCAGCCACCACACAAGGGCGACGACGCCCGCGAGCACCAGCAGCGTGAGCAGGACGGTGCCCGTGATCCGCTTCCAGCACCAGAAGACGTGGTCGCCGCAGCCACCGTCCGAGGTCGGAGGTACGACGCGCTGGGGCTCGACGATCCGCGGGTCGGTCATCCGTCACCGCCGGTCGCCGTGGAGAGCCGGGTCGCGGCCAGCGGCTGCCAGGCCTGGAGGGCACAGAACGGCACGCACTGGTGGGCGCCGCTCTCTGCGTTGACGCTGCCGACGTGCACGCAGCACTGCGTCAGCCGCTCCTCGATCATCGTGTTCATGTCCATGAAGGGCTTCACGGTCACGCGCAGCACGCGCTCCCCCAGCAGCCTGCGCAGCCGCTGGTGCTGCCCGGGCAGCCTCGACGACGCGAGCGTCGCCAGCGTCCCGATGCCGAGGTCGCAGTGCTGGCAGATGTCCTTCCAGATCGACGTCATCGACGGGTGGCTGAGGCTCGACTGCTCCGACAGCAGGTCGAGCAGCGAGTCGCGCACGACCCCCCGCATCGCGGCGGGGATGGTGTCGTCGGCGATCCGGTTGGCCAGCAGGTCGGGCTCCAGGTCGAGCCACTGCTTGAGGCGGTCGTGCCCGATCAGCGACACCAGCGAGCGCCAGCTGCCGGCGTCGTCCTTGAGGAGGTAGCCCACCGAGCAGCAGTGCGGGTGGCTGCACGGCAGCGCCGTCAGGTCGCGCCAGGTCACCACGCCCGCGGTCTGCTCGTCGAGCCGCGCGAGCACGCCGGTGTGGGTCAGTCGGTCGACCGGGTCGATGCCGCCGCTGCGGCCGCTCTCGAAGACGGGCTGGATCGTCACACCGCCGACGTACGGCGTGTCCAGCGCGCGCTTCACCACGAACCCGATCTCGTCGTCGTTGACACCGAGCGCCGCGGTCATCGTCAGCGTGGTGAAGATGCCACGCGAGGAGAGCCGCGCGATCGCGTCCTCCTTGAACCGGCGGATGTCCGCGCCGCGGTGGTGGGTCGACGCCTCGGCGGACGCGCCGTCGTACTGGAGGTAGACCTCGAGCCGCTCCCGGTGCTTCGTCAACAGGTCGAGGAGCGCGTCGTCGCGGGCGACGAGCAGGCCGTTGGTGTTGATGAGGATCCGCACGATCGGTCGGGCCGCGACCTCGTCGAGCAGCTCGGAAAGATGCGGGTAGAGCGTCGGCTCGCCACCCGACAACATCATTACGTCGATCCGGCCGTTCTCGCGCGACAGCCGGGCGTCGATGTTGGCGAGGACCGCCTCCAGCGGGGCCACGCTCGCCAGCGCCGGCGACGACTCCGCGAAGCAGGTCGGGCACTTGAGGTTGCAGTGGTCGAGCAGGTCCTCGAGCAGGATGCAGGTGTGCTGGGTCTGCATCTCGGGCAGCCCGTCCGCGTACGCCGCCGGCACCGGCGCGAAGTTGCCGAGCAGGTCGGGCGTGTGGACCTTGGTGGGCGCGGTCCACTGCTCCAGGTAGGACAGGATCTCCGGCGACTCGTCGTACAGCGTCCGCACCATGCCGTGGGTCGCGCACCCGCGCTCGAGCCAGACCTTGTCGTCGCGCACGGTCAGCCAGCCGCTGAGCCGTGGCACCTCCGCGAGCGGGCGGTCGGGCTGCTCCTCGTGGCAGAGCGGGCAGAAAGCGTTGACGTAGCGGTGGATGCGGGCGTCCCGCAGCGGCATCCCGGGCCCCCGGCTCATGACGGATCTCCAGCTCCGGAGGTTTCGAGGCTCGGCCGCGGGCGGCCTCGCACCTCAACCACCGGAGCGCCGTACACGCCCCGCCGCCACTGCCACCCGATCCGAGCCAGCACCAGCGGGATCGTGCAGAGCAGGAACAGCTGAGGACGCGTCATCCCCGCCCACACCACCTCGTTGCCGCGCACGAATTCGACGAGGTACCGGAACGTCCCGTACGCGGCGACGTACCAGACGAACGTGGTGCCGGGTGGCAGCTCGCGGTGGCGCAGCCACCACCAGATCGCCGCGAAGGCGGCGAGGTGGAAGGCGATCTCGTAGAGGAACGACGGGTGCCGGGCGACGCCGTCGGCGTGGACGGCCCACGGCAGGTCGGTGGGCGTGCCGGGCAGCTCGGTGAGGAAGCAGCCGATCCGGCCGACCGCCATGCCCAGGGCGACGGCGGGTGCGAACAGGTCGCCGGTGCGGAGGCGGTAGCCGGCGAGCCGCTTGGCGACGTGGACGCCGAGCCAGGCGCCGACGATGCCCCCGAGGACCGAGCGGTTGCCGTAGGCCCACTGCTCCGCGAGTGTCGCGTTCTCCCGCAGGTCGACGTGCTGGAGCCAGGTGCCGAGCCGCATGAAGAGCGCGCCGCCCACGAGCGCGCCGGCCACGACGTAGACGAGTCGCTCGTCGGTCTGTTCGCGGCGCCGCGCCTCGACGACGAACACCGCCGCGGCCACCAGCACGCCCAGTCCCACGAACAGCTCGTGGGCGGGCACGGGGCCGAGCCGCTCCAGCGGCAGGTCGGGCATGCGCGACATCGTGGCACGCCGAGGACGCTCGCGGCAGGAGCATGCGTACCCGACGTGCGTGCGCAATGCTGGGCACATGCGCGTCGCGGTCGTCGGTGCCGGCCTGTCGGGGTTGTCGTGTGCGTGGATGCTGAGCCAGACCGGCCACGACGTGGTCGTGCTCGAGGCCCGCGACCGTGTCGGCGGGCGCACCTGGTCGACCACCCTCCCGAACGGCGTCGTCGTCGAGCGCGGCGGCGAGTGGATCGACGCCGACCAGCACACGATCCGTCGCGTGTGCGCCGTGCTCGGGCTGCCGCTGGCGCCGCACGGCGTGAGGTTCCACCGCCGGCGGGTCGGCGGCGCCGTACCGACCCTGGCGCAGCTGGAGGAGACGCTGACCCGGGTCAGCGCCGAGATCCCGCCCGAGGACTGCTCGCTCGCGGACGCGTTCGAGCGCGCGTTGGGGGACGAGTACGCCGCGAACCCCGCCTTCCTGCGGATCGCGACGTCGACCGCCGGAGACCCCTCACGCGCATCCGCCCGGTTCCACGTCGCCCGCGCCGAGGCGGCGCGGATCGACGGCGCGGCGCGGGTGGTCGGCGGCAACCAGCGCATCTGCACCCTCATGGCCGGGGCCCTCGGCGACCGGGTGCGGCTGCGGACGCCGGTGGTCGCCGTCAGCGCGACGGACGACGGCGCCGCGGTGACGACCGCGTCGGGCGAGGAGCTGGTGGCCGACAAGGTGGTGGTCGCCGTACCACTGGCGCTGCTGGACGAGATCGAGTGGGAGCCCGGGTTCCCCGACCTGTGGCGGGCCGGGCTGAGGGGCGTGCTGACCGGCAGCGCGAGCAAGCTGTCCGTGCCGACCACCTCGACCGGCCGGCCGGACGGCGTACAGCACCCGCACGCGGCGTGGTGGGCGTGGAACTCCCTCGACCCGGCCGGCGACGACGGCGTGGCGGCGGTGTCCTGCTTCGCGGGTGGCGACGACGCGCGCAACGGACTGGCGGTCGGCGCCGGCCCGCACACCTGGACCCGGGCGCTCGCCGAGCTCCGTCCCGAGCTCGAGCTGCGCACGCACGACGCGCTGCTCACGGACTGGCACGAGGACCCGTGGTGCCGCGGCGGTTACTCCTACGTGATGACCGGTCGCCACCCGGCCGCGAACGACACCCTCGGCCAGCCGGTCGGCCCGCTGCTGCTCGCCGGGGAGTACACCGCCGGCCCGGCCTCCGGGACGATGGATGGTGCACTGGCCAGCGGCTTCCGAACATTTCACCTCCTTGCCGCCGGAGATGGTCCACCCTGACGGAATGCGCATCCTCGTCCTCGCCCTGCTGATGATCGTGCTGGGCGCGTTCACGCTCCCGCTCAGCGCCCTGTTCCTTGACGGTTCTGACACGGGAGAGAACCTGATCATCCCCGTCGCGCTGGTCGTCAGCTGCGTCATCGGCGCGGTGCTCGCGGTGCCCGTCCTCGAGCCGGACATGCCGGCCGGGAAGCGCGCCCTCATCGGCGTCGGCCTCGGGGTGCTCGGCCTCGTCGTCGGCGTGGTCGTGTTCTTCCTGCTGCTGAACGGCTTCGACGGCGCCTGATCGCGGGGCCCAGGGCGTCGAATAGGCCGTCCACGGGCGTCACGAGACCCTTCTGGTCGATTTCAGATTTACGTGGTCGCTCGCCGCTTCGGTCGCGGTGCTTGGTTGCCCTACTGCGACGGTTCCAGGCCGTCTGCGGTCGTCGTTCTGTGGTTGCGGTTATGAGGGACACGGCGGTCGGTGGTTGAGGTGCGAGGCCGGCCACGGCCGAGCCTCGAAACCACCGATCCAGGGTGGTCGAGGAGCCGTGTTCAGGGTGGTCGTGTAGCCCGTGCGCGCTAGCGCGCGGGCGTATCGAGACCCACTTCCCGTCCACAGGCAGTGATCGAGAATTCCCTGTCCACAGGCGGGTTTCCGACGTTTCGCGATGTCGGAACCGAGTGCTTGAATTCTCGTATGGATCTCGGGATGGCACCCCTCTTCGACCTCCCGGCCGCACCCGCGGCCGGCACGGTCGACGTGCCGTTGACCGAGACCCCGATCTCCCGCGCCGACCAGCTCCTTCGAGACATCAAGGACAACCGCGCCGGCATCAACGAACGGATGCTCGGCGAGGTCAAGATGATCGCCGAATGGGCCCTCGAACACACCGTCGCCGTCCCGGAGGACGCCTCCACCCTCACCGAACGCGGCCTGGACACCGGGCTCCCGTTGGCGGGTGAGGGCGCACCGTTGATCTCCGACTTCGCCGTCCTCGAGCTCGGCGCCATCCTCGCCCGCGGCATCGACTCAGTCCGCGACGCCGTGGGGTTCGTGGACCAGGCTCGGTTCGCCGACGGGCCGGTGGTTGAGGTGCGAGGCCGCCCGCGGCCGAGCCTCGAAACCTCCGGCCCCCACTGAGGCCACAGGTCGATGCCCTGGGCCTATCTGCTCGAGTGCGCTGACCGCACCTACTACGCCGGCAGCACCGTCGACCTCGACGCACGGATATGGCAGCACAACCACGACGACGACCTCGGCGCGGCCTACACGCGATCGCGACGCCCGGTGGTGTTGGTGTGGAGCGGCGGCTGGTTCGACCGCATCGACGATGCTTACGCGTTCGAGAAACAGATCCAGGGCTGGAACCGTCGCAAACGACAAGCCCTGATCAACAACGAGTGGCACCAGCTCCCAGCCCTCTCCCGCCGCTCCGCTGTACAACGCCGCGAGGCCGAGGCCGACCTCCCCCACCCGCCAGCCCGCTGAGGCGCCGGAGGTTTCGAGGCTCGGCCGCGGGCGGCCTCGCACCTCAACCACCGGCAACCCCCGGTCACCGCGGAGCAGATCCGCGAATGGTGCGAGACCGCGGGGACCATCATCGTCCGGCCCGTCCTCGACGTCGCCGGCTACGAACCCACCGACGCTTATGAGATCGCCGAACGCCAAGCCCGACAGGTCCTGCTGCGCGACCAGACCTGCATCTACCCGCACTGCAATCGTCCCGCCGAGGCCTGCGACCTCGACCACGCCATCCCGAACGCCAAGGGCGGTGTCACGTGTCCCTGCAATCTCGCCCCGGTCTGCCGCGGACACCACCGATTGAAGACACACCGGGCCGGCTGGGCGTATCGGGTCCTCGCCCCAGGCGTCTACTACTGGCGCGGCCGCACCGGCGAACAGTGGCTGGTCACCCCCGGCGGCACCTACGCCCTCGACACCCAACCCTGCCCCGGGCCTGCCAAGCCGACCGACCCGCCCGACGAGTAGCCACCACGCCCCGCACCCCCGCCGAACCCCACCATCGGCGGGGACATCGTGCTGCTTGATCTCTCAGCTAACCCGCGGCCGCCGTCTTCGCCGCCTCGTCCGCGACCTCGCCGAGCACCTCGAGGAACACCGGTTTCCAGTTGCCGAGGTCGAACACCAGCGACGCGTGCCCGCCCGGCGCCTCCCGGACGGTCGCCTGGGGGACCAGCATCGCCAGCTCGCGCTGTCGCGCGGTCGGGATCGCCCGGTCCCTTGCGGTGATCACCACGCCGGTGGGCACGGACACGTCGCCGATCCAGTCGGCGGAGTCGAACCGGCCCAGCTCGCCGAGGACGACGGGAAGCGCCCACGGACTGGTCGACTTGAGCTCCGCCATGCACCAAGCGCGCAGTTCGGCCTCCTCGGCGACGTCCTCGGGGAGCATCTCGGCGTGGGCGCGCACCTTGCTCGCCGCCACGGAGAGCAGTCCCAGGTTCGCGGCACGCAGGCCGAGGAAGAAGACCCGCTCTCCCAGGTGTCCCTGCCAACGGGCGGCGGTCGAGCAGAGGACGAGGCCCGCGACCCGCTGCGGGTGACGGTGCCACATCACCTGGGCGCTCGCCCCGCCCATGGAGTAGCCGACGACCACGGCGCGCTCGATGCCCAGCGCGTCGAGCACCGCGGCCGCGTCGTCCGCGCAGTCGTCGAGGGCGAACCGGTCGGAGCGGATCCCCCGGCCGTGCCATCGCTGGTCGAACGTGACCACCCGATAGGTGCGCGACAGCTCCTCGAGCACGGAGAACCAGGTCAGGCTCCCCGTGGTCGCGATGCCGTGCATCAGCAGCACGACCGGCGCATCGGCACCGGGCCCGGGAAGGTCGACGACATGGGTGCTGCCGCGACCCGGCAGGTCGACGGCCCGACCGGCGGGCGGCACGGCCACGTCGGGGACCACGCCGTCGGTGAGTCCGCGAAGTCCGCGCACGACGAGCGGCCCGCTGGCGCGCAGTGCCGCGCGACCGGCCCGGGCCGTTGCCCGGCCGACGGCGCGAAAGGTCATGCCGTCTCCCGCCGCTGCTCGGGACGTGCAGACGCCCCCGCGCCTCCGGACGACCGCTGCTTCTCGGCCTCGCGGTCCGGACGGAGCTCGTCGAGCGCCGCAGGGAGGTACGCCGCCAGCGCCTCGACGTCGGGCAGGAGATCCGGGCAGGCCAGTAGCGAGAAGTTCATCCGGTCGACGTACGACCAGACCGTGACGTTGAGGCCGATGCCGTCCACCAGCGGGCCGACGCTGAAGATGTCGGAGAGACGCGCGCCGCCGATGCTGATCCGCTCGCGCGGGCCGGGCACGTTGGACACGATCGCCGAGAACGCCGCCGGGTGCAGGCGCGCCGCGCGGAACCTGCTGTAGAGCCGCACCGCGTAGCTGAACGGCGCCGGCGGCGTGAACTGGCTCCACTCCGTCAACATCGTGCTGCCGAGCCGCTTGTTGATCTCCTTGGCGTGCGCGGCGGTGCGGGAGATCCGTCGCAACCGTTCGGCGGGGTCGTCGACGTCGGTGGCGAGGGTGGTGAACAGGTTGGACACGGCGTTGCCCACCAGCCGGGGCCCGCTGCCGCCGTGGTCGAGCCCGACCGGTACGCCGGCGGTCAGCGACATCGCGGGCCGCTCGCCGTGCTCCGCCATCCAGCGACGCAGCGCGCCGGAGACGACGCCGAGGACGACGTCGTTGAGGGTGACCCCGTGCTCCTTGCGGACCGCCTTCAGGTCGGCGAGCGGCAGCGTCACCGTGGCGAACGAGCGAAGCGGCGTGAGCGGCCCGTTGAAGGAGACCCTCGGTGCGTGGGCGACCGGCACGGGCACGCCGGTGTCGGTACGCCGTCGGTAGCGGAGCATCCCCACCACGCCGCGCGCGGTCGCCGCGAGCAGCCGCGGCAGGAGGCCGACCTGGAGCACCGCGTCGCGGAGCGCCTCCAGCGCGAGCCGTGCCCTCGACGGCAGCGGGGTCGCGTCGGCCGGGTCGCGCCATGGCGTCTCGAACCCGTCGGCGGTGCGGATGTCGGTGAGGTTGCCGAGCATCGCGTTGGCGGCGTTGCCGTCGGCGAGCGAGTGGTGGATCTTGCCGACGATGACCGTGCTGCCGTCCGCGAGGCCCTCCAGCAGGTGGATCTGCCACAGCGGCACGTCGCGTGCCAGCTGCTGGCCGGCGATCCGGCCGATCGCCTCCTCGACGTCACGCCAGGTGGCGGCGCCGCCGAGGTGGTGGCGGAAGAAGTGACGGGTCGGCTCGATGCGCCGTTGCGTGACCACGACCGGGTGGTTGAGGTGGAACGGCACCGGCACGACGCGCCGGCGCAGCGCCGGCATCTGCCGCAGCCGCGCGAGGGTGCCCGCGACGAGGTTGTCGAACGTCATGTCGGCGTTGGGCTCGACCACGGCGATCTTGAGCGTGTGCATGTGCACCGATGGCGTCTCGAGGTAGAGGAAGCTGGCGTCGGCGCCGGTCATCCGCGTGTGCGTCATGAGGCGCTTCCCGCCGTCGGCAGATCGCGGGCGACGACCTTCCCCGCCGCGTTGCGCGGCAGCTCCTCAAGGAATACCACGTCCCGCGGCACCTTGTAGCCGGCGAGCTGCTCCTTGACGTGGCTGCGCACCGCGTCGGCCTCCAGGCCGGCGCCAGGAGCCGGTACGACGTACGCGGCCAGCCGCTGCCCGAACTGGTCGTCGTCCACGCCCACGACCGCGACCTCGCGGACCTCGGGCAGCGCTCCGATCGTCTTCTCGACCTCGACCGGATAGACGTTCTCCCCGCCCGAGACGATCATGTCGTCGTCCCGACCGACCACGTAGAGCCGGCCCTCAGGGTCGAACCGGCCGACGTCACCGGAGACCATGTAGCCCTCGACCTGCTCCTTGTCGCCGCCGTGGGTGTAGCCCTCGAACGGCGACGCCCCGCGGACCGCGATCCGGCCGACCTCTCCCACGGGGACCGGGCGCCCGTTGTCGTCGAACAGCCGCACCTCGGTGCCGACGACCGGCCGGCCGGCTGTGTCCGGAGCCACCCGCAGGTCGGAGGGCAGCGCGACGCTGATCTGTCCCGCCTCGGTGGCGTTGTAGCTGTTGTGGACCACGTCCCCGAACCGGTCCATGAACGCGATCACCGCGTCCGGCCGCATCCGCGAGCCGCTCGCGGTCACGAACCTCAGGCTGGGGAGCCGGTGGCGGTCAAGCGTCTCCGGCGGCAGGTCGACGATCCGGTCCAGCATGACGGGCACGACCGCGAGTCCGCTCGCGGAGTGCTCCTCGACGAGGCGCAGTGTCGCCTCGGGATCGAACCTCCGGCGCATCACGATCGTGCACGTCATCGTCGCCGCGACCACGGCCTGGCCGAAGCCCCAGGCATGGAAGATCGGAGCGGCCACGACCACGGTCTCCTCCGCGCGCCACGGGATGCGCTCCAGCATCGCGGCCAGCTCGTCGGCGCCGCCGCCGCTGCGGCGGGCGCCCTTCGGCGTGCCCGTCGTGCCGGAGGTCAGCAGCACGACCCGGCCCGGTCCGGCCGGCGGGGGCGGGTGCTGGCCGCCGTACTGCGCGATGAGGCCGTCGACGGTCGCGGCCCCGGGGACGTCGGTGTCGGTCCACGCGACGACCTCGCGCAGGCCGTCGACCCGCGCCCGCACGTCACCCAGGAGCCCGGCGAACTCCTCGTCGTAGATGATCAGGTCCGCACCCTCGCGCTCCATCACGTCGGCGAGCTGCGGACCGGAGAACCCGGTGTTGAGCAGGAGCGTCGGTACGCCGAGCCGCGCGCTCGCGATCAGCGCCTGCACCAGGCCGCGGTGGTTGCGCGCCAGCACTGCGACCGAGGTGACGGGGCGTCCAGGGAGGTCGGCCAGCCCGACGGCAAGAGCCGCCGAGGTGTCCTGGAGCTCCGCCCAGGTGATGGTCCCGCGCTCGTCGACGATGGCGGTGCCGTCGGGCCGCCGCACGGCAGCGAGTGCGAATCCGGTCGTGGCGCTGGTGCCGTAGCGGCGCAGCACGCGCATCATGCCGACGTACTTGTCGGGGCGCATCAGGGTGAGCATCCCGCTGCTCACCAGCAGCCGGAACGCCCACAGCTGTCGGCGGACGGTGCCGATCGTCGCGAGCACGGCGTTCATCCGAGCACCGGCAGCTTCCGCTGGCGCGCCAGCTCGTCGAGGGCTTCCTGCATGCGCGCGCGGACCAGGGCGTCGACCGCGGCGACGACCTCCGGCTCCGCGTCGGTCCCGAGGTCCGAGGCCACCTCGGCCGGGTCGACCGCATCGAGCACCTGGGTCACGATCTTCGTCGGCAGCGGCACGTTGAGGCCGGCGGGCGTCAGCCCGAACGGAAACCCGAACGTCAGCGGGAAGAGGTCGCTGCGCATCAGCTTCTTCAGGGGCGAGTGCCGCCCGATCCACCGGCCACGGGTCAGGTGGAACTGGGCCTCCTGGCCGCCGATCGAGACGACCGGAACGATCGGCACCCCGGCGCGGAGCGCGGTGCGCACGTAGCCCGTGCGCCCGTCGAAGTCGATCTTGTTGGCCGTCAGCGTCGGCCGGTAGGCGTCGTAGTCGCCGCCCGGGAACACGATCGTGACGGCGCCCGAGCTGAGCACCTCGTGGGCGCTCTCCCGGTCGGCGCTGACGAAGCCGAACTTCCGCATGAACGGCCCGGCGACGCCGGTGAAGAGCATGTCGTGCGCGAGGCAGTAGAGCGGGCGGTCCGGGCCGAAGGTCTCCGCGAACGCCACCGCGATGATCGGCACGTCCATCGCCAGGAAGCCGCCGGAGTGGTTGCCGACCATCAGCGCGCCACCCTCCGGCACGCGCTCCATGTCGCGCACCTCGGAGCGGAAGTAGCCGCGCATCGCGAGCCTGAGCAGGGGCAGGACGGCGGCGACGTACGACGGGTCGCGGTCGGCGAGAGCGCTCATGAGGTCAGCCCGGGGACGAGAGCGCGCCAGCTGAACGGGTGCCAGTCGGCCGGGTCCTGCGCGAGCCGGTCGACCACCGCGGCGAGCACCAGCGGGCTGGCGACCATGCCGACGTGGGAGCTGAGCACCTCGATGTTCTCGGCCGGCGCGGGGTCGGTGGCGTCGTCGACCCGGCAACCGTGCCAGGGCACGATGCCGTCGGTCTTGGACCAGACCGCAGTCGTCGGCACGGGCACCGGACGGCGGGCGATGTCGACGATCTCCTGCGCCCGGTCGGAGATCCCATAGCGCTCACGGGAGCGCTCGAACATCGCGGTGGCGCGGGTGCGCTCGCCCTCGGCGCGCCACGGGGAGCCGAGGCACACGATCTGGCGTACGTCGGCCGCGTGCTCGTGCGCGAGCCAGCGGGCGAGCAGGCCGCCGAAGCTCCAGCCGACGATGCTGACCGGCTCGTCGTAGTCCTCGACGAGCTCGGAGAACCGCTGGGACAGGCCGTCGACCAGGCGATCGGTGAGCCCGTGGTTGCGGCCGAGCTTCCATCCGTGGACGCGGAACCCGTGCCGGCGCAGGTGGCCACGCAGCCGGCCGGTCATCGCGTCGTTGGCCGAGAACCCGGGGACCACCAGGACCGGGCGGCCGTGGCCCACGTCGCGGGCCGGCGTGACCAGGTCGAGGGTCCGCGACGCGGCGTACTCGCCGAGCCAGCGCGGGAGCTCCAGGTACATCAGGGCGCGCGCGGGGCCGCCCGTGGCCGCGCTCGTGCGGCCGTCGGCCGCAGCGCGCTCCGCCTCGAAGTCGTACACCGATCACTCCTAGAACACGTTCTACTTTTCATCGAGTATGCGGAACGTGCGCCCGGATCGCCAGTCGGGCCGGAAGTGACCTCGATCTCGCCAAGGAGCCCAAGCTGTGGGGTGTTGCCTCTCACCGTGATCGGTCGCGGCCGCGAATGTAACCGCAATCACGGCCCGAGCAACCACGTTGTAACCGATCATCAATCTCCCGGCGACCTGGTGGCGGCAGGCTGGAGCCATGGACCAGACGACCTCTCCTGAGACCCAGACCGGCCGTCCCGTCGACTCCACCCACGAGTCCGACGGCGTCGACCGCCGCCTCGAGCGCCGCCACGCGCTCCGCACCCGCCACGCCCAGAGCCTGACCCGGCTCATGGAGGAGCGCACCGACCTGCGTGGCGTGCACGCCCTCGCCGACTTCGTGGACGACGCGGTCCGCTGGACGGCCTGACCGGCTAGCGCCGGAAGACCTTCTTCAAGGCGTTGGTGATCGACCGCGCCATCTGCTTCTTGCCGTGCGGGGCGATCGCTGCCGCGACGTCGTCGACGTTGTCGAGGACCGCGTCCCTGATCGCCCCGCCGCGGTCGGACTTCTTCTGCGGCTCCTTCTTCGAGCCGGCCTCGGGCCCGGCCTTCGCTGACTTCTCGGCCTCGGCCTTCTCGGCCGCGTCGGCCTGACGCTGCGCGAGCAGGTCCTCGGCGGACTCGGTGGGCGGCGCCGCGGCGTACTTCGACGCCAGCGGCGAGGCGGCGACGATGCCGTCGGCGGTCGCGGCCGGCGCCGGGTCCATCAGCGACTCGGGGGCGCGCAGCCGCGTCCAGGCGACGGGCGTGGGTGCGCCCTTCTCGCTCATCACGGTCACGACCGCCTCGCCGATGCCGAGCGAGGTGAGCACCTGCCCGAGGTCGTCGTACGCGCTGTGCGGATAGGTCGACACAGTCGCCTTGAGCGCCTTCGCGTCGTTGGGCGTGTGCGCCCGCAGCTGGTGCTGGATCCGCGACCCGAGCTGGGCCAGCACCTCGTCGGGGACGTCGGTCGGCGACTGGGTCACGAAGAAGACGCCGACGCCCTTGGAGCGGATCAGCCGCACGGTCTGGGCGATCTGGTCGAGGAACGCCTCGGACGCGTCGTCGAACAGCAGGTGCGCCTCGTCGAAGAAGAACACCAGCTTCGGCTGGTCGAGGTCGCCCTCCTCCGGCAGGTCGCGGAACAGGTCGCCGAGCAGCCACATCAGGAAGGTCGAGAAGAGCGCGGGGCGGTCCTGGAGGTTCGGCAGCTCGAGCAGCGAGATCACGCCCTTCCCGTCGACCACCCGCAGGAAGTCGGCGGTGTCGAGCTCGGGCTGGCCGAAGAACGCGTCCGCGCCCTGGTCGGAGAACCCGATCAGCTCACGGAGGATGACACCGGCCGTCGCGCTCGACAGCCCGCCGAGCTCCTTCAGGTCGGCCTTGCCCTCGGGCGACGCGAGGAACTTCACGATCGCGCGCAGGTCGGCCAGGCTGACGAGCGGCAGCTCCTTCTGCTTGGCGTAGTGGAAGACCAGCTCGAGCGAGGACTCCTGCGTCGCGTTGAGGCCGAGCACCTTCGCCAGCAGCACCGGGCCGAACGCCGCCATCGTCACCCGCACCGGCACGCCGGTGCCGACGCCGCCGATGGCGAACAGCTCGACAGGAAATCCCTGCGCGGTCCACTGCTGCCCGACCGACGCGGCTCGCGCGGTGACCTGCTCACCACCCTCTCCCGGCACCGCCAGGCCGGACAGGTCGCCCTTGATGTCGGCGGCGAAGACCGGTACGCCGGCCGCGGACAGCTGCTCCGCCATCAGCTGGAGCGTCTTCGTCTTGCCCGTGCCGGTCGCGCCGGCGACGAGGCCGTGACGGTTGAGCATCGCCAGCGGGATCCGGATGCGGGTGCCGGTCAGCGTCGAGGCGTCGGCCATCAGCCCGCCGAGCTCGAGAGCGGCGCCCTGGAACTGGTAGCCGGGGGCGATCTCCTGCTCGATCGGGTGCGCGGGCGGAGGGGTGGGCTCTGCGGACGTCGACGCCTCGGTCATGACGGGATCCTAGGGAGCCGGGCCCCACGGGGACAGGGCGTCTCGGGCGAGGGCCGTAGACTCCGGGGCCGTGATCTTCAAGCGCGTGGGTGACGGGCGCCCGTATCCCGACCACGGGCTCGATGCCAAGGGGTGGGCAGCGGTGCCGCCGCGCCAGGTGCGGCTCGACGACCTGGTCACCACCAAGGACACGCTGCAGCTGGCCGCCCTGCTCGACGAGGACTCGACGTTCTTCGGCGACCTGTTCGCCCACGTCGTCCTGTGGCAGGGCGAGTACTACCTCGAGGACGGCCTCCACCGCGCCCTGCGCGCGGCGCTCCAGCAGCGCAACGTGCTGCACGCGCGGGTCATCCGGATGGAAGGCTGAGGCGCCGTGGACATCCAAGCCAGCGCCCGGTCGGCGGCGACCCTCGTCGTCCTCGCCCTGGTCTTCGTCATCAGCGTGGCGTGGGCGTGGTCGCAGGTGACCGAGCCGTTCCCCGAGGCGATCGACGACCCCGACTGCTACGACGTCCTGTTCGCGACGGGCGAGGACATCACTCCCGAGGACGTGCTGGTCAGCGTCTACAACGCGGGCGGGCGCGACGGTCTGGCGGGCGAGACCCTCGACCGGCTCGTCCGCTTCGGGTTCGGCGAGGGCGAGCTCGGGGACGCCCCCAAGATCAACGGCTCGGCGCAGATCTGGACCGGCGAGCCCGACGGCGCAGTCGCGCGGCTGCTCGCGTCCTACCTCGGCGACGGCGTGAAGGTCGTCGACCAGGGCTCACCCGCTCCCGGCGTCACGGTGGTGGTCGGCGAGAAGTTCCCCGGCGTCAGCAAGGGCTCGCGCGCCGAGACGGCCGGCGAGGACACCTACGTCTGCAGCCCTCCTGAGCAGGACCCAGACACGTCGGAGTAGGACTACTCCTCGCCCGGCTCCTCCTTGAGCCACTGCGCCAGCCGGCCGCCCGCGCTGACCTGGCGCAGGCGCTCCTCGGTGGCCTCGCGCAGCTTGCGCGGCGTCACCACCAGCACGTCGTCGCCGTGCCGCAGGGCGGTACGGCGCTCCGGCACCAACGGCTGGCCGTCACGCACGATCATCGACACCAGGGCGCCCTCCGGCAGGCGCAGCTCGCCGACCTCGACGCCGTGGAGGCGCGACCGCGGGCTGATGCTCACCTGGAGCAGGTCGGCCGCGACCCGCTCGAGCGGAGCGGCCTCGAGCTCGATGCCGCGCGGCTCCGAGCGCCGCGTCACCCGCAGCACCTTGGCCACCCACGGCAGCGTCGGCCCGGTGAGCAGCGTGTCGATGATGACCAGCACGAACACGATGTCGAAGAGCAGGTCGGCCTGGGGGACGCCCTCGGCGAGCGGGATCGTCGCGAGCACGATCGGTACGGCGCCGCGCAGGCCGGCCCACGACAGGAACGCGAGCTCGGGCAGGGTCATCCGCTGGACCACCGAGCTCGCCAGCACCGACACCGGGCGCGCCACCAGCGTGAGGATCATGCCGGCGCCGATCGCCATGGCGACCGTCTCCACGTCGATGCGGCTCGGCGACAGCAGCAGGCCGAGCATGACGAACAGCCCGATCTGCGCCAGCCACGCCAGCCCCTCGGCGAACGACCGGGTGGCGCCGCGGTGGGGCAGCTCGGTGTTGCCCAGCACGAGCGCCGCGACGTAGACGGCCGCGAAGCCGCTCGCATGCAGGGCCGCGGCCCCGCCGTACGCGATGAACGCGAGGCAGAGCACCGCGATCGGGTAGAGACCCGAGGCGGGCAGGGCCACCCGGCGCATGATCCAGGCGCCGCCGAACCCGGCGGCGAGCCCGACGAGGACACCGGCGGCGAGCTCGAAGACGATGATCCCGCCGAGGGCCAGCGGTCCGTGCTCGTCGGCGGCTCCCGTCGAGATGAGGGTGACCAGGACGACGGTCGGGGCGTCGTTGAGGCCGGACTCCGCCTCGAGCGCGCCGGTGAGCCGCTTGGGCAACGGCACGACGCGCAGCACCGAGAAGACCGCGGCCGCGTCGGTCGGCGAGGTGACGGCCCCGAGCAGGACCGCGAGCTCCCACGACAGGCCGAGCACGAAGTGGGCGCCGACCGCCACGACCGCGACCGACAGCGCGACGCCGAGCGTCGCGAGCGCGAGCCCCATGTTCATCGACGGCCGCAGCGAGCGCCAGCTGGTCGTGAGACCACCCTCGGCCAGGATGATCGCCAGCGCCCCGAACCCGATCGCGTGCGCGGCCTCGGCGTTCTCGAACGGGATGCCGATGAACGCCTCGCCGAGGAGCACGCCCATCAGCAGGTAGAGCAGGAGGCTCGGCAGCCCGGCGCGGGAGGAGACGCGCACCGCGAGGACCGCGAGGAAGGTGACTGCGGCGCCGACCAGCACGAACGTGTCGAGCTGGTGGACGTCGAAACTCATGTCACCTCGGCGTTCGTCGGGGCGCGGCGTCCCGGCGCTGACGGCGACCGGGTTCCTAGTCTATCGACAGTCCGACCTAGAACGTGTTCTAGTATCGACCCCATGAGCACGCCCTCCGGCCTCGCGCTGCCCGACCCGATCCCGGTCGCCGCCGTCCGCTCCGCCGCGGAGTCCTACGACGTCGTCGTGGTCGGCTTCGGCATCGCCGGCGGCTGCGCAGCGCTCGAGGCGGCGCGCGCGCTCGGCGACAACGGCCGGGTGCTGCTGCTGGAGCGGGCGGCGGTCCACGGCGGTACGTCGTCGATGTCGGGCGGCCACTTCTACCTGGGGGGCGGCACCGCCGTGCAGCGGGCCACCGGGCACGACGACTCGGCCGAGGAGATGGCGCGCTACCTGGTGGCGACCTCCAAGGACCCCGACGAGCAGAAGATCCGCGCCTACTGCGAGGGCTCGCCTCAGCACTTCGAATGGCTGGAGAGCCTGGGCTTCGAGTTCGAGCGCTCCTACTTCCCCGGCAAGGCCGTCATCCAGCCCGGCACCGAGGGCCTGATGTTCACCGGCAACGAGAAGGTCTGGCCGTTCCGCGACCGGATCGCGCCCGCTCCGCGCGGCCACAAGGTGCCGGTGCCCGGCGACACCGAGGGCACCCGCCTCGTGATGGACCTGCTCCGCAAGCGCGTCGAGGAGGCCGGGGTCGAGGTCCGGTTCGAGACCGGGGCGGCGAACCTCGTCGTCGACGAGGCCGGTGACGTGGCCGGCGTCGGGTGGCGCTCGTTCGACCGACACGGCGTGGTCCTGGCGTCGGCCGTGGTGATCGCTGCCGGCGGCTTCGTCATGAACCCCGACATGGTCGAGCGCTACACCCCCGCGCTCGGCTCCAAGCTCTTCACGCTCGGGTCGACGTACGACGACGGGCTGGGCATCCGGCTCGGCGAGTCGGTCGGCGCGGCGCTCGAGCACATGGAGGAGCCGTTCATCACCGCGCCGTTCTATCCGCCGTCGTCGCGCGTCAAGGGCCTGATCGTCAACAAGCTCGGCCAGCGCTTCGTCGCCGAGGACAGCTACCACGCGCGCACGTCCTACCACGTGCTGAAGCAGCCGGACTCCGTCGCCTACCTGATCGTCGACAGCGAGCACCTCGGCGAGGACCACATGCCGCTGGTCCCCCTCAAGGACGGCTTCGAGACGATCGAGGAGATGGAGGCGGGGCTCGGGATGCCCGCCGGCTCGCTCGTGCAGACCGTCGCCCGCTACAACGAGCACGCGGCGAAGGGCGAGGACCCCGACTTCCACAAGCATCCCGACTGGCTGGCGCCGCAGGACCAGGGCCCCTGGGCGGTCCTCGACCTCTCGCTCGGCGTGGCCCTCTACGCCGGCTTCACCATCGGCGGGATGCGCACGAGCGTGGACGGCGAGGTGCTGCGCGAGGACGGCTCGGCGATCAAGGGCCTGTACGCCGCCGGGGCGTGCGCGTCCAACATCGCGCAGGACGGGGCCGGCTACTGCTCCGGCACCCAGCTCGGCGAGGGCTCGTTCTTCGGTCGCCGCGCCGGCCGGCACGCCGCCCGGGTGGCGAGTGCCGCCGTCGCCGGCTGACCGACCGTCCTACGCGTGCCGGAGGCGCGCGGCCTGCCGGGTGAGGTGGGCGAGCTCCGCGGCGTTCGTCGCCCGGTCGGCCGCGACGCCGTACAGCCGCCGCGCCTCGGCGAGGTTGCCGGCGCGCTCGTGCAGCCAGGCCGCGACGGCGTCGCGCCGCGGCAGTGCGGGGTCGAGTCCCTCGACCACCCGCAGCCCCGCCAACGGCCCGTCGACCTCGCCGACGGCGACGGCCCGGTTGAGCGCGACGAGGGGGCTCGGCGCGAGCCGGAGCAGCTCGTCGTACCACTCGAGGACCTGCGGCCAGTCGGTCTCCGCGGCCGTCGCGGCGTCGTCGTGCAGCGCGGCGATCGCGGCCTGGGCCTGGTACTCCCCCAGCTGGTCCTTCGCCAGCGCGGCCTGGAGGATGCGCACGCCCTCGGCGATCATCGCGGTGTCCCACAGGCTGCGGTCCTGCTCGGCCAGGGGCACCACGTCGCCGGAGGAGGTACGGCGCGCCCGGCGCCGCGCGTGGTGCAGCAGCATCAGCGCCAGCAGCCCCTCGACCTCCGGGTCGTCCGTCGCCGCGGAGAGCTGCCGGGTGAGGCGGATGGCCTCCTCGGCGAGGTCGACCTCCCCGGTGAAGCCCTCGTTGAAGATCAGGTAGAGCACGCGCAGCACCGCCGTCACGTCGCC
This sequence comes from Nocardioides thalensis, assembly GCF_013410655.1. Classification (NCBI taxonomy): domain Bacteria; kingdom Bacillati; phylum Actinomycetota; class Actinomycetes; order Propionibacteriales; family Nocardioidaceae; genus Nocardioides; species Nocardioides thalensis. The sequence goes on from NZ_JACCFP010000001.1 coordinate 3,971,379, forward strand.
CGGTCGCTCGAACCGCTCCCCCGACAACGTGCGCTTGGCGCGCGAGATGCGCTGCCCCATCGTCGCCTCCGGCACCATGAAGGCCTCGGCGATCTGCGCGGTGGTCAGGCCGCCCACGGCACGCAGGGTGAGCGCGATCGCCGACGCCGGGCTGAGCGCCGGGTGGCAGCAGCGGCTGAGCAGCAGCAGCGTGTCGTCGGCCTGCTCGGTCGGCCCCTGCTCGGGCTCGCGGTGCACCCGCTCCTCACGCCGCGCGCGGGCGCTCGCGGAGCGCTGCTCGTCGATCAGCTTGCGGCCGGCGACCTTGACCAGCCAGCTCCGCGGCTCCCGCGGCGGGTCGTCGCCCCAGTGCCGCCAGGCCTCGACGAGGGCCTCCTGGACGGCATCCTCGGCCGCCGCGAAGTCGGCTCCGCGGCGGACGAGGATGCCGAGCACCTGCGGGGAGAGGTCCCGCAGGAGCGGCTCCAGGTCGGTCGGCACCGTCACTCCGTGACGGTGGGCAGCTGCCCGAGGAACGGGCGCACCTCGATCCACTCGTGGATCGGCTTCCCGCCGGGGCCGGGGGCCGAGGAGAGAAAGGCCGCCGCCTCGTGGGCCCGCTGCTCGGACTCGACGTCGATGATCATCCAGCCGGCGATCAGGTCCTTGGTCTCCGCGAACGGGCCGTCGGTGACCGGCGGGCGGCCCTCGCCGTCGTACCGCACGAACGTGCCCTCGGGGGCGAGCGCCTGCTCGTCGACGAACTCGCCACGGGCCTTGAGGTCGTCGACGACCTTCCCCATGAACGCGATGTGGGCGTCGACCTCCTCGGGCGTCCACTCGTTCATCGGGGCCAGGTCGCCGTACGCGATGTCGTGGTCGCCGCGGTAGTGCTTCAGCAGGAGGTACTTCGTCATGATGCTTCTCCTCGGTTCCGAGACGGCCATCTTGCCGCCTTCACCCCTGGGACGGAGCCGTCCCGCCGACTTCGACATCCTTGGTCGACGTTTTTCGCACTTCTTGGAGACTGTCCCCCATGAACCGCCTCGCCGCAGCCCAGCGGGCCAACGTGCCGCCGTTCCACGTCATGGACCTGCTCGCGCTGTCGGCGGAGCGCCAGCGGACCCACGGCGACGTGGTGAACCTGCTCGCGGGCCAGCCCAGCACCGGCGCGCCGGCGCCGGTCACGGCGGAGGCGGTGCGACTGCTGCAGTCCGGCGACCCGCTGGGCTACACCCCCGCGACCGGCATCGTGGAGCTGCGCGCGGCCATCGCCGACCACCACCGCAGGGCGCACGGAGTCGACGTCTCGGCCGAGGACGTGGTGGTGACGACCGGCTCGAGCGGCGGGTTCCTGCTGGCGTTCCTGGCGGCGTTCGAGGTGGGCGACAAGGTGGCCATCGCGCGGCCCGGCTATCCCTGCTACCGCAACGTGCTCGCCGCGCTCGGCTGCGAGGTGGTCGAGGTCCCGACCGGTCCGGACACCCGGTTCCAGCCGACCGTCGCGCAGCTCGCCGAGGCGCACGCTGCGGCCGGGCCCGGTGGCCTGCGCGGGCTGGTGGTCGCCAGCCCCGCCAACCCGACCGGCACGATGCTGCTGCCCGAGGAGCTGGCCGCGATCGCCCAGTGGTGCGAGGAGCAGGGCGTGCAGCTGATCTCCGACGAGATCTACCACGGCATCGAGTACGGGTCTCGTGACGGACGCCTGGCGACCTCCTCGACCACCAAGCTGGCGCGGTGCGCGTGGGAGACCAGCCGCGAGGCGGTCGTCTTCGGCTCCTTCTCCAAGTACTTCTCGATGACCGGCTGGCGGCTGGGCTGGATGCTCGCGCCGCAGCGGCTGGTGCGGTCGGTCGACGTGCTGACCGGCAACTTCAGCATCTGCCCTCCGGTGCTCGCCCAGCGCGCCGCGCTCGCAGCGTTCGACGCGGCGTCGTACGACGAGCTCGACGGGCACGTGCGCCGCTACGCCGGCAACCGCGCGCTGCTGCTCGACGGGCTCGCCTCGCTCGGCATCACCGGGCTGGCACCGGCGGACGGCGCGTTCTACGCGTACGCCGACGTCGGCCACCTCACCGACGACTCGATGGCGTTCGCCCGCGAGCTCCTCGCCACCACCGGCGTCGCGATCGCCAGCGGCATCGACTTCGACACCGTCGACGGGCACCGCTACCTGCGCTTCAGCTTCGCCGGGACGGCCGCCGAGATCGAGCAAGGACTGAGCCGCCTGGAAAAGGTGGTTTGAGCGTCCCGTCATCGGGGAACACGCTGCACGGATCTATCGGGAGGACCCACGTGTACGGCGACAGCAGCGTCATCCGGAAGCGCGCAGGCCAGGTGCGAGACCAGGGCGCGGACGTCCGGGCCCTCGCCGACCAGCTGGTCGCGACGACCGAGGCCCTCGGCTGGACCGGCCGCGCGGCGCGCGACCTGCACACCCGGGTCACCGAGCGGGCCGCCCACCTCCGCGCCGCCGCCGCGAGCCACGTGACGGCGGCCGACCTCCTCGTCCGCCACGCCCAGGAGGTCGCGGAGCTCCAGGACCGGATCGCCGAGGCCGAGGAGCGCTTCCACGACCTCCGGGCGAGCGGCGAGCTGGTCACCGATGCCGAACCACCACCACCGGGCCACAAGGACTGGCTGACGTTCGAGCTGCCCTGACCGACTGACCTGTCTCACCCGTCCATCCCCGAGGAGACGCGTGCCGACCATCGATCTCACCCCCACCCCCACCGAGGCGGTCGCGACGACACCGCTCGACGCCGCACCGCGCCGGGTCGGCCTGACCCTCCCCGAGCTCCAGCACGCCGCGGCGGCCGCCGGCGGCGCCCCGCTCCCCTTCGAGCTCGCTCCGCCCGCCGACACCGACGGCCTCGAGGACCGGCTCGGCCGGTCCCGGGCCACGACGGCCGACCAGGCCTACCGGTCCGCGGTGGCCGCGCTCCCCGACCCCGAGCAGTCGCTCGCCCGTCGCGGGCTGGTCGTCGACGACCGGCTCGACCCGGCCGTCGCCGGCGCCGTGGGCCTGCTGGCGACGCCGGAGCTCGCCCTCGACGTCGACGTCGCGTGCGGCGGCGTCCAGGCGAAGACCTGGCACCGCGCAGCGGCGGGCGCGGTGGCGTCGCTCTCGACCGTCGACGGCATCGTGTTCGAGCTTGCGTGGTTCCCGGTCGCCGCCTGGCCCGAGGAGCTCGCACGGGTCGCCGCCGTCTCCGAGGAGGTCGCGCTCGGCGAGTCCGCCGTACCCCCGCTCGTGGACCTGCCGTTCGAGCTCGTCGACGCCGCCAGCGAGGCGATCGCCAACGGTCGCGGCGACCTGGTGCAGGTGCTCGCGGCGCGACACGAGGGCGCGGTCCGCGGCCCCGACGGCCCGCTCGCACAGGCCGAGGCGGCCCAGCTCCTCACGGCGCTGTCCGGCGAGGCACAGGGCCGGCTGCGCGCGATCGTCGCGGAGGTCGGGTTGATGCAGGCGGTCGGCGTCGTCGCGTGGACCCTGCTGGCCGACGGCTGGCACGCCCTCCGACCGCACCGCGCGGCCGGGGAGCAGCGCGTGGAGATCCGGCGGGTGGAGCCACGCGACCTCGCCGCCACTCTCGCCCCGGCGCTGACGGAGGCCTCGCGATGAGCAGGCCCCGGCCGACGACGCCTGCGGACCAGGTCCGCCCCGACGCCCAGCAGGCGCTCCGCGCCGAGCGCTACGACCAGATGCTGCGCCTCGCCGACCTGTTCGACGACGCGGGCGAGCAGATGCGCACGTGGGCCAAGGCCGGCGCCGACGTGCTCGCCGACCCCGACGTCGGTGCGTCCGCCGCGCTCTCGCCGGCGACGTACGCCGAGGCGGAGGAGGAGCTCCGCGCGGCGACCACCGGCCGCAACGGCCTGCTCAGCCGCTCGATCGAGCTCGACGCCGACGCGCTGGTGCTGCGCGCGACCGTGCTCACCTACCAGTGGATCGACGACCTGCGGGCCGCCGCCTACCTCACGCTCGGCTCGATCGCGGGCAAGGCGATCGGCTACCTCGCCCCGGAGGTCGCCCTCGGCGGCGCGATCGTGTCGGCCGGGCTGATCGAGACCGACGCGCTCGACCGTGAGGGGATCGCCGCCTACCTGAGCGAGCTCGCCGAGGCCAACCCCGACCTGATGGAGCACATCACCACCGGCGGCGGCCTGGTCGACAGCCTCCAGATGCGTTCGCTGCTGACCGCAGGAGTGCTGGCGGGCGACGGCGGCGGCCTCACCCGCGAGGGCGGCCTCCGCGCCGCGGGCGTCGAGCGCCTCGACACCGGCTTCGGCGCCGCTCTTCGCGACACCGCGGTCGGCCTCGACGCCCCGGAGGCCGTGCTGACGTCGGCCGCGCCCGCGTCGGGCGCGGCGGCCCTGCCGCGCGGCCTCGAGGAGCTTTTCGTCCGGCTCGCCGGCACCCGCGACCCGGTCCGGATCGTGCCCGCCACCGGCGCGCGCCACATCGTCTACCTCTCGGGCGCGCCCTCGGGTGGTGCCCGGCTCGTGGCAGGCGACGTGGCGCCGTACGTCGACGACGCGGTGCGCACCATCGCGGCCGAGATCGGCAACCCCGACGACCCGGTCCACGTGCTGCTCGTCGGCTGCGGCACCGGTGGCGTCGCGGCGGTGACCATCGCGGCCCGCGCCGACCTGCCGGGGTTCGTCGTCGACCGGGTGGTCGCTGCCGACGCACCCGCCACCCAGATGGTGCGGCTCCCCGACTCGGTGCGGGTGCTGGCGCTCGAGGACCGGTCCGACCCGGTGGCGCTGCTCGGCTCGCTCGTCAACGCCAGCGCGGCCAACCGCACGACCGTGGTCTACGACTCGGCGACGGTCGGCTCCGACACCTCGCCGGCGTACGTCGGGGGTGCCCGCGCCGCCGACGCGTCGGCCCACCCCGACCTGGTGGCCGAGATCGACGCACTGCGGGAGCTCGGCTACCTCGCCTGACCGTCGCTCGGCCGGTGGTCGGCGTCAGGAGAGGCCGATCGAGGCGCTCACCCGCGCCAACACGTCGGGATCGGCGAACACCTCGATCTCCACGACCCGGTCGCCGGCGACCGTGAACGCCATGACGCTGAACAGGTCGCCGTCCATGGTGATGACGACGCCGGCCTGACCGTTGACGACCGCCGGGTGGGTGAGCCGGTCGGGGCTCGCGAACATGATCGCGTTGCCCGCGACGGTCTCGGCTCCGCGGTACTCGACCACCCCGCCGCGCGCCGGGCCGAGGTCGGAGAGCAGGACGACGTCGGGGTCGAGCACGCCGACGAGGCGCTCGAAGTCCCCGTCGTCGGCCGCGGCGAAGAACGCGTCGACGACCTTGCGCTGGAGAGCCGGGTCGGTCTCGGGCGCCGGGCCCGCGCCCCGCACGCGCCGCCGGGCACGGCTGGCGAGCTGACGGGTGGCGTCGAGCGACCGGTCGACGATCGGCGCGATCTCGTCGAACGGCACGCCGAACATGTCGTGCAGCACGAACGCCAGCCGCTCGGCCGGGGCGAGCTGGTCGAGCACCACGAGCAGCGCGATCCCCACCGAGTCGGCTAGGAGCGCAGCGTGCTCGGGGTCCGTCGGGTCGTCGCGCACCACCAGCGGGTCGGGCAGCCGGGCGAGCCGGTCCTCGAGCGAGCTCTCCCGCCGGGTCGCCCGGGCGCGCAGGACGTTGAGCGAGATCCGCGAGACCACCGTGGTCAGCCAGCCGCCGAGGTTGTCGATCTCGTCGGCGTCGCTGCGGCTCAGCCGCAGCCAGGCCTCCTGGACTGCGTCCTCGGCCTCGCTCACCGAGCCCAGCACGCGGTAGGCCACCTGGGTCAGGTGGGCGCGGTGCTGCTCGAACTGCTCGGCCAGCCGGTCGGTGTCGCTCACAGGTCTTCCTCTCCTCGCACGCGTGGTCGACCTCCCTGACCCGCGGGCGCCGGTCGATGTGACCGTCGCCGGAAATTCTCGTCCGGGCGGTCACATCGGCGCCACCGGGCGGGTCAGGGAGGACGCAAGCACATGCCAACCGACACGACGACCAAGGAGTCGAGATGAACAACCAGCCCCGCATGGCCAACCCCGCCCAGATCCTCCCGCAGGCGTTCAAGGGGATCGGCAGCCTCCTGGCGGCGATCAACGAGGGCGGCCTCGACGTGAAGACGCTCGAGCTCGTGGGCATCCGCGCCAGCCAGGTCAACGGCTGCGCCGCCTGCGTCCAGCAGCACCTCGAGGGCGCCCAGGCCGCCGGCGAGACGGTCGAGCGGCTGGTCGGCGTCTCCGCGTGGCGCGAGTCGCCGTACTTCACCGACCCGGAGCGCGCCGCGCTGGCGCTCACCGACGCGCTGACGCGGATGGCCGACGCCGAGGACGCCGTGCCGGACGAGCTCTGGCGCGAGGTCACCAAGCACTACGACGAGCGGCAGGTCGCCGCGCTGATCCTGCACATCGCGGTGATGAACATGTTCAACCGCATCAACGTGACCGTGCGCGAGCAGGCCGACCGGCCCAGCTGGAAGCAGTAGCAGGTCGCGGCCGCACCTGGCCCGGCTCGGTTCAGAGCACCAGCCCGTGCACGAACTCGTCGAGCTGGGTCAGGTTGCGGCACTCGATCATCTGCACCACGTCGCGGTAGGTGGGCGCGGCCGAGTCGCCGGTGCCCCAGTTGCGCTCGTGCTCGGGGTTGAGCCAGAACGAGCGGCGGACCGAGCCGGCGAGCCGGCCCAGCACGTCCTCGTTGAGGTCGCTGTAGTTGGAGCGCGCGTCGCCGAGGATCAGCAGCGTCGTCTTCGGCCCGAGCGCGTCGCCGTAGGTCTCCTCGAACTTGCCGAACGCGCGACCGTAGTTGGTGCGGCCCCAGAGCGCGGCGTGGCTGGTCGCCGCGGCGAGGTCGGCCAGCACGTCCGCCGGGTCGGCGCCGGGGCGGAAGTGCTCGGTCACCTCGTGCACGTGGTCGATGAACGTGAACGCACGCATGCTCTGGAACACCTCGCGCAGCGCGAACACGAACAGCAGCGTGAACTGCGCGAAGTTGGCGACCGACCCGCTGACGTCGCACAGCACCACGAGGTCGGTGCGGTGCGGTCGCTTCGGCCGGTGGTACGTCGTGAGCGGCACGCCACCCGTCGCGACGGAGGCGCGGACGGTGCGACGGAAGTCCAGCGGCGCCGTCCGCGCGGTGCGCTTGTGGTGCTCCTTGGTGAGCCGGGTCGCCAGCCGCCGCGCGAGCGGGTAGATCTCGCGGCGCATCTCCTCGAGGTCGGTGCGGCGGGCAGCCATGAAGGCGAGCCGGTCGATGCTCGGCCGCACGGCCACGTCGGCGATGTGGTCGGGCCCCTTCTCCTCGGCGATCCGGCGCCGGGCATCGCCCTCGACCATGGACGTGAACGACCCCACCCGGCGGTCCGCCGTACGCCGCGCGTCGGCCGCCGCGGACTCGTCGGCGCCGTCGGTCATCAGGCCGGCGACGATCCGGTCGACCAGCTCCTGGGGCGCCACCCGCTGCAGTGCGGTGTACGCCGACCAGGACGACATGCCCGGGCCCCGGCCGGGCATGGCGCCGAACTGCGCGACCATCTGCGCGGCGAGCTGTTGCAGGACCTGCTCGTCACCGGTCGCGAGCGCGTCGGCGAGCTCGTCGCGGAACGCCGCCAGCGCCTCGGCGTTGTCGCGGACCGCCGGTCCGTCCTGGTCGTCGGCCTCCACCGCCGCGTCGCCGTCGAGGCGACCGACGCCGTCGCCGACCAGGCGCGGGAAGTACACGTCGAAGAGGGTGTCGAACGTCGTGCGCTGCGACTGCTTCTTCACCAGGGTCGCCGCGAAGACGTCGCGGACCTGCTCCCGGTCGCCCCACCCGACCACGCCGAGGGCCGCCACGGCGTCGAGGTCCTCGGCGAGCGACACCGACAGGCCGGCGCCGCGCAGCGCCTCGACGAACGCGAGGTGCCGGTCGAGCAGGCCGGAGGACATCCCTACTTCTTCCCGAGCCGGAGCTCGCGGATCGCCTTCTCGTGGTCGGAGGCGTGCTTGAGCACCACGCCGAGGGTGTCGGCGACCGCCTTCTCGTCGAGGTCCTTGATCTCCAGCGCGATCAGGGTGCGGGCCCAGTCGACCGACTCGGCGATCGACGGGGCCTTCTTCAGCTCGAGGTCCCGGAGCCTGCCGACCGTGGCGACCAGCTGCTCGGCGATCCGGTCGTCGATGTCGGGCACCTGCGTGGCGAGGATCTCGCGCTCGCGCGCGGCATCGGGATAGTCGAGGTGGAGGTAGAGACAGCGGCGCTTCACCGCCTCGGACAGCTCACGGCTCGCGTTGGACGTCAGCACGACGTACGGGCGGCGCGCGGCCGCGACCGTGCCGAGCTCGGGGATCGTGACCTGGAAGTCGGAGAGCACCTCGAGCAGCAGGCCCTCGACCTCGATGTCGGTCTTGTCGACCTCGTCGATGAGGAGCACGGTGGGCTCCTCCCGGCGGATCGCCGTCAGCAGCGGGCGGGTGAGCAGGAACTCCTCGCTGAAGATGTCGTCGTGCGCCTCGTCCCAGTCGAAGGCGCCGTTGCCGGCGTTCGCCGCCTGGATGCGGAGCAGCTGCTTCTTGTAGTTCCACTCGTAGAGCGCGCGCGCCTCGTCGAGCCCCTCGTAGCACTGGAGGCGCACCAGCTCCGCCCCCGTCGCTCGCGAGACCGCCTTGGCCAGCTCGGTCTTGCCCACGCCGGCCGGCCCCTCGAGCAGCAGCGGCTTCTCCAGCGCGCCCGCGAGGAACGACGTCGTGGCCGTCGCGGCGTCGGTCAGGTAGCCGACGGACGACAGGCGGGAGGCCGCATCGGCCGGGGACGCGAACCAGGTCATGGCCCCATCCTGCCGGGTGATGGCATCTGACAGGGGCGTGGGTCACATCGGGAACGTCGTGACCCCGCCGGGGTGCGCTCGTTGTCACGGGCAGACGCAACAACTGGTCGGCCATGGATCCAGGGGGTGAGAGATGGCTACCGCAATCTCTCCTTCTCGGGTGGAGTCAATGGTCCTGACCGTTCGTACGGCGCTGACCGCCGCCGGCCTCACGATCCTCGTGTGCCTGGCCGCCATCAGCGTCATCGGCGCACCGCCGGAGGCGGCGCCGACCCAGCAGCTGGGCCTGGCGTCCGGCCTCGACAAGATGCTCGAGCGCAACAACTGCTCCACCACCGGCTTCGGCCCGGAGGTCATCCCGAGCAAGGCCATCGTGACCAGCCCCGGCGGGGTCACCCAGCTGGTCTCGTTCGACTACGGCTGGAAGGTCTTCGAGGGCAGGAAGCCCGGCGAGCTCGTCGCCGTGTGCCTGGGCCGCAAGCCCGTCGCCGCCGGCTGACGGAGGCGCCCGTACGTCGCCGCCGGGCGACTCGACAACCCGGCTGACGCCGTCGGCGGGCGGCACTAGAGTCGGGTGCCGATGAACACGACATCGGCCGACAGCCATGACCTGATCCGTGTGCAGGGCGCGCGGGAGAACAACCTCAAGGACGTCAGCGTCGAGCTGCCGAAGCGCCGGCTGTCGGTCTTCACCGGCGTGTCCGGCTCCGGCAAGAGCTCGCTGGTGTTCGCGACGATCGCCGCGGAGTCGCGGCGGCTGATCGACGAGACCTACTCGACGTTCGTCCAGGGGTTCATGCCCAACCTGCCGCGCCCCGACGTGGACGTGCTCGAGGGCCTGACGACCGCCATCCTCGTCGACCAGGAGCGGATGGGCGCCAACCCGCGCTCGACGCTCGGCACCGTCACCGACGCCAACGCGATGCTGCGGTCTCTGTTCAGCCGGATCGGCGAGCCCTACATCGGCGGCCCCACGGCGTTCTCGTTCAACATCCCCACCACGACCGTCGGTGGCGCCTCGGTCACCGAGTCCGGCAAGAAGAACGTGATCAAGCAGCAGGTCTACCTCGGCGGCATGTGCCCGACGTGCGAGGGACGCGGCACCGTCTCCGACCTCGACCTCGCCGCGATCATCGACGAGTCGAAGTCGCTGGAGGAGGGCGCGATCCTGGTGCCGGGCTACACCGCCGACGGCTGGATGGTGGCGCCCTACAAGGAGGTCGTGCCGTCCGACAAGCCGATCTCCAAGCTCACCAAGGCCCAGCGCGAGGACCTCCTCTACGCCGAGCCCCGCAAGGTGAAGGTCGAGAAGATCAACATCACCTACGAGGGCCTGATCCCCAAGATCCGCAAGTCGATGTTCAGCAAGGACCCCGACTCGCTCCAGCCGCACATCAAGGCGTTCGTCGACCGGGCAGCCGTCTTCACGACCTGCGGCACCTGCGACGGCACCCGGCTCAACGACTCGGCCCGCTCCTCCAAGGTTCGCGGCCTCGACATCGGCCAGGTATCGGCCATGCAGGTCACCGACCTGGCCGAGTGGCTGCGCGGCATCGACGAGCCCGGCGTGGCGCCGCTCGTCGCCACCCTGCTGCACCTGCTCGACTCGTTCGTCGAGATCGGCCTCGGCTACCTCTCCCTCGACCGTCCGTCGGGCACGCTGTCCGGCGGTGAGGCGCAGCGCACCAAGATGGTGCGCCACCTCGGCTCCGCGCTCACCGACGTCACCTACGTCTTCGACGAGCCGACCATCGGCCTGCATCCCCACGACATCGAGCGCATGAACAAGCTGCTGCTGGAGCTGCGCGACAAGGGCAACACGGTGCTGGTCGTCGAGCACAAGCCCGAGACGATCGCGATCGCCGACCACGTCGTCGACATGGGACCGGGCGCCGGGTCCGGCGGCGGCGAGGTCGTCTTCGAGGGCACCGTCGAGGGGCTGCGCAAGAGCGGCACCCTCACCGGCGAGCACCTGAGCTATCGGGCGCAGCTGAAGGACCAGGTGCGCGAGCGCACCGGGACGATCGAGGTGCGCGGCGCCGACACCCACAACCTGCAGGACGTCGACGTCGACATCCCGCTCGGCGTGCTCACCGTCGTCACCGGTGTCGCCGGCTCCGGCAAGAGCTCGCTCATCCACGGCTCCGTCGCGGGTCGCGACGGCGTCGTGACGGTCGACCAGAGCGCGATCAAGGGCTCCCGACGGAGCAACCCGGCGACCTACACCGGCCTGCTCGAGCCGATCCGCAAGGCCTTCGCCAAGGCCAACGGGGTCAAGCCGGCGCTCTTCAGCGCCAACTCCGAGGGCGCCTGCCCGACCTGCAAGGGCGCGGGCGTGATCGTCACCGAGCTCGGCTTCATGGACACCGTCTCCACACCGTGCGAGGACTGCGGCGGCAAGCGCTTCCAGGCAGCGGTGCTCGAGCTCCGGCTCGGCGGGCTCAACATCGCCGAGGTGCTCGACCTGCCGGTCGCGGAGGCCCGCGCGTTCTTCGCCGACGGGGAGGCGAAGACCCCGGCGGCCTCCTCGATCCTGGAGCGGCTCGACGACGTCGGCCTCGGCTACCTCCGGCTCGGTCAGCCCCTCAACACCCTGTCCGGCGGCGAGCGGCAGCGCGTCAAGCTCGCCATGAACATGAAGGACCAGGGCGGCGTCTTCATCCTCGACGAGCCCACCACCGGCCTGCACCTCGCCGACGTCGACAACCTGCTCCGGCTCCTCGACCGGCTGGTCGACGCCGGCAAGTCGGTCATCGTGATCGAGCACCACCAGGCCGTCATGGCCCACGCCGACTGGATCATCGACCTCGGGCCGGGCGCCGGTCACGACGGCGGCAAGGTCGTCTTCGAGGGCACCCCCGCCGACCTGGTCGCGCAGCGGTCCACGCTGACCGGCGAGCACCTCGCCGAGTACGTCGGGAAGTAGCCAGCGGTTTCGAGGCTCGGCCGCGGCCGGCCTCGCACCTCAACCACCGGGAAAAAAGAAATCCGCAGTTCTCCAGAACCAATCGGGTCCAGCCGCCATCACACCTGGCATACAGCCGGCAGCAAGCCGGCGGGACACCCGACACAAGGAGAACGACCATGAACATCAAGAAGATCGCCCTCACCGGCTTCGGCACCACCGCTGCGGCCATCGCGCTCGTCGCCGCCACCGGCACCGGCGCCCAGGCCGCGACGCTCCACGGCACCGACTACGCCGACTTCCTCAACGGCACCAACTACAACGACCTGATCAAGGGTTACAACGGCAACGACGAGATCTGGGGCAACGACGGCCACGACGACCTCCACGGCATGGGCCACCGCGACCAGATCTACGCCGGCTACGGCGACGACTACGCCCACGGCGGTGCCGGCTACGACTACGTCGAGCCGGGCTCCGGCTACGACACCGTCAACCTCGCCAAGGGCCACGACCGCGTCTACCTCTGGAACGACGGCTACACCGACTACATCTACTGCGGTGCCGGCTACGACACGGTCGAGTACTACGACTGGGACTACAACGACGTGTTCTACGGCTGCGAGAACTTCGTCCAGGTCTGAGTCGCCCAACGTCGCCTGAGGGGCACCCCGAGAACCTCTCGCAGCGACAACGAACAGCCCCTGGTCCGCCCGCGGACCAGGGGCTGTCTCGCGTCCAGGTGGATGCGGAACCCGCGGTGTGCGCTCTAAGGCGCCGTCGTCCGGGCCGTCCGGACGGGCGCGAGCGGCCCGCAGCGCACGCCGGTGCGGGCGCTGTAGGCGTCGAGGGCGGCGCGGTAGCGCGCGCGGTCGCGCTTGTGAGTCGCCAGGAACCGCAGCTGGCCGGCGAGCCGCCGCGGGGCCGGGTACCAGCGGTCGAAGTCGAGACCGCAGTCCTGGAGCACCTTGGTCGGCACCCGCTCGATCACGAGGCTCAGGTTGTGGAGGATGAGCGCCGAGACGATCGGCGGCGCCGCCGAGGGCGTGCGGGTGCGGGACGCGTGGAAGTCGAGGGCGTAGAGCGGGGCATCGGCCAGCTTGCCGAGGAACATCAGATGGGTCATGTAGTAGCCGGCGACGCTGCTGAACCCGAGCGTCATCGACGAGGAGTTGATCGACAGGACGCGCCCGGAGGCCGAGGTGTAGGGCTCGTGGTCGACGTCGCGCGGGTTGAGGTAGCCGGTGCAGTTGACCACCCAGCTCCCCGCCGGCACCGGGCGCCGCTCACCGCTGCGCAGCACCATCTCCGGCCGGGCGTCGCGGTCCACGACGTCGACGAGGTGGTCGCCGACGACGTGGCTCAGTCCGGCACGCACCGTGTCGGCCTCGGCGGCGGACAGGATGCCGAACGCGTTGTGCGCCGCCGAGTCCAGCGGCGTCACGCCGTACTCGTCGCGGCAGACGCCGACGACCTCGTCCACGTTGGTGCCGTCGAAGCGATTGGCGATCCGGGTGAACATCAGGTTGGGCCGGGTGCCGCCGAACCAACGGCGCGCGCCCTCGACGTACACCAGGTCGCGGTTGAAGAAGTAAGTCCCCGAGCCCGTCACCAGGCCGACCTCCCGGCCGGGCTGCCGCGTGATGATCGTGTGCGCGGTGTCGATCGCGGTCTTGCCGCTGCCGATGATCCACACGGGCGCGTCGTCTCCGACGCCGAGCGGCCCCTCTACTTCGAGGTGCTGGGGCGCGACGGAGCGGACCTGTCGGCTGGTCAGGGGCAGCGGATCGATGACCTCGACGTCGAAGCCGACCGCGTGGATGAACCGGTCGGCGCGGAAGCGGTGCGACGTGCCGTCGGGGCCGCGCGCCACGACCGTCACCCCGCTCGCGTCCTCCTCGTGGGAGAGGAAGTCCCACCCCCAGCGCGCGTCGACGTCGATCCGTGACGCGATCACGTCGTAGCAGTGCCGCAGGTGCGTCAGCACCTCGTCCCGGGTCGGGAGGTAGCTCGGCTCCCGCCCGAGGGTCCACGGGATGTTGCCTGCGGTGAACACCGGGTGCGGCTGGTGGAGCCGCACGTACGGATAGGCGTCGTTCCACATGCCGCCCGGGCCGTCATGCCGGTCGAGCAGCAGGATCCGGCCGGTGCGCGGGAGGTACTCGCTCGCCACGAAGGCGGCGTTCAGGCCGGAGATCCCGGCCCCCAGGATGCAGACGTCGTACGTCGTCTCCGGCTCGTCCATCACGGTGACCTCCGACCCCATGAGCGGTGTGATCCCGAGACGGTCCCTCCACCATGCACCCGCGATTGCCTCTTTGTCGCCCCTTCTGCCCGAATCGGGTGGCGGGTACCGGCCCGGCATGACCGCTGACCTGGCCTACCTGATCGCCGGCGCCAGCCTCCTCCTCGCCGTCCTGCTGCCGGACCTGCTGCGCCGGTGGGCGATCTCGGCACCGATGGTGCTGGTCGCGGTCGGGATGCTGATCGGCGCGCTGCCGATCACCGACGGCCTGCCCGTGGACGTGCACGAGAACCGGGCACTGATCGAGCACACGACCGAGCTGTGCGTGATCGTCGCGCTGATGGGCGTCGGCCTGGCGCTCGACCGGCCCCTGTGGATCCGGAGGCCGAGCACCTGGTGGACGTGGACGGCGACCTGGCGGCTGCTGCTGGTCGCGATGCCGCTGTGCATCGCCGGGATCGCGCTGCTCGGGTGGTGGGCGGGTCTCGCGCCCGCGGCCGCGGTGCTGCTCGGGGCCGTGCTGGCGCCCACCGACCCGGTGCTGGCCTCCGACGTGCAGGTGGCGGGGCCGCAGACCGGCGACCACGAGGTCGACGAGAGCGACGAGCTGCGGTTCACGCTCACCTCCGAGGCGGGCCTCAACGACGGGCTTGCGTTCCCCTTCGTCGCCCTGGCGATCCTCATGGCCACCGAGGCGACGGTCGGCGACTGGGCCCTGGAGTGGCTGGGCTTCCACCTCGTCGCGAAGGTGCTCATCGGGGTCGCGACCGGGATCGCGGTCGGGCAGCTGCTCGCGCACATCGCGTTCCGCTCACAGAGCCGGGCGCTCCGGGTGGCCGAGCGCGGGGAGTCGCTGATGGCGCTGGCCGCGTTAGTCACGGCGTACGGCGTCGCCGAGGTGGCCCAGGGCTACGGGTTCCTCGCCGTCTTTGTCTGCGCGATGACGTTCCGCGACGCCGAGCGCTCTCACGACTACCACGCCGCGATGCACGAGGTGGCCGAGCGGCTCGAGCGGCTGCTGACGCTCTTCGTGCTGCTCGCTCTCGGGATCGCGCTCACCCGCGGGCTGCTCGCCGAGCTGGACTGGCGCGGGGTCGCGATCGGGCTCGCGCTGCTGCTGGTGATCCGGCCGCTGGCCGGGTTCGTGTCCCTGGCCGGCCTGGGCTCGCCGGACCCCGACCACGCCCGGCTCACGACCGGCCAGCGATGGGCCGCCGCGTTCTTCGGGGTCCGCGGCGTCGGCTCGCTCTACTACCTGGCGTACGCCGCCGGCAAGGTCGAGGTCTCCGACTGGCTGTGGGCGACGGTGACGTTCACCATCGTGGCGTCGGTGTTCCTGCACGGGATCCTCGCGACGCCGGTGATGCGGCATGTCGACCCCGACCGCCGTACGGGCAGCGCGCAGGACGGCTGAAGCATCACGGGTAGAGACCGCGCGAGCGGTGCGCCTCGGCGACCGTCTTCACAGCGAGCGAGGTGGCAGCGGCCCGCAGCGTCAGGTCGTGGCGGCGCGCGTGCGACGAGACCCGCTCCCACGCCAGCCGCATCCGCTCTGCCAGCCGCTCCTCGACCTCCTGCACCGACCACCAGTACGCCTGGTTGGCCTGCACCCACTCGAAGTAGGAGACGACGACACCGCCCGCGTTGGCGAGGATGTCGGGCACGACGACGGTGCCCCGGCGGGCGAGGATGGCGTCGGCGGCCGCGGTGGTCGGGCCGTTGGCGCCCTCGACGACGAACCGGGCCCGGACGTCGTGGGCGTTGCCCTCGTGGATGACGCTCTCGATCGCCGCGGGCACGAGGACGGTGACGTCGAGGTAGAGCAGGTCGTCGGCCGCGGGCAGCTCCTCACCACCGGAGAACCCGACGACGGTCCCGGTGCTGTCGACGTGCCGCCCGAGCGCTTCGATGTCCAGGCCCGCCGCGGCGTGGACGGCGCCGTACTGGTCGCTCACGGCCGTCACGGTGACGCCGAGCTCGTGGAGGAACTCCGCCGCTCCCCGGCCGACCTTGCCGAACCCCTGGACGGCTGCGGTCGCCTGGCTCGGCTCCAGGCCGTGCTCGCGCAGCGCGGCCACGGCCGTGTGCACGACGCCCCGCGAGGTGGCGCCCGCCCGGCCCAGGGAGCCGCCCAGGGCGATGGGCTTGCCGGTGACGACGCCGAGCACGGTGCGCCCGTGGCTGACGGAGTAGGTGTCCATCAGCCAGGCCATGGTCTGCTCGTCGGTGCCGATGTCGGGCGCGGGGATGTCGCTCTCGGGGCCGATCACCGGGGAGATCTCGCTGGTGTAGCGCCGCGTGATCCGCTCGAGCTCCGCGGTGCTGTAGCCACGCGGGTCGACCGCCACGCCACCCTTCGCACCGCCGTACGGCACGTCGAGCAGGGCGCACTTCCACGTCATCCACATCGCGAGCGCCCGCACCTCGTCGAGGTTGACGTCCGGGCTGAAGCGAAGGCCGCCCTTGGCGGGGCCGCGGGACAGGTTGTGCTGCACCCGGTGGCCGGTGAGCACCTCGATCCGGCCGTCGTCGCGACGCAGCGGCACGCTGACCGTGACCTCCCGGCGGGGTACGGCGAGCATGGCGTAGACGCTCTCGTCGTAGCCGAGGATGTCGATCGCCTCGCGCAGCTGGGCGCGCGCGTCGGCGAGCGGGTCGGCGGCCGGCGCCGTTCCGGGCGCGGGGGCGGGGGCGGCGGGACGGAGGTCGGTCGAGGTCACCGGAACGCCGCCTGTCCGGTCATGGCCTGGCCGACGACGAGGGTGTGCATCTCGACGGTGCCCTCGTAGGTCAGCACCGACTCGAGGTTGTTCATGTGCCGGATCACCGGGTACTCCAGCGAGATCCCGTTGGCGCCGAGGATCGTGCGCGCCGTGCGGCAGATCTCGAGTGCCTCGCGCACGTTGTTGAGCTTGCCGAGGCTGACCTGCTCGGGCCGCAGCGTGCCGGCGTCCTTGCGTCGCCCGAGGTGGAGCGCGAGCAGCACGCCCTTGGTGTACTCGAGGTTCATGTCGACGAGCTTCTGCTGGGTGAGCTGGAAGCCCGAGATCGGCTTGCCGAACTGGGTGCGCTCGTTCGCGTAGGACAGCGCCGCCGCGAGGGAGGACCGCGCCGCGCCCATGGCACCCCAGACGATGCCGTAGCGCGCCTCGTTGAGGCAGCTGAGCGGGCCCTTGAGGCCCCGGACCTCCGGGAACGCCGCGGAGTCCGGGAGCCGGACGCCGTCGAGCACGATCTCGCCGGTCACCGACGCGCGCAGGGACAGCTTGTGCTTGATCTCGGGGGCGGAGAAGCCGGGGGTGTCGGTCGGTACGACGAACCCGCGCACGCCCTCGTCGGTCTGGGCCCACACGACCGCGACGTCGGCGACCGAGGAGTTGGTGATCCACATCTTGCGGCCGTCGAGGATCCAGTCGCTGCCGTCGCGGCGGGCGCGGGTGCGCATGTTGCCCGGGTCGGACCCGACGTCGGGCTCGGTCAGGCCGAAGCAGCCGATGGCCGTCCCCACCGCCATCCGCGGCAGCCACTCCTGCTTCTGCTGCTCCGAGCCCCAGCGCCAGATCGCGAACATGGCCAGGGATCCCTGCACCGAGACGAGCGAGCGGATGCCCGAGTCGGTCGCCTCCAGCTCGAGACAGGCGAGGCCGTACTCGGTCGCCGACATGCCGGCACAGCCGTAGCCCTCCAGGTGCATGCCGAGCACGCCCAGCGCGCCGAGCTCCTTGGCGAGACCGCGGACGTCCTCGATCGCGCCACGCTCGAACCAGTCGGCGACGTACGGGTCGATGCGCTCGTTGCACAGCTGGCGGACGGAGTCGCGCACGGCCTTCTCGTCGGCGGAGAGCAGGTCGTCGATGCCCGCGGGGTCGAGCGGCTCGAAGGGGGGCAGGGCGTCGTTCGTGCTCATCGGTGGTTCTCCTTGGTCAGCCAGTGGCGGATCTCGTCGTTGTGCTCGCCCAGCCGCGGCGGCGGGGCGTAGGTGTCGATCGGGGTGCTCGAGAAGGCGAGCGGGCTGCGCACCTGGGCGGGGGCGTCACCGACGTCGACGGTCGGCTCGAGACCGAGCCGCTCGGCGAGGTCGAACGCGTCGGCGATGTCGCCGACCTTGCCCGCCGGTACGCCGGCCGCGGTCAGACGTTGCGTCCAGGCGTCGACGGTGTCGGCCCCGAGCGCGTCCTCGAGGGCCGCGACCAGCGCGTCCCGGTGCCGGACCCGGTCGCCGTTGGTGGCGAAGCGCGCGTCGGTGGCGAGCCCGGGCCGCCCGACCACGCGGGCGAGGTCGCGGAACTGGCGGTCGTTGCCGCAGCACAGCGCGAGCTGTCCGTCCTTCGCGGCGAGCGTCTCGTACGGCGCGATGGACGGGTGCCGGTTGCCCATCCCGCCGGGGGCACTGCCGGTCGCGAGGAAGGCCGAGGCCTGGTTGGCCAGCGACCCGAGGAGGCTGGAGAGCAGGTTGACCTCGATGCGCTGCCCGTGGCCGTCGCGGCGCCGCGCGTGGAGCGCGGCGAGGATCGCGGCCACGGCGTCCTTGGACGTGAGCACGTCGACGAGGGCGACGCCCGCCTTCGTGGGCTCGCCCGGCGGACCCGTGATGCTCATCAGGCCGCCCACGGCCTGGACGAGGAAGTCGTAGCCGGGCAGGTCGGCCCCGCCGGCCGAGCCGAAGCCGGTGATCGAGCAGTAGACGACACCGGGGTTGGTGGCGCTGACCTCGCGGTAGCCGAGACCGCGGCGGTCGAGGGTGCCGGCCTTGAAGTTCTCGACGACCACGTCGGCCCGGCGCGCGAGCTCGCGCGCGAGCGCCAGGTCCGACGGCTCGCCGAGGTCGAGCTCGACGGACCGCTTGGACCGGTTCGCGCACTCGAAGTACGAGCTCGAGTTGTCGGTCCACGGCGGCCCCCAGCTGCGGGTGTCGTCGCCCATGCCGGGTCGCTCGACCTTGACGACGTCGGCGCCGAGGTCGGCGAGGGTCGCCGTGGCGAGCGGACCGGCGAGCACACGGCTGAAGTCCGCGACGAGGACGCCCTCCAGTGGCCGGCTCATGCCAGGCCTCCCTCGGCCGTGCGGAGGCGTCCGTCGACGCGGCGCGGCAGCCGCCACGGGTTGTCGGCGCGCGCCTCGGCCGGCAGCCAGGAGTCCTCGGCGGACTGGAACGTCACCGGCCGGACGAACCGGTCGAGGCCGTGGGCGCCGACCGACGTCGCCGCCGGCGCGGTCGTCGAGGGCCAGGGGCCGCCGTGCTGCTGGGCCCAGGTGAACGCCACCCCGGTCGGCCAGTCGTTGACGGTGACCCGGCCGGCCTTGTGGCTGAGGGCGTCGAGCACCCAGGCCGCCTGCGGGTCCTGCGCGTCGTCGGCGACCACGGTGGCGGCGAGCGAGCCCTGGAGGGCGGCGATCGCGTGGCGGAGCTCGTCATCCGTCGCGTACTCCACGACGAGGACGACCGCGCCGAAGCACTCCTCCAGCAGCCGGCTCCCGGGCTTCAGCGCGGTGACGTCCGCGGCGAGGACGGCGGCGGGCGCCGTCCAGCCGGTGCCGTCGCCGCCGACGCCGGCGACCACCTCGGCGCCCGCCGCCGTGAGCTCGTCGATCCCGGCTCGCACCGAGTCCGCGATCGGCTCGGTGAGCATCACCGGCGCGGGCGCCTGCGACCGCAGCGCGCTCGCGACCGCCTCGGCGGCGCCGCTGCCGGACGGCGCGAGCAGCAGGCCGGGCTTGGTGCAGAACTGGCCGTGGCCCAGGGTGAAGGAGCCGACGAAGCCCTCGGCGATCGCCGCGATGTCGGGCACGCGGTCGCGGGTGACCACGACCGGGTTCACCGTGCCCATCTCCGCGAAGACCGGGATGACCACGTCGCGCTGGTTGGCGAGCTGCCACAGAGCGAGTCCGCCCGCCTGGGAGCCGGTGAACGCGACGGCGGCGATCTCGGGTGCCTGCACGAGGTCGACGCCGGCTTGGTGGCCGACCACGACGTCGAACGCGCCGCCGGGCGCACCCGCGCCGTCCAGGGCGGCGCGGGCGATCGCGACCTGCCGCGCCGACAGCTCCGGGTGCGCGGGGTGGGCCTTCGCGACGACCGGGCAGCCGGCTGCCAGCGCGGCTCCGGTGTCGTTGCCGAGCACGCTGAACGCGAACGGGAAGTTGCTCGCGCCGAACACCGCGACCGGGCCGATCGGGCGGTTGACCCGCACCAGCCGGGGCGTCGTGTCCGTCGCCTCGTCGATGGTCACGCCGAGGAAGGAGCCCTCCGCGGCCACGTCGCCGTAGAACCGCAGCTGTGCGGCGGCGCGCGCGACCTCGCCGGTCAGGCGGGGCAGCCCGAGCGCGGTCTCCCGGTCGGCGAGCGCGGCGAGCTCGTCGGCGTGGGCCTCGAGCGCGTCGGCGACCGCGTGCAGCCAGCCGCGCCGCTCTGCGGGAGGCGCCGCAGCGACTGCTGCCGCCGCGCCCTGGGCCCGGTGGACCGCGGCGGCCAGGTCGGCGGGTGAGGTCTCCTCGACGGCGCCGCCGGCCGCGCCGGTGCGGGGGTCGTACGACGTGATGCTCACGACGCGTCCCGCACGGCGCTCTCGAGCACGCCGACGGCCTCGTCGAGCAGGTCGAACGGGATGACCAGCGGAGGCAGGAGCCGGATGACGTTGCCGAACGTGCCGCACACGAGAGTCAGCACTCCCTCCGCGTGGCACGCGGCGGCGACCGCCTTCGCGATCTCCGGCGCGGGCTCGGTGGTGCCGGGCCGGACGAGCTCCACGGCCAGCATCGCCCCACGGCCGCGCGCGTCTCCCACGACCGAGCCGGGCCCGGCGAGCGCTCGCAGCCGGGGGAGGACGCGCTCCTCGATCTGCGCGGCACGGGCGACGAGATTTTCGCGCTCGATGGTCTCCAGGGCGCCGAGCGCCGCCGCGCAGGCGACGGGGTTTCCGGCGTACGTGCCTCCGAGCCCGCCGGGCGGCACGGCGTCCATCAGCTCCGCGCGGCCGGTCACCGCGGCGAGGGGCATGCCGCCGGCGAGGGCCTTCGCCGTGGTGATCAGGTCCGGCACGACGCCCTCGTGGTCGCACGCGAACATCGCGCCGGTGCGCGCGAGCCCGGTCTGGATCTCGTCGGCGACGAAGACGATGCCGTGCTCGGCGGCGAAGTCCTGGACCGCCTTCAGGTAGCCCGGTGGCGGGACGATGAACCCGCCCTCTCCCTGGATGGGCTCGGCCACGATCGCCGCCACGTTGGTCGCGCCGACCTGCGTGAGCACGACGTCCTTCAGCGCCGCGAGCGCCTCGGCCGCCGCGTTCTCCGGCCCGGAGGGCCAGCGGTAGGGATACGGCGACGGCACGCGGTAGACCTCGGGGGCGAACGGGCCGAAGCCCTGCTTGTACGGCACGTTCTTGGCGGTCATCGACATCGTCAGCAGCGTGCGCCCGTGATACGCGTGACCGAGGACGACGACGGCCGGCCGGCCCGTGGCCGTGCGCGCGATCTTGATCGCGTTCTCGACCGCCTCGGCACCCGTCGTGAACAGGGCGGTCTTCTTCCGGTGGTCGCCCGGGGTCAGCCGGTTGAGCGCCGCCGCGACGTCGACGAAGCCGTCGTACTCGGTGACGAGGAAGCAGGTGTGGGTGAACCGCTCCGCCTGCTCGCTGATCCGTCGTACGACGGCGGGGTCGGACGCGCCCACGCTGGTGACGGCGATGCCGGAGGCGAGGTCGATGATGTGGTTGCCGTCGACGTCGACGATGATCCCGCCGCCCGCGCGCTCGACGAACACGGGCATCGTGACGCCGAGGCCGTCGGACAGCTCGCGGGCGCGCTGCTCCTGGAGCTTGACGGACGTGGGTCCGGGGATGGCCGTGGCGAGAATGCGGCGCTGTTCGGGCTGCGACATCGTTCCTCCGTCGGGTCGTGGTGAGGACGACGCTAGAGAGACGCCGGCCCCCTGCGCTTCGTGCATTCCGACGAGTACGTGATCGGCTCGGGCGGTTCGCCCAGTCCCGGTCAGGCGAGTCCCCGAGCCCGCAGCGCGAGCCACGTCTCCGCGGCGACGTCGGGGTCGTCGACGTCGAGACCGAGCAGCGCACGGGCCTTGCCGACCCGGTAGCGCAGGGTGTTGCGGTGCACCCCGAGCGCGGCCGCGGCCTGCTCCCAGTGGCCGCGGTGGCGCAGGAACGCGACCAGCGCGTCGACCAGGTCGGCACCGGCGGCCGCGGCGAACTCCTCGAGCGCGCGGGCCGTCGCGCCCGGCGCGGTCGACCGAGGCAGCTCGACGGTGCCCGCGGCCAGCGAGCCGAGCCGGCCGAGCAGCCGCGCCCGGACGGCGCCGGCCGACTCGGCCGACACGAGCTCGGAGACGATCGCGGTCGCCGACGGGTCCGCGTCGACCAGCCGCCGCGCGAGCTCCACGGTGGCGGGGTGCGTGTCGGGCAGGAGGGCCCACGCCGTGGTGCGGTCGACCATGACGGCGAGGGTGTCGGGGCACCACTGCTCGACGACGCGGACCAGGTCCTCGCTGTCGCGGCCGCGCAGGGCTGCGACGGCGACCTCGCGCCGCGGCCGGGGCGCGCCGGTCTCGGCCGCGAGGCTCCGCGCGGCAGCGACGTGGCCGTTGTCGACCAGCACGGCGACGCAGCGCCGTACCGCCTCCCGGGCCGACTCTGCGCGCTGGTCGCGCAGCGCGTCGAGGCTCAGCAGCGCCGCCGCGGTCAGCACCACCCGGCGCTGCGCGGGCTCGAGCCGCCGCGGCGAGGCGGCTGCGAGAAAGCCGACGATCCGGCTCTCGACCGCGAGCGGGAACACGACGACGACGTGTCGGTCGGTGGTGAACGACGCCGACGACCGGTGGCCCGCGACCTCGAGCCGGGCGACCTCGGCCTCGAGCACCTCGGCCTCGTCGGCGAGGCCGACCGGATAGATCTGGTCGACGGCGCCGTCCGCGGTCAGCAGGGCGGCCCAGCCCTCGACGATCCGCGCGAGCCGGCGCAGGATCGCCGCCGCCGCGTCGGGTGCTGCGGCCGCGTCGACCAGCGCCCGGTGCGCCGCGACCGCGTCGGTCAGCTGCTGCTCGGTGGACCGGGCCTGGGCCGACCAGTAGGCGCGGGAGATGGTGAGGAACGGCGTCGGGGCCGGCACCACGAGCAGCGGGAGGCCCTGGTCGCGGCATGCGTCGGCGAGCGCGTCCGGGATCGCGTCGTGGACGGGCCCCACCCCGAATGCGAGCGCGCTGATGTCCGCCTCGCGCAGTCGCGCGACGTACCGCCGGCAGCCGATCTTGTTGGTCGGAAGCGCGATGCCGGTGGTGAGGAGCAGCTCACCGCCGGTGAGGTAGCTGTTGGGGTCGGGCAGCTCGCTGATGTGGACGCCGGTGATCTCGCGCTCGGGGGCCGCGAAGCCCTCGGCCGGGGACAGGTGGTGTCCCAGGGCCGAGCAGAGCGACGCGACGGTGGGCGCGGCCATGCGGCAATCCTCGGGCTGTACGACGAACCTCGGGCGAGGTTGGTCGGATCATCCCAGATCGTCGCCGGCCGAGCGGCCGCGCGCGGCGACGAGCATCGCCTTCAGCAGGAGTGCGAGCTCGCGGTCGCTGCCGTCGTCGTCCTCGGGGTGGAACTGCACCCCGAGCACCCAGCGAGTCGGGTGCTCGACGCCCTCGACCACCCCGTCGAGCGCCCGCGCGGCGACCACGAGCTCGTCGGCGACGCGGTCGACGGCCTGGTGGTGGCCGGACCGGACGACGAGCGGACCGGCGCCGACGATCTCGGCGAGCCGGCTGCCCGCGAGGACCTCGACCTTCTCGTCGAGGAACATCGGCTCGCCCGGACCGCCGCGGTGCAGGTGGTAGTCCTCGATGTCGGGGACGATCGTCCCGCCGTACGCGACGTTGATCAGCTGGGAGCCGCGGCAGATGCCGAGCACGGGGCGGTCCGCGTCGGCGTACTGCCGGATCATGGCGAGGCTGGCGCGGTCGGCGGCCTCGTCGACGCCGTACGAGTTGGGGACCTCGCCCTCCGGCCCGCCGTAGCACGCCGCGGCGATGTCGCCGCCGCCGAGCACGAACAGCGCGTCGGCGTCGCGCCCCCAGACCAGCGCGGCCTCGAGCTCGCGCGGGTCGGAGGAGTCGACGAGCGTGTACGACGCCCCGGCCTCCGTCGTGGCGACCAGCGCACTGCGAGTGAACCGGCGGACGAGCTCGGCCACCGGCTCGGTGAGGTCCGGGAAGTTGAGCGAGACGAGGACGGCGACGTGCGGCCGGCCGGGCTCACGCGGGTGCGCGCCGGGCGCCTCGACCTCGGCGCGGGTGACGACGGGCACGGAGGAGGGCATCGTGCTCATCGCTGGACGTAGAAGACGCGCTGGTTGACGAACTCGCCGATGCCGAGCGGCCCGAGCTCGCGCCCGAAGCCGGAGCGCTTGGTGCCGCCGAACGGCACGTCGGCGAAGCCATCGGCGGCCGGCAGGTTGACGTTGGCCATGCCGACGTCGAGCCGCTGCGCGACCCGGGTCGCGCGCTCCTCGTCGGTCGACCAGACCGCTCCCCCGAGGCCGAAGTCCACGGCGTTCGCCAGCTCGACGGCCTCGTCGTCGGTGCTGACCTTGTAGACCACGGCGACCGGGCCGAACAGCTCCTCGTGCCACGCGCGCATCTCGGGGGTGACTCCGGTCAGCACGGCCGGGCTGAACCACGCGTGGTCGCCGAGCTCGCCACCCACGTGCAGGGTCGCGCCCTTGTCGACGGCGTCCCGCACCTGGGCGAGCAGGCCCTCGGCCGCCTTGCGCGAGACCATCGGCGAGTAGCCGTCGGCGTCGGTGCGGGGCGTCATCGCCGAGGCGCGCTCCACGAGACCGGCCACGAAGTCGTCGTACACCTCGTCCATGACGATCATCCGCTTGTTGGAGTTGCAGGCCTGGCCCATGTTGGCGATCCGGGTCTGCCAGGCGGTCTCGGCGGTGGCGTCGACGTCGTCGGTGTCGAGCACGATGTAGGGGTCGGAGCCGCCGAGCTCGAGGACCACCTTCTTCAGGTGGCGACCGGCCGCCTCCGCGACGGCGGTGCCGGCGCGCTCCGAGCCCGTGAGGGAGACCCCGCGGACCCGCGGGTCGGCGATCATGGTCGCCACCTGCTCGTGGGTGGCGAAGAGGTTGACGTAGACACCGTCGGGCACCCCCGCGTCGGCCATCAGCTGCGCGATCGCGCGGGCGGAGGTCGGGCAGTTCTCCGCGTGCTTGAGGATGATCGTGTTGCCGGCGACCAGGTTGGGGGCCGCGAAGCGCGCGACCTGGTAGTAGGGGTAGTTCCAGGGCATCACGCCGAGCAGCGGGCCGATCGGCAGGTGCTCGATCCGGCCGCCGGGGTGACCGGGGAGCGGCTGGTCGGCGAGGAGCCCCGGGCCCTGGTCGGCGTAGTAGCCGAAGATCTCGGCGCAGAAGCCCGCCTCTCCGGCGGCGTCCGCGGGGCTCTTGCCCATCTCGGTGGTGATCAGCTCGCCGAGCTCCGCGGAGCGCTCGGAGAACAGGGCCGCGACCCGCTTCACCACGGAGACGCGCTCGTCGATGGGCGTCGCCCGCCACGTCTCGTACGCCGCGGCGGCGCGTGCGAGCGCGCTCTCGACCTCGGCGTCGGTCGCGAACGGGAACGTCTCCAACACCGCTCCGGTGGCGGGGTTGGTGACCTGGTAGGGCGGGGTCTGGGTCATGGGTGGTCCTTCCTCGCCGATCAGCGGACGGCGTACTTCGCGGCGCGCTCCACCAGGTCGGTGAACAGCGCGTGGTCGGTGGGGTTGGTGGCGTGCAGGTCCTCCGGGTGCCACTGCACCGCGAGGACGTGGCCGGCCTCGTGCTCGACCCCCTCGACGCAGTCGTCGGCGGCCCGGCCGACGACGGTCAGGCCGGCGCCGAGGCGGTCCACCGCCTGGTGGTGGTACGACGAGACCCGCACCACGTCGCGGCCGGTGACGTCGCGCAGCCGCCCGCTCGTGGTCACGTCGTGCTCGGCGCTGCGGTGCTGGACCGGACCGGGCTCGAGGTGCTGCACGAGGGTTCCTCCGAGCGCCACGTTGAGCACCTGCATGCCACGGCAGATCGCAAGGGTGGGCAGGCCGAGATCGAGCACAGCGGCGACGACGCCGAGGTCGAGGTCGTCGTCGTGGGGCATCGGCGGCTCGGTCTCGGGCAGCGGTTCCTGGCCGTAGCGGCGGGGGTCGAGGTCTCCCCCGCCCGGCAGCAGCACGCCGTCGAACCGCGCGAGCCGGTCGGCGATGCCGCCGGCGGGATCGGCGTCGGGACCGTGCAGGACCAGCGGTTCTCCGCCGGCGGCCCAGACGGCCTCGCACATCGCCTCGGACATGATCGTGCCCGAGAACCGGAGGACCTGGACCTGCGGGCTGCGCCGCCCGGGGATCGCGATCAGCGGCCGCATCAGAACGGGTACTCCAGCGTCGGCAGCCACTGCTCCCACGCGGCGCGGTGCCGGCCGTCGGCGATGATCGCGGCCAGCGCGTCGTCGATCTCCGTGCGCAGGTCCGGCAGGTCCTTGGCCACGCCGATCCCCCACGGGTTGTGGGTCTTGACGACGAAACCGAGCTCGAACGTCGGGTCGCTCTCGCCGAGCGGGACGAACACGACGTCGTCGTCGACCACGGCGAACACGTCGCCGGAGCGAAGCGCCGCGAGCATGTCGGCGTACACGTCGTCGGAGTCGCCGGAGAACGGCACGACGACCGCGCCCTCGAAGGTGTTGGCGAGCCGCTCGTTGGCGGAGCCCGCGATCGCTGCCACCCGTCGTCCGACCAGGCCGGAGGGGTCGCGCACCGCCTCGCCCCGGCGGCACAGCACGCCCTCGTGGAAGACGCCGTACGGCCGGGTGAAGTCGACCTGCTCGAGGCGGGCCGGGATGATCCCCTGGCCGCAGAGGACGGCGTCGACCTCGTGGCGCTGGGCCGCGGGCAGCATGTCGCCCCACGGCATCAGGGCCCACTCCAGGTCGAGACCCATCTCGTCGGCGAGCAGCGCGGCGACGGCGGGCTCGAACCCCTGCCGGCCGCCGGGGGCCGAGGCCAGGCCGAACAGCGGCGGGGCGTCGGCGTCGAGGCAGGCGAGCCGGAGCCGGAGCCGGCCCGGGGTCGCGGTCGCGGCGCTCACGGCAGGTCGTCCCAGTACGTCGCGCGCTCCCAGCTGGTGACGGTGCTGTTGAAGCGCGCCCACTCGTCGGTCTTGAACGCGACGAGCAGGTCGGAGAGCTCGGTGCCCAGGGCGTCACGGAGGAAGCTGTCGGCCTCGAAGGCAGAGATCGCCTCGCCGAGGCTGAGCGGCAGCTTGCCGAACAGCTCCGGTGCGGTGGAGAGGTACGACGACCCGACGGTCGGGTCGCCCGGGTCGATCTGGTTCTTGAGCCCGTCCTCGAGCGCCGCGACGAGCACCGCGTGGGAGAGGTAGGGGTTGACCGCGGCGTCGGGCAGCTTGTACTCGAGCCGGCCGTTGGCCGACAGCCGCACGGTGCACGTCTTGTTGTCCATGCCCCAGTCGATCCGCGACGGCGCGAACTGACCGGCGTCCCAGTAGCGCTTGTAGGAGTTGACCGTCGAGCCCATGACCAGCATCGCGCCGGGGGTGTGGGCGAGCAGGCCGCCGAGGGCGTGCCGGCCCTCGTCGGTGAGGTGCAGCTCCGGGCGGCCGGCGTCCTCGAGCACGTTGACGCCGTCGCGCCACAGGCTGAAGTTGTGGTGGCAGCCGTTGCCCATGTAGCCCGTGCCGGGCTTGGGCATGAAGCTGCACTCGATCCCGAGCTCGCGGGCGACCTGCTTGCACACCTGCCGGTAGGTGACCAGGCGGTCGGCCGTGAGGTTGGCGTGGTCGAACATCCAGTTGAGCTCGACCTGGCCCTCGTCCTCGAAGTCGCCCTCGATCATGTCGAGGCCGAGCGCGCGGGCATAGCTGATGACCTTCTGGTAGACCGGGCGGAACCGCTCCAGGTGCTCGATGTGGTACGCCGGCGAGGAGTCGGGGCGGAACGTCGTCTCGAAGCCGGGGCCCTCCCAGGTCATCTCCGGCTCGGTGCCGGTGCGCAGCTCCAGGCCGGTGCGAGCCGTGAACTCGGCGTGCAGCCGGTGCAGCAGGCCGCGGGAGTCGGTGGCGAGGGCCGCGCCGGCCTCGTCGCCGCGGTGGTCCGGCTCGTAGAGGCGGCAGAAGACGCGGGCGACCGAGGTGTCCCACGGCAGCACGGCGAACGTCTCCAGGTCGGGGACTGCGGTGTACTCCGCGGCCTCGGTGCCGCCGCCGAGGAGCACACCCTCGCGGGTCGTCTGCAGGTTGGCGATCGCGGTGCGGTGCTGGTTGACGCCCCGCACGGCGAGCCGGTCGAAGTGCCCGGCGGGCACCACCTTGCCGACGACGCGGCCGGTGATGGTCACGGCCTGGAAGTAGACGTACTCCACGCCGTTGGCGGCGATGGCCTGCGTGATGTCGTCGAGCGCTCCCGGTCGGGAGTTGAGCTCGCGATGGAGGTCGAGCGCGGTGGGCATGGGTGGTCCTCTCGAGCGTCTTCTCGGGGTCAGTGGACGGCGACCGGCGCCGCGAAGCGGTCGCGGAGGGCGCGCAGCCGGGCGGGCGGGATGTTGACGGCGAGGACGCCGACGAGCGCCCCGTCGTGGTGGTAGGTGACGACGGCGCCGTCACCGAGGCGGGCGAGGTCGCCCTCCTCGAGCCGCAGCTCGCTGCCGAGGGCGGGCGAGCCGTAGGCCTGGAGCCGCAGGTCGAGCAGGTCGCTCCAGAACGACGGCGTCGGGGCGAACGGCGTGTCCGGGCCGGGCGTCCCGGCCAGGTCGGCGACCAGCGTGGCCGCCGCCCGCTTGGCCGTGTCGGTGGGCATCGACCAGTGCTCGACGCGGCGCGGTCGGGCGCCGAGGTCCGGGCCGAAGAGCGGGTTGGGGAAGCGCGACACGTCGCCGACGGCGACGACGCGCTGGGCGCCGACGACCCGCAGGTCGTTGTCGGTGAGGACGCCGTCGGACAGGTCCAGGCCGTTGCCCTCGAGCCACTCGGTGTTGCAGGCGGAGCCGACGGCCTCGACGACGAGGCTCGCCTCGAGCGTCCGCCCGTCGTCGAGCAGGACCCCGGCGACGGCGCCGACGCCGGCGTACGCCGCGACGCCCACGCCGCTGACGAAGGTGATGCCGGCGGCCTCGAGGTGGCGCTGGATCGCGGCGCCGACCTCGCGACCGAGAGCGGGCTCGAAGGCGACCGCCTCGGGGTGCACCACCGTGACCGGCAGACCCAGCGTGTGGAGCGAGGCGGCCGTCTCGCAGCCGACGAACCCGGCGCCGACCACGACCACCTGCGAGGCGTCGGCGATCGCGGCC
Organism: Nocardioides thalensis; assembly: GCF_013410655.1. Lineage (NCBI taxonomy): Bacteria > Bacillati > Actinomycetota > Actinomycetes > Propionibacteriales > Nocardioidaceae > Nocardioides > Nocardioides thalensis. The sequence goes on from NZ_JACCFP010000001.1 coordinate 4,000,671, forward strand.
CGCAGGGCGCAGGCGTCGTCGAGGGTGCGCACGACGTGGCGACCCTCGGTCGGCCCGGGTACGGCCAGGCGGCGAGCGCGGAGACCGGTCGCGACGACCAGGCCGTCATAGGTCAGTGCGGTCCCGTCGTCGAGGGCGAGCGCCCGTCGGGCCAGGTCGGCGGAGACGACGCGGCGCCCGACCCGGAACTCGACGTCCTCGACAGAGGCGCGGCGCCGGAACGCGATGCCGGCGTGCAGCCGGGCGGGGTCGTGGTCGCCCGGGTCGGCGAGCACCTCCTTCGACAGCGGCGGCCGGTTGTACGGCAGCCAGGGCTCCTCGCCGACCACGGTGACCGGGCCGTCGTGGCCGGCCGCCCGGAGCTGCTCGGCGGCGCGGAGGCCACCGAGGGAGCCACCGACGACGACCACGTGACCCGTGCTCATCAGGCGCCGATCAGGATCGCCTGGACGGGGCAGACGTCGGCCGCCTCCTCGACCTCGTCGAGGTAGGCGTCGTCCACCTCGCCGTCGTGCTCGAGCTTGCCGTCGTCGTTCATCCGGAACGCGACGGGGGCGGCGATGGCGCACTGGCCGTGGTCCTCGCACTTGGCCATGTCCACGGTGATCTTCATGGGTCTCTCCTGGTCGGTCGTGCTGGTCAGGGGGCCGGGGTGAAGCTGATCGGCAGCGTGATCGGCCCGGTGTTGCCGGAGTCGGGGAGCCAGGTGTCGCCCGGCAGCGGCTTGGGGTCGCGCAGCCGGCGCGCGAGCAGCGGGAGCGCCTCGGACATGTCGCTGCGGGCGACGAAGTGGCCCAGGCAGTGGTGGGCGCCGCCGCCGAAGCCGTAGTGCGGGCGGCGCTCGGCGGTGATGTCGAAGGACGGCTCACCGAAGACACGGGGGTCGGTGCCCGCGGACTCGCTGTAGAGGTGCACCGTGGTGCCGGCCTCGATCGTGAGCCCCTCGAACTCGAACGTCTCCTTGGCCTCCCGGGTCACCCAGCGCACGGTCGGGTTGACCCGCATGACCTCCTCGACGGCCTTGCCGCCGAGCGACGGGTCGGCCGCCAGGACGTCCCACTGGTCCGGGTGCTGCATGAACGTCTGCATCGCCAGGCCGAGCTGGTTGCGGGTGGTGTCGTAACCGCCGAAGATCAGCAGCACGATGGCGTCGCGCAGCTCGGTGGCGCTGAGCCGGTCGTCGTCGCGCTGCGCCTTGACCAGCACCGACATGAAGTCTTCGCCCGGGTTCGCCCGGCGGTCGGCGATCAGCGCGTCGGCGTACTCGTAGAGGCGCTGGAGCGCTGACTCGATCTTCGGCAGGTCCTGCTTGATGGTCACGCCGAGGGAGAGCCCGAGGGTCGCGGACTCGCGGGCGATGATCTCCCACTCCGACTCCGGCAGGCCGAGCATGATCGCGATGACCCGGGCGGCGTACGGCTCGGCGAACTCGGCGGTGAAGTCGCACTCGCCGCGCTCGGCGAACGCGTCGATCAGCTCGGTCGCGAGCGCCTGGAACCGCGGCACGAGGCCGGCGATCAGCTTCGGCGAGAACGCGGGGTTCATCAGCCGGCGCAGGCGGTGGTGCTCCTCGCCCTCCTTGTTGAGGACCCACGAGTCGAACCAGGCGGCGAACGGCCCCTCGGTGACGCCGTTGTGGGCCGGCCACGCGACGCTCCCCTGCCGCAGCTTGGGGTGCTTGAGCAGCCTGCTGACCTCGTCGTACCGCAGGACCGCGATGCCGTACTCGGTGTGGGCGTACCAGCTCTGCTCGCGCGCCTGCTTCACCTCGTCCGAGGTGATCGAGAACGACGGGGCGGTGACCGCGAGGCGGGGTGCCTGCTCAGCGACGGTCGTGGACATCGGGCCCTCCTTGGTGTCGGGAGTGCCTAATCCTCTAGTTCTAGCGGTTTATCGTCAAGGGGTCCGCCCGAAGTCGTCCGGAAATGTTTCCGGCTACGCCTGCGACGAGGGCGCGAGCGCCAGGGTCCAGCCGGTCCAGGTGGTCATCGCGCCCACCGCCTGCCAGGACGCGCGGTCCTTCATCGGGTGGACCCGCACGCGCTCGCCCGGCATCCACCGTGCCGAGTTGGCGGCGAGGACGGACCGGTCGTCGTTGACGACGACCGCCTCGCCGGGCAGCCCGCGGAGCATGTGCACCAGGGCCTGCTCGACCCGGTGCGGGTCGATGTCGGCACCGGCCACGCCGACGAAGCGCTCGTCGACCAGCACGGGTACGGCGGCGGTCAATACCAGGAAGTCCGCGCCGGCGTAGTCGACGTACGGACCGTGGATCGCCGGCGCCCGGAGCCGCTCCGCCCCGGCGAACCACTCGGTGTCGAAGTACTCGTAGAGCTCCGGGTCGCCCTCCGAGAGGTTGAGGTTGAGACGGCGCAGCCCGCTCTCGCGGCGCTGGTACCAGAGCAGGTAGTGGTCGTTGTCCCTCATCACTCCAGCCGCGGCCGCGAAGCCGAAGCCGACGAAGTCCGGCGCGTCGGCGAGCGCGCCCTGGATCCGTGGGACGAGCGGCGCGAGGTCGGCGTCGGTGAGAGCGCCCACCGCCTCCGGGTCGATCGTGCCGGCCAGCTCCTCGGCGAGCTCGCCCAGCGGGACCAGCTCGCGGTGGAGGTAGTCGTTGAGCGCGTCGAGGACGGCGCGGAACTCGGCGGGCTCGTGGGTCTCGGCGCTCATCGGGCACCCTCCCTCGGGATGTCTTCGGCCAGCTTGAGGTGGGCCGTCGTCAGGCGGCGGAGGTTGCGGCGCACGTGTCGTTCGGCGGCCCGCTGGGCGGACTCGCCGTCCTCCGAGGCGATCGCGGTGGCGATGTCGTGGTGCTCGCGGCCGATGGCCGTGGCGTCGTCGTCGCCCAGGTGCGGCAGCCACAGCATGCCCGCCGACTCGGCCTGGAGCGCGACCTCGCGCCGCACCAGCCGGTCGGAGCGGGTCGCGATCGCGACCTCCACGTGGAAGCGAGAGTCGGCCTTCATCCGCGCGCCGCGCGAGGCCGCCACGGTCAACTGGTCGACCAGCTCGAGGATGCGACGGACGCTGCGCGACGTGGCACGCTCGGCCGCCAGCCGCGCGGCCATGCCGGAGATCGCCTGCTGCTCGTCGGCGAGGTCGCGGAGCGTGCTGACGCTGATCTCGGTGAGCCGCGCGAGGTCCGGCTCGGCCGGCGGCTCCAGCGAGCGCTTGATGAACGTCCCGCCGTTGCGGCCGCGCCGCGTCTCGACCAGGCCGCGCTCTCGCAGCGTCGAGATCGACTCGCGGAGCGTCATCGGCGCCACGCCGAGCTGTTGCGCGAACTCCGACTCGGGCGGGAGCTGCTGCCCATCGCGGAAGAGCCCCAGGTGGATCGCCTCGGTCAGCCGGTCGGCGATCTCCCCCGCGCGGCCGACGGCGGCCAAGGGGGCGATGATGGCGGCGGTGTCGATGACGAGCTCCTGGGATCGGCGGGACCGGGGCAGCCTAGTGCGGATCGTGGGGCCTCCGACGGGCCCTTGTAAATCCTTCGTTTCCCCTCTTGTGGTTTAAACCCCTAACTCTGTAGGTTTCCGCGGGACTGTTACCCACGCCACATGGAGGCACCCCGTCATGCACCACGCCGACCACGACGACGCGCAGCTCGCGTCGCTGGGCTACACGTCGGAGTTCCGGCGTGACATGAGCCCATGGGCCAACTTCTCGCTCGGGTTCACCTACCTCTCGCCGGTCGTCGGCATCTACACCGTCTTCGCGATCTCGCTCGCGCTCGCCGGCCCGCCGATGATCTGGAGCCTCCTCATCGTGGGCGTGGGCCAGCTCCTCGTCGCGCTCGTCTTCAGCGAGATCGTGGCGCAGTTCCCCGTGGCCGGCGGTGTCTACCCGTGGGCACGACGGCTCTGGGGCAAGAAGTACGCGTGGATGACCGGCTGGGTCTACCTCCTCGCGCTGTTGGCAACGGTCGCGTCGGTCACCTACACGGCCGGCTTCTACGTCGCGCCCGCGCTCGGGATCGATGCGACGACCAACACGGTGATCGTCTGCGGCCTGGGCACGATCCTGCTCGCGACCGTCATCAACTTCATGGGCACGAAGGTCCTCGCGTGGGCCGCGATCATCGGCTTCACCGCGGAGCTCCTCGGCGCGCTGGCGGTCGGCGGCTGGCTGCTGATCGCCCACCGCGAGCACGGTCTCGACGTCCTGTTCGACTCCTTTGGCGCCGCCGGCGAGGGCAGCTACGTGTCCGCGTTCCTCGCGGCGAGCCTGATCGGCATCTACCAGTACTACGGCTTCGAGGCGTGCGGCGACGTCGCCGAGGAGGTCCCGAACCCGGGTCGCCTCATCCCCAAGGCCATGCGCCGCACCATCTACATCGGCGGCGCCGCGGCCACGTTCGTCTGCCTCGCGCTCGTGCTGTCCGTGGCCGACATCCCCGGCGTCATCGCGGGTGAGGACGTCGACCCGGTGACCACTGTCCTCAACGACGCGTTCGGCACGACCGGCGCCCGGATCGTCCTCTTCGTCGTGCTGATCTCGTTCGTGTCCTGCGCGATGTCGCTCCAGGCCGCCGCGAGCCGGCTCGCCTACTCCTACGGCCGCGACGACATGATCTTCGGCTCCGGCCTGCTGAAGAAGTTCTCCGCGACCCGCGGCGTCCCGCCGTACGCCCTGCTCCTGTCGGGCATCGTCCCGGCCCTGATCGTGATCTTCTCGAAGGTGAGCGCGGACGCCGTGCTCAAGATCGTCAGCTTCGCCGCCTTCGGCATCTACCTCGGGTTCCAGCTGGTCGTGCTCGCCGCGCTGCGGGCCCGGCTCAAGGGCTGGCAGCCGTCGGGGGCCTACCAGCTGGGCAGGTGGGGCCTGCCGGTCAACATCGCCGCCCTCGCCTACGGTGTCGCCGCGATGGTCAACATCGCGTGGCCGCGCACGCCGGACGCAGCGTGGTACGACAACTACCTCGTCCTGCTGTCGGCCGCGATCGTCGTCGGAACGGGCCTGGTCTACATGGCGCTGCACCGCAGCTACGGCCGCAGCGACGCCCCGCACTCCGATGCCATCCCCTCGACCACGGGGGTTGGGGCCGCCCCGCCGGAGGAGCCGGTGAAGGCCACCGTCTGAGTCCCACCGACCACCATCACGCGAGATCCCGCCCGGACCCGGTCCGGGCGGGATCTCGCTCTTGCCCGCGGCGGCGGCGCGGCGGCCCACCGGTTCAGTTGGTCAGTGTGGCGACGAGGTCGCGGACGCGCTGCTCGATGTCGTCACGGATCGGCCGCACCGCTTCGATGCCCTGACCAGCGGGGTCGTCGAGCTTCCAGTCCTCGTAGCGCTTGCCGGGGTAGAACGGGCAGGCGTCGCCGCAGCCCATGGTGATGACGACGTCAGAGTGTTGAACCGCTTCGGCGGTGAGGACCTTGGGCCGAGCGGCGGTGATGTCGATGCCCACCTCGCGCATCGCTTCGACGGCGACCGGATTGATCTGGTCGGCGGGCTCGGACCCCGCGGAGAGGACCTCGACGCGGTCGCCTGCGAGGTGCTGGAGCCAGCCTGCCGCCATCTGGGAGCGTCCCGCGTTGTGCACGCACACGAACAGGACCGTGGGCCTGGGGTCGGCGTGGTCGGTCATCGCATCTCCTCCGTGGTGCGGGGCTCGGGAAAGAGGAACCGAACGATCAGTGCGGCCAGGGCACCGCCCACGAGCTGCATGAGCACGAACATGGGGGCCGACGCCGGTGCGATCCCCGCGAACGTGTCGGAGAACGAGCGGCCGATGGTGACGGCGGGGTTCGCGAAGCTCGTGGAGCTGGTGAACCAGTAGGCGGCGGTGATGTAGCCGCCGACGGCGAACGCGACGGTGCTGGTCCGCTGGGTCCGCAGGCTGCCGAAGACGACGAGCACGAGCCCGAGCGTGGCGACGACCTCGGCGAGCCAGAGGTGGCTGCCGGTGCGGTCGGTCGTGGCGATGCTGACCGGAGAGAGGTCGAACATCAGGTTCGCGAGCACGGCACCGAGCACGCCGCCGATGACCTGCGCCGCGATGAGCGCCGCGGCGGTCGTCGTACCGATGAGACCGAAGGCGCGTTCGACGACGGTGACCACCGGGTTGAACGCGGCGGAGACGGGCTGGAGAGCCAGGATGAGCGCGACCAGGGCGGCGCCGGTGACGAGGCTGTTCTCCAGGAGCTGCAGCCCGACGTCGTCGGGCGAGAGCCGGGTGGCGGCGATGCCGGAGCCGATGACGGCGGCCACGAGGAAGGCCGTGCCGACCAGCTCGGCGACCACGCGCTGCGCGAGCGTCGCGGAAGCGGGGAGCGGCTCGATGCGAGGGCTGACCGGGTCGGCCATCAGCAAGTGGAGGCCACCGGGCCCGCCGCGAACAGGGTCATGATCGCGGTCATCGCCTCGGGCTTGGCCTGGTAGTAGACCCAGGTGCCGCGCTTCTCGCGGTCAAGGAGGCCAGCCTCGTGGAGCACCTTGAGGTGGTGGCTGATGGTCGGTTGCGACAGGTCGAAGGCCGGGGTCAGGTCGCACACGCATGCCTCCCCGCCCTCGTGCGACAGCACCATCGACATCAACCTCAGCCGAACCGGGTCGGCCAGCGCCTTGAGGAGGGGCGCGACCTGAGCGGCCTGCTCGTCGCTCATCGGCTCCCGCGACAGCGGGGTGCAGCAGGCGAGCGCATCGCTGCCGGTCAGCAGGGGGAGCGAGGACTTAGACACGCTTCTATATTGACAGAGATCAATCTATGGAGCAACCTGTGGCCAGTAAGACATAGACAGTCATCAATATCTGCGGCGGCCTTGCCGCCCCCGAACGGAAGGAACCCCCTATGTCCCGTGTCCAGCTCGCCCTCCGCGTCGCCGACCTCGACGGCTCGATCGACTTCTACTCCCGCCTCTTCAACACGGCGCCGGCCAAGCGCCGCCCCGGTTACGCCAACTTCGCGATCGCCGAGCCGCCGCTGAAGCTGGTCCTGCTCGAGGGGCAGCCCGGCACGGAGACCCGGATGGACCACCTGGGGGTCGAGGTCGAGAGCACGGACCTCGTCGCCGCGGCCACCAACCGGCTCGCCGACGCCGGCCTGGCCACCCGCGTGGAGGACAACACCACCTGTTGCTACGCCGTGCAGGACAAGGTGTGGGTGTCCGGCCCCGGCAACGAGCCGTGGGAGGTCTACACCGTCACCGGCGACGCCCGCCCCGACCTCGAGGGCAAGGCCGACCTCGACCTGAGCGACGTGTCCGGCCTCGGAGGTTGCTGCACCAACATCGACGACAACAACACCGACGTCGACCGCACCCACGACGCTGGCGACGAGCCGGCCGGGAAGACCCCCGCCTGCTGCTGAAAGGAAGTCACCATGCATCCAGGCATTGCTCGAGCACTCGCCGACAGTCGCATCACCGAGCTCCACCGCGAAGCTGCCGACCACCGTCTCCTGCGGCAGGCGGTCCGACGCCGCAGTGATCTGCGGTCTGCGGCGGTCATCGCCCGGGTCGCGACCCTCGCGTCGGCCGCGTCGGCCAGGGCGTCGACCACGCCACGCCAGCCCGCGCCGGCCTGCTGCTGACAGTGGACCGGAGAACAGCCCCTCCCTGCGATTCCGCAGGTGGGGGCTGTTTCACATGGCGGTGGCTCTGTGAGCTAGGCGCTCAGGAATGTGAGTAGTGCTTCGTTCACTTCGTCGGCATGGGTCCACAACATGCCGTGCGGGGCTCCTTCGATCTCGACATACTGCGCCGAGGGGATGAGGGCCCGGAACGGCCGTGCGGTCGCATCGATCGGAAGGACGTTGTCGCTGGTGCCGTGGGCGATCAGGGTGGGGACGTCGATCTTGGGGATGTCGTCGCGGAAGTCGGTGGGCCAGGTCAGCGGGGCCGCGGCGGCGGCGCACCAGCCCCCCGCGACGGTGACGTCCCAGCTGCGGCGGACAACCTCCTCGCTGATGCGGGTCCCGAGGTTCTCTTCGAGGTTGTAGAACTGCTCGTAGAAGGCGGTGTAGTAGGCGTAGCGGTCGTTGCTGACCTGCTCGCTGATCCCGACGAAGAACTCCAGCGGCGCGGCGCCGGTCGGGTTGTCCTCGGACTTGGCGAGGCAGGGTTCGAGGGAGGCCAGGAACGCGGCCTTGGCGACGCGGCGTGAACCGTAAGTGGCCAGGTACCGGGCGACCTCGCCGGTGCCCATGGAGAACCCGACGAGGACGGCGTCGGTGAGGTCGAGTGTCTCCATGAGGGCGTGGAGGTCGCTGGCGAAGGTGTCGTAGTCGTAGCCGTCGCTGGGTTGACTGGACTGCCCGAAGCCGCGGCGGTCGTAGGTGATCACGCGGTACCCCGAGGAGAGCAGGACCTTGGCCTGCTTCTCCCACGAGTGGCCATCCAGGGGGAACCCGTGGATGAGCACGACCGGTTGGCCCTGCCCATGGTCTTCGTAGTAGATCTCGATGTCGGTGCGGTTCTCGGCGCCGACGGTGATGAACGGCATGGCGGAACTCCTTCGTGGTTGGTCGCGGTTGTCGCGGTCGAGACATGAGGGCCCGGGAAGGGGCGCGAGGATGGGCGCACCCGCCCGGGCGTGCGCTGCCCAGCCCGCGCCACCGGTTGGTGCGGGTGTGCTGGGTCGCGCGAGGGAGTGACCCTCGGGCGGGTCAGAGCATGCTGTTGCCGTTGACGGTGTTCTCGGCACTGGTCTCGGGTTGGACGACGTCCCAGTGCTCGACGATCTTTCCGTCGTGGATGCGGAAGATGTCGACGATGATCTGGGTTCCCTCACCCCAGCCGGTGACGCGGCTGTGGGCCCAGACGAGGTCGCCGTCCTCGGCCACACGTTCCGGCCGCCAGGTGAAACCTTCGAGGTGGGGTACGGCGGTCCGCAGCCCGTCGAGGCCGTTGGGCAGGCCGGGGCTGTGCTGGATGTAGGGCTCGGACCAGTACCGGTCGAGTGCCGTGAGGTCCTTGAGCTCGAAGAGCTCGTGCATCGCGGTTCGGACCAGGTCTGCGTTGGACATCTCTAGATCTCCTTGATGGTGCCGGTGAGCGTGTAGAGCTGCCCGTCGACGGTGACGTTGGAGTACAGGACTCCCTTCTCGAAGTCCTCTACATGCGTGACGGTGGATCCGTTCGCTTCGCGCCAGGCGTTGAGCCACACGTTCGGCCGGATCTCGGTCGCCGTGATGGCGACGGTTTCGGTGTGGCCGTCCGGGGCCAGGCCGGCGCCGTCGGTGACGACGAAGGTGGCCTTGTCGTCGGGTTCGAAGGTGTACCGGACCTTGAGTCCACCGAGGTCGAAGTGGAAGGTGCGGTTCTCGAGTGCGGTCGGCATGGTGGCTTTCTCCGTGGACCGGGCTCAGTTGCCGACTGCGCGGTCGATGAGGTCGATGACCTTGTCGGCCTTGGACAGCATCGAGAGATGGCCGGCCTTGACCCGCACCGTGGTCGAACCTGCACGGGTGCTCATCGCGCGCTGCTGGGCAATCGGGATGACGTTGTCGAGAGTGCCGATGAGCGACCAGCTCGGGATCGTGTCCCAGGACGGTGCGGGTGAGGCTTCGAGTCCGCCGGAGTAGGTGAGCGGCCGCTGCGCGAGCGCAAGGTCGGCGGCGGTGCGTCGCGGGAGGTCGTTGCCGAAGGCGCCGATGAAGACCTTGCGCTTGACGTAGAGGTCGACGTCGCCTTCCGGCGCTCCGGGGTAGTCGACGGTGTCGAACACGGTGGCCGGGTCGGCTCCGAGGTGGGAGCCGGGCTTGGAGGTTGCGAGCTGGAAGGTCGACTCGCCTTCGGCAGGGATGAAGGCGTTGATGTAGACCAGCGCCTCGACGTCCGGGTCGTCGACGCCGCTGATCACGGTGCCGCCGTAGGAGTGGCCCACGAGCACGACCGGGCCGTCGGTTCGTTCGGCGAGGTACGCCTCGAGGTAGGCGATGTCGTTGGCCGGCCCGCGCAGCGGGTTCGGTGCCGTGAGGACGCGATGGCCGTCGTTGATCAGCCCTCGGGCGACTGCCGACCAGGAGGACGCGTCGGCCCAGGCGCCGTGGACGAGCACGATCGTCGGCTTCGTGGCGGCGCGTTGGGTGAGCTCGCCGGGAGGTGGGCTGGCGTGGGCGGAGGTCGAGGCGGGTACGGCGGCGGCGATCAGTGTGGCGGCCGCGGCGAGGTGGATACGCATGGGGGTCTCCTGGTCAGATCTGGACGAGGTTGCGGGTCGGCAGCGAGCCTCCGGGGAACTGCAGGAGCAGTCCCCCGTCGGTGAGGCCGCCGAGGTTGATGGGTTCGAACCCGAGACGGGTGATCAGGCGCGCGACCCAGGTGGAGGCGTCCGCGTGGTCGCTGGCGTGGAAGAGGACGCGTCGTCCGTTGCCTGCGCGTGGTGGTGCGGCGAGCGCGTCGGGTGCCAGGTGGCGCCTTGACGACCTTGGCGCCGTTGGCGAGGTGGGCCACGACCCGGCTCGAGGCCGTTTCTCCGCCGAGGCTTGCCATCCGGGAGGTGGGCGCCTCGATCGGGTTGGTGGTGTCGATGAGGAGTCTGCCCTTCCAGTCGTCGAGGCGGTCGAGGGCGGCGGGTACCTGGCTCCATGGGACCGACAGGACGATGGCGTCGGCGTCCTCGAGGTCGACGGCGTCGCCCGGGCGGGCCGCCGGGCCGAGCCGGTCGGTCACGGTCTGCAGGCTGGTGGGTCCGCGCCTGCTGGTGAGGATGACGCGGGTGTCTTCGAGGCGCACGAGCTGGCTGGCGAGCGCCTGGGCGATGGCGCCGGCGCCTAGGAACCCGATGATGGTGGTCATCCGGCGAGGCCTTTGGAGTCGAGCCACAGCAGACAGGCGTCGGCGACTTCTTTCCATCCGTGGTCGATCGTCAGCGAGTGCCCTCTGCCTTCGAACTGCTGGAGCTCGGTGGAGGCCTCGGAGTGCGCGTAGAGCGTGTAGGCGGCCCGGGTGACCTTGTCGGGCACGGTGTGGTCGGCGGTGCCGGACATGATGAGTAGGGGGCCGCGGTCGGCGTTGTCGGTGGCGACCTTGGCCGGCGAGTTGCGCTTGAGGTTCGCCGACGCCGCTTCGAAGAGCGGACGCCCGGGTGAGGGGATGTTCCACTGCTCCCAGAGGGCGTCGGACTCCTCGGGCGTGAGTGCGTTGCCGAACGCGTAGCGGAACTGCTTGGCGGTCAGGGCCTGCGCCTTCGACTTGTTCGTCGGGTTGCCGAGGACGGGGAAGGCGGAGCGCAGCTGGGCGAACGGCAGTGGCTTCACGCCTTTGATCGGGGCGGGGTCGATCGCGATCGCGGCGGCGACCGCGTTCTCGCCGAGCATCTTCTCCGCGACGAGTCCTCCGAAGGAGTGGCCGATGGCGATGACGGGCCCGTCCACGGCACGCGCGGCGTCGCAGTAGTGGGAGACGAGGTCGTCGATGCCGTGGCCGGCCTGGGCGTCGGGGTTTGCGCGGGTCTCCTCGATCGTTGCGGCCTCTCCCGGGTAGCCCGGGGCGAGTGTCGCCCATCCGTTCTGCTCGAAGTGGTCCTGCCAGGGGCGCCAGGACTGGGCTGAGAGCCACAGTCCGTGGACGAACATGATCGTGCTGCGGGGCATGGTGGCTCCTGAGGTCTCGCGCGCCCGAGGGTCGGGCGTCGGGTGCCTGTCGGCCCGCCGAGACCGGGCGTGCTGGCGCAGATGACGCTATGGAGCCGGACGAGAGGTCGGCATCAGTCACGTGACGGTTTTTGTCAGCGGCCGGAGTGGTCGTCGCCTTCGAGGAGGTCGCGGAGCTGGTGTCGGCCGGCGACGCCGAGCTTGGGGAAGATCTGGTAGAGGTGGGAGGAGATGGTGCGCGGTGAGAGGAAGAGTCGCTCGCCGATCTCCCGGTTGGTCAGGCCGTCGGCCGCCATCCGCACGATCTGCTGTTGCTGCGGCGTCAGCTGGGCGAGCACACCGTCCTGGGGAGGTTCCGCGGTGACGCCTGCCGCACGCAGCTCGTTGCGGGCCTGGGTCGCCCAGCTGACTGCGCCGGTTGCGTCGAAGGTGTCCGCGGCTGCAGCAAGGATGGGCCGGGCATCGGTCAGGCGGCGCTGGCGGCGCAGCCACTGCCCGTAGTCGAGGGCAGCGCGGGCGTGTTCGAAGGACCAGGTTGCCCCGTCCGGGTCGTCGACGGCGAGCCGGAAGAGACGTTCGGTGTCAGTCACGTGGTCGGCGGTCAGGGCTTCGGCGTGGTGCAGCAGGAGCTCGAACCGGGTTGCGCCGCTGCCGGCGATCGTGTCGCGAGCGTGAGCGAGGACTGGTCGGACCTCGTCGATCCGGGCGACCTGTGCGGCAGCGCCGGCGATCTCCGCGATCGCCATCATCGAGACATGTTCGTGCCGTGGGGTGCCGTCGGGTTCGAAGAGCTCCTTCAGGTGCGCGAACGCGCCATGGTGGTCGGCGTCGACGCGGTCACACAGGCCGAGGGTGAGCTGCAGGTGGCAGAACAGCGATCGGTGGTCGTCGCGGTCGAGGTCGGCGAGCGTGCGCCGGGCGAGGTCTCGTGCTTGTCCGGTGTCACCCCGGATTGCGGCGGCGCGTGCTCTCAGGTGGTCTGCGGACTGGCCCAGGAATCGCGAGTTGTCCAGGGCTGCGACCTGGTCGAGCTCCCGTGCCACGTCTTCTGCGTCGGCGAATCGACCGAGGTCCAGGTAGACGGAGCCGAGCGCGGTGAGCGGGTTGCCGGTTTCTCCTTGCGCGTCGTGGCGCCGCATCAGCCTGACGGACTCCCCGAGGAGCTCGGCTGCGACCACCGACTGATCCAGCAGCCAGCAGGCGGCGCCCAGGAGCATGGCGCGCACGTGTCCGAATTCCGATGACAGGCCGGCGGGGTCGGCGGTCATCTCCTTCAGGCGCACCAGCTGGTCGGGGCTGCGATGGAACGGGTCGGTGGCTGCCGCTGCCCACAGTTGGGTGGGTTCCGAGAGCTGGGGCGGCAGGGCCGGCCGCTCGGGCATGGCGGCTGCCTGCAGATGCGCGATCTCCTTGCGCAGGAGGTCCCGGTCGCCGTTGGCCTGGTAGATCAGGACCGCTTGCACCGAGAGGGCTGCCCAGCCCACCGTCGGGTCGGCGATGACGGCGTCGCGGACGACTTCGGCGAGCGCCTCGGTGGCCGCACGATGCAGGCCCGTGCGCGCCAGGGCGGCTGCGCGGTTGTGCTCGGCGAGCACGAGCATCTGCGGGTCCGTGGTGTGCTGGCCGACCTTGGTCGCCAGGTCCTCGACCCAGGCGAAGTTGCCGCTGGTGCCGGCGAGGCTCGCAGCCATCAGGAGTCGGTGCGCACGCGCCGAGTCTTCTTCGGTGAAGGTTGCTGCTCGTTCGTAGGCGCGCGCTGCCTCCACGAACGCGCCGCGGGCGCGGGCCCGGACGGCGTAGGCGGCTAGCTCCACGGCGACCGTCTCGTCGGGACTGGTCGCGGCGGCCGCGATCTGCCACGCGCGACGGTCGGGGTCGCCGGCCAGTACCTGGGCGAGGATGGTGTGGAGCTGGCGGCGACGCGCGACCGGGACCGCTCGGTAGGCCGCCCGGCGGGCCACGGGGTGGCGGAACTCCAGGTGGTCGCGGGTCGCCGAGATCAGCCCGGTCCGTTCCGCAGGTGCCAGGTCTGCGATGTCCAGCGGCGGCTTCACGGCTGCGGCGAGGACGGCCACGTCGTCGGCGCCCGCCGCGACCAGGGCCAGGACGTCACGGGTGGCCGCCGGCAGCTCGTGCAGCTCGGCGGCGAAAACGGCCTCCAGTCGCTCGACCGGCGGCAGGTCGTCAGTGGTCGCGATCGCGCGAGGGTCCTGCGCCGCCACGCGGCCGAGCTCGACCAGGCTGAGCGGATTGCCTGCCGACTCGCGCAGCACCGTCTTGAGCGCGGCGCCGACCAGCGATGGGTAGCGGGAGCCCAACAAGGCTCGGGCGCTGACGTCGTCGAGCGGGCCAAGGTCGATCACACGTGCTCGTTCCAGCCCGCTGGGCACCTCCGTGCCCCGCGCGCTCGCCACCGTGACCACGGGGGCGCCATCGAGTCGACGCAGCACGAACCCGAGGACTGACCGGGAGGCGTGGTCCATCCAGTGGAAGTCGTCAACCAGGAACAGCAACGGCTTCTCGGCCGCCAGCCCGGTGAGCAGGTTCCCTGTGGCGAGCCGGAGCAGCAGCGAGCCGTCCTCCTCGGGAAGAGCGCCGTGCTCGTGGACGGCGAGCACCGCGTCGCGTTGTCCGACCGGGAGTGCATCCAATCCCGGCGCGAGGCGCGCGAGGAGGTCGGCAAGGCCAGCGAACGCGACGTTGGAGTCCGCCTCGTGGCCTCGCACGCTCAGGACCGCGACGCCGGACGCTTCTGCTTGGTTCTTGAGGGCTGCCAGCAGGGTGGTCTTGCCGACCCCGGGAGGGCCTAGCAACGCGGCCTGGGCCACGCCCTCCCTGCGCGCGACGAGCTCGCCGAGAATGCCGAGCTCCTGGTCGCGGCCGAACATGCACCACCCTCCGGGGTTCGATGGTGACGCCATAGTGGCAGTCACCACCCCCGGCACGCTGCTCAGTTTCACCAACCAGAATGCGTCGGCGGCCTGTCCCGTCGGGCGTGTGAATTAGGGGGTGGGCCACGCCTTCAAGGCCTGGTCGGCCAGCTCGTGCAACTGCTCGCGACTGGCCCCGCCCGCGGCCTGGACCGACATGCCTTGGCCGATCGCGGTCAGCATTCGTGCCAACGCCTTCGGATCGGCCGTTTCGTCAGCCCCGAGGTCCCCGTCGTTGCGGGCGCGTTCGAAACGCGCCGCGAGAGCGAGCACGCCGTCCTCCCGGTAACGGGCCAGCAGCCTCCGGACCCCGTCATCCTCGGGACTGCACGCGAGCGCTGACTGCACCAGCAGGCAACCCGCCGGGGAGTCCGGCTGCGTGTACGCGTCCGCACATCCGTGCAGCATCACCGCGGCGACCCCTCGTGCGGTCGGCTCCTCAAGCGCCCGCGACACGAAAGCTCCGGGACCGTCGAGGTAGCGCCGCGCGGCCGAGGCGAACAGGGTCTCCTTGTTGCCGTACGCCGCGTACAAGCTGCGCCGGTTGATCCCCATCGCTTCGGTCAGGTCGCTCAACGAGACACCCTCGTAACCATCGCGCCAGAACAGGCGCATCGCGACATCGAGCTTCTCCTCGGCATCGAACGACCGCGGACGTCCAGCCGGCATCGTCTGCTCCCTTCCGAATCGGTCCCGGAATACACCCGGGAGGTGAGTAGTTCCAAGCCAATAGTAACCGAACGGTTCGGTTTCTAAAAGGACCAAGGAGCTACACATGTCTGAGCAGCCTCTCGCAGGAAAGACCGCACTCGTGACCGGAGGGTCGCGCGGCATCGGCGCCTCCATCGTCGAGCGCCTCGCAGCCGACGGCGCAAGCGTCACGTTCAGCTACGTCGCCGACCACCAGGGCGCCAAGGAGGTCGTCGAACGGATCACAAGCACCGGCGGCACCGTCCGGGCGGTCGAGACCGACAGCGCCGACGCCGACGCCGTCCGCGACACGATCGCCGAGGTCGTCGCGATCAGCGGCGGCCTCGACATCCTCGTCAACAACGCCGGGGTGGCCCACGTCGCGCCGATCGAGGAGTTCCCGCTCGAGGAGTTCGACCGTCTCGTCGCCGTCAACGTCCGCGGCGTCTTCAACACGATCCAGGCAGCCGTCCCCCACCTGCCCCACGGTGGCCGGATCGTCACGATCGGCTCCATCAACGCCGACAGGGTGCCGGTCCCCGGCATCGCGGTCTACTCCCTGACCAAGGCGGCCGTCGCCGGACTCACCCGCGGCCTGGCCCGCGAGCTCGGACCACGCGGCATCACCGTCAACACCGTCCAGCCCGGGCCGACCGCAACCGAGATGAACCCGGACGAGGGCGAGTTCGCGGAGGCCATGAAGGCCCTCATGCCCGTGGGTCACTACGCCCATCCGACCGACATCGCCAGCGCGGTCGCTTACCTCGTTCGCCCCGAGGCGCGCTTCGTGACCGGCACCAGCTGGGACGTCGACGGCGGCTTCGCCGTCTGAGCCGAACCCGACCTACGAGAAACGGAGAGCAACCAATGACCAGCATCGGAATCATCGGCGCCGGCGGCATCGGTACGGCGCTCGCGCGCCGCTTCGCGACCACAGACGCAGAAGTCCTTCTCGCCAACAGTCGCGGCTCCCACACCGTGCAGACACCCGACGACCGCGTCACCGCGGCCGACATCACCGAGGCAGCCAAGGCCGACATCGTGGTCCTGGCCGTTCCCTGGAACCGCCTCGAGGCAGCAGTGGCCAACAGCGGCATCGACGACTGGTCGGGCAAGATCGTCATCGACCCGACCAACCCGCTCAGCGCACCGGACTTCCCGCCCGCCGACCTCGGCGGCCACGTCTCCAGCACGCAGCTAGTGGAGAAGCTCGTCCCGGGAGCCGAGGTGGTGAAGGCGTTCGGAACACTGACTCCGCCCGACCTCGGAGCCGACCCGACCGCCGGAGGGCGGCGCGTCGTCTTCATCTCAGGAGACCACCCGGCCGCGAACGGCACGGTCGCGCGGCTCGCATCGAAGGCCGGATGGGCACCGATCGACCTCGGCCTGCTCGCGATCGGCGGTCCGCTGCTCCACTTCCCCGGCGGTCCCCTGCCGACGCTCCGGCTGCGTCTCGAGCGCTAACCGGCCGGCAGCGTTGCTACGCCACCGGGGTCAGGCTCGGGCTCAATCGCAGCGGAGGTCGCGAATCCTTCAACCAGGCTGCGTGGGCGCGTAGATCGCTACCGGAGTCCCGGGCCGAAGCAACTCGGCCCGGGACTCTCGTGGTGTGCTGCTGCCGGGATGGAGCCGAACGGGCGCGGCTGCCTGCATGCCGGCAGAGTGGTGCGGAAGTACTGGCGGCCAGCGGCGTACGCGCCGTGAGACGCCGGTACGTTTCCACCATGGTCGTCCGGGCTCTGGTCACGTTGCTGTTCCTGCTTCCCGCGCTCGTCGGCTGCGACGGTGGTGCCGACCCCGAGCCCGATGTGGACGCGATAGTGGCGTCGGTCGAGGACGTTCCTTCGGTCACCAAGTCGGTCCGGCTCACCGATGACACCGACCCGGACAAGATGCTGGGCAGCGAGGAGGGCTATAGCGAGGCGGCAGTGTTCTACGACTCCCGCCTGAAGTGTCCGCAGCCCGGGATCGACTGCGGGGCCGTGCTGGAGGTGTGGGCGGACGCCGACGGCGCCAAGGAGCGGTCGGGCTACCTCAAGGCGCTCCAGTCCGGCATGCAATCCCTCGGAACTGAATACCACTACCGGGACGGCGCCCTCCTCCTCCGGGTGAACGGTGACCTCACCGCGAAGCAAGCCGAGGAGTACCAGGCAGCGTTCAACGAAGCCGCCTAGCCCGGGGGTTCAGTCCTCGCCGAAGAACCCCGGCTGATCGCCTGGAAACGCACCGTTCACCGCTTCGATCCTCAGCCCGGTGAGCCCGGCCTCCTTGATGGCGGCCAGCACTTCGTCGGAGACGACCAGGTTGTGACTTCTCCGACCGCGCCACAGGCTGTGCACGGGCCCGGGGTCATTGCATTCCTCGAGCACGCCGACGTAGCCACCGAGACGGTCACCGCTCCGCAGGCGGATCTCCACGTCGAAGACGTCCAGCTCCGCGCCACACCCGCGAAGAACCTCAACCATCCGCTCGCTGAGCAATTTCAACCCGATCATCGACGTCTGCCACAGGAAGTCGTTCAGTCTCTTGCCGTAGTGCTCCGGCTCTTGGACCCACCAGACCGCGACGTCCACCGACCCCGGCCCGGCCTCCCCCAAGGCTTTCTCGACGTCGATGCCCGACGGTGCCCTCCACCGGCCATAGGTCGGGGCGTCCTCGCCGGTCACCCGCAGCCACAGGTCGCGGCCTGCTCCGGCCGCGGTTACGGTGTGCCAAGCCATCGGGTCCTCGAGGACGGGCACTGGTAAGTGGTGTGCCATGACCGGCTGACCATGCGAATCCGCTTGTTCTCGATCTTGATCCGCCAGTACCGGCTGTCCTCGATGTCGCTGCGCCGCGGTGCGAGCCAGTCCTCCCAGAGCCGGTTGAACTTCCGCGCGTACTTCCGGTGTGCAGGACTGCACCACCAGTGCCCGAAGATCGGGTTGTGGATGTTCAGGCCGGCGCGGCTGAAGTCTGCGTTGAACTTGACCGGGAGCGTGTGGTGCGCGTCGTACCCGACGATCGAGGACTTCTCCCAGCCGGTGCGTCGTCGGACGTTCTCGCGGAAGTTGCGGCGGTTGAGCTTCAGCAGCTTCCGCGGGGTCCGCGGCTCGACGTCGTCGAGATCGAGCTGCGCCTGCTTCGCGGCGAGCTTGGCTGCCGCCCGCTTCGCCGCCTCGTAGGTCGCGCGTCGGACCACGTACCGGCCGAGGATCTGCCCGCCCACTCGCAAGGCCACGGGAACGACCCACCACGGATCCGCGAAGACGGGATAGGTCGCGCCCACCGCCCGGTGCTCGACGACTTGAACGAACGAGTTCCGGTCGACGACCTCGAACCGGGTCGACACGGCGATGCCGATCGCGTCGACGGCCCAGGGAGCTTCCAACGCGCCGATCACAGCACCTTCGCGGTCCACGGCTTCGAGACCCTCACCGTGCGCTCGCAGTCGCGCACCGGCCGGAAGGGCGACGTCGAAGAGGAAGCGCTGTCGCGCGCGGACGTCGGTGATCCGGATAAGCGACTGTCGCCCCAGCGTGCCCGGGCGGCGGTGCGCACCGGCGATGTCCCGGTGCGCGATGGTGAACCATCTCCCGCTCGTGACTCGCGGAGTGACGGCTGTTCGTGGCAACGGTGCCGAGCTGTCTCGGACCTGCGGCTCGGCGCCGACCTCCATGGCCGCCGCCGGCACGGTTGCGTTGATGGTCAAAGTCAGGGTGAGCGCCACTGCCGAGGAGAGGGCAAGCCGCAGGACTCGTAACACCGTTGTCTCCCGAGAGTCGATCGATGAAGTCGCTGGCCGGGAACCTAACAGGACTTCGACCTCCGGGGGCGACGATTGGGAATCTCCTGCATGAAGCGAGGCCATCAGACTCCCGAGCACGTGAATGTGTCACCGGCAGGCGCCTAGAAGGCGGCGACCTCCCTCACTGGGTGTGTTCCTAATCAGCCGAGCTCTGGCTCATGCCGACGTGCGGATGCGCGCGGATCTGCCGATGAGTGCGCAGTTCGGACTTCCCCTGACATGCTGCTCCGCGTGGTGATGGACCCGCTTCCAGATCTGGCTGATCTCGTCTGGGCCTTCGAGGACGAGCCCCACTACGCCTACGAGGAGGACGACCTCGCCGCAGGGTACGAGTCCGACTGGCGTGAGCAGTGGCCGTACACCCGAGTCGTTTTCGTCCTGAGCCGAGGGCAACGTCGTGTCTCGCTCGACCTCCAGCCGGGCCATGAGCAGGCCCGGCTGCTTGTGGAGGACGCTCAAGGTGAGGTCGCCGACCTTCTGCTCCGCAAGGTGCGGAGCATCGAACTCGACCGAGCGAAAGGTCGCGTGGTGCTCCAGATCGCGTTCGCCGAAGGGCTCCGCACGGACAGGGTCTTCCTGCAATTGGATCCGCAGATCTCCCTCGGGTGGGAGCCGTTCGCTTTCGACTAATCCCGCGGCAGGGTCGCACGCTCATGCCGCAACCAGGGCGGCTACGCTCGCCCGACTCTGCCGCGTTCCGCCACCGGCGAGCTCCTCAGCGAGCACGACATCGACCCCACCCGGGACTACCAACCAAGGAACCCACAAAAGCCTGACAGCCGAACCCTCAGATGAGGGTTCGGCTGTCGCCGATGTCTTGCGACATCACATGGCGGTGGCGGAGGGATTTGAACCCTCGGTGGGCTTGCACCCACAAACGCTTTCGAGGCGTTCTCCTTAGGCCGCTCGGACACGCCACCGCGGGAGAATGTACCGGAGCAGACCGGCGCCGTTGAAATCGCGGTGGCCCGGAGATGACCGTCAGAGGCCACCCGCAAGCCGGTGGTAGGCGGCGTTCCAGCGCAGCTCGCGCTGGAACCCCCGGGCAGTCGTGTCGGCGTCGATGACGGCGATCTCGGTGGCGGTCATCTCGGCGAAGTCCCCCAGCACCTCGACGCCCACGGCGGTGGACAGCACGGTGTGGTGCGGTGCCCCGGCCATCAGCCACGACTCCGCCGAGGTCGCGAGCGACGGCCGCGGCTCCCAGACCGCGCAGGCGACCGGCAGGGCGGGCAGCGCCTCGTCGGGCTCGACGACGTCGACCTCGTTGACGGTGAGTCGGAAGCGGTCGCCGAGGTCGGAGAGGCCGGCGACGACGGCCTCGGCGGGGTCGGCGGTGAACCGCAGCCGCACGGGGTCCTCCCGGCCGCCGATGGAGAGCGGGTGCACCTCCAGCGACGGGCGGCTGCTGGTGATCGACGGGCAGACCTCGAGCATGTGGGCGCCGAGGATCTTCTCCTCTCCCGGGACCAGGTGATACGTGTAGTCCTCCATGAACGAGGTGCCGCCGGGCAGGCCGGCGGCCATCACCTTCGTGGCGCGCAGCAGCACCGCGGTCTTCCAGTCGCCCTCGCCGCCGAAGCCGTAGCCGTCCGCCATCAGCCGCTGGACGGCGAGGCCCGGGAGCTGGCGCAGGCCGCCGAGGTCTTCGAAGTTGGTGGTGAACGCACCGAAACCGCCGTCCTCGAGGAAGCTGCGCATCCCGGCCTCGACCCGGGCGCCGTAGCGCAGCGACTCGTGGCGCTCGCCGCCCGGCAGGAGCTCTGGTGCCACGTCGTAGAGGTCGGCGTACTCGACGACGAGCTTGTCGATCGCGTCGTCGGCGACCGCGTCGACGACGGCGACCAGGTCGTTGACGCCGTAGGTGTTGACCGAGACGCCGAACCGGAGCTGCGCCTCCACCTTGTCGCCCTCGGTGACCGCGACGTCGCGCATGTTGTCGCCGAACCGGGCGAGCCGGAGCCGGCGCAGCTCGTCGCGGCCGAGCGCCGCCCGGGCCCAGTCCTCGACCCGGGCCCGGACGGCCGGGTTCTCGACGTGGCCCGCCACGGTCTTGCGCGGTACGCCGAGCCGCGACTGGATGTAGCCGAACTCCCGGTCGCCGTGGGCGGCCTGGTTGAGGTTCATGAAGTCCATGTCGATCGTCGACCAGGGCAGCGCCATGCCGGCCTGCGTGTGCAGGTGCAGCAGGGGCTTCTGGAGGGCGTCCAGTCCGGCGATCCACATCTTGGCCGGCGAGAACGTGTGCATCCAGGCGATCAGCCCGACGCAGTCGGGCGCGCTGTTGGCCTCGAGCACCTGGCGGTGGATCGCGGCCGCGTCGAGGAGCACCGGCTTCCACACGACGCGGACCGGGAGGGCGGAGAGGGCGACGAGCTTGTCGACGATCTCCTGCGACTGTGTCGCGACCTGGTCGAGCGTCTCGGGCCCGTAGAGCGCCTGGCTCCCTGTCAGGAACCAGACCTCTGGATCGTTCGCCACGTAGGGTCCTTTCATCGCTGGCCGTAGACGTTCTGATAGCGGTCGAACAGCGCGTCGACGTGACGCTGCTCGATGGGGATGGGCTCCCCGAGCTGGCGCGCGAGGTGCACCGAGCGGGCGACGTCCTCGCACATGACCGCCGCCTTCACCGCCGCCTTCGCGGTGGCGCCGACGGCGAAGACCCCGTGGTTCTGCATGAGCACGGCGGGCGACCGGCTGCTGGCGAGGGTGTCGACGATGCCGCGGCCGATGGAGTCGTCGCCGATGATCGCGAACGGCCCGACGGGGATGTCGCCGCCGAACTCGTCGGCGCACATCGTCGTCACGCAGGGGATCGCCTCGCCCCGCGCCGCCCAGGCGACGGCGTACGGCGAGTGCGTGTGCACGACGCCGCCGACGTCGGGCCGGTGCCGGTAGACGTAGGCCTGCGCCTCGGTGTCCGAGGAGGGCGCGTGCAGGCCGTCGACCACGCGGCCGTCGAGGTCGCAGACCACCATGGCGTCGGGCGTCAGCGCGTCGTAGTCGACGCCGCTCGGCTTGATCACGAGCAGGTCGTGGCCGGGTACCCGCGCGGAGACGTTGCCGGCGGTCCACACCACCAGGCCGTAGCGGACGAGCTCCGCGTGCAGCGCGCACAGCTCGGCACGCAGCCGCAGCACCGTGCTGCGGACGTCGTCGACTGCGGTCACGAGCCCTCCCTCGCCTGTCGTCGGGCGACCGCGTCGCGACGGATCGCCTTGAGCCGGCGCATCGCCTTGTCGGCGCGGCCGAAGTGGTCGTGCAGGGCGACGTACTCCGCGAACAGCCCGTCGTACGACGCCGCACGCCCCTCGTCGGGCAGGTAGACGCCCCGCCGTATCTTGCCCATCGCCTTCGACGCCGTGGCGACGTCGGGATAGACACCCGCGGCGACCGCCGCGTGGATCGCGGAGCCGAGCGCGGGGCCCTGCTCGGAGTCGATGACCGAGAGCGGCAACCGCGTGACGTCCGCATAGATCTGCATGAGCAACTCGTTCTTCGACAGCCCGCCGGCGATCACCAGCTCGTGCACCGGGACGCCGCTGTCGCGAAAGGTCTCCACGATCACGCGGGTGCCGAACGCCGTCGCCTCGAGGAGCGCGCGGTAGACGTCCTCGGGGCGGGTGGCGAGCGTCAGCCCGACCACGAGACCCGAGAGCTCGTGGTCGACCAGCACCGACCGGTTCCCGCTGTGCCAGTCGAGGGCGACGAGTCCGTGCTCGCCGACCTCCTGGGCCGCCGCCAGCCGGGTGAGGTGCTCGTGCAGGGTCTCCCCCGCAGCCGTCGCCGCGGCGGCGTGCTCGGCGGGCACCGCCGTACGGACGAACCAGCCGAAGATGTCGCCGACCCCGCTCTGCCCGGCCTCGTAGCCCCAGCTGCCGTCGACGATGCCGCCGTCGACGACGCCGCACATGCCGGGCACCTCGCGCAGCACGTCGCCGCTCATCACGTGGCAGGTGGACGTGCCCATGATCGCGACCATCTGGCCGGCGCCGGTCGCCTGCGCGGCGGGCGCGGTGACGTGCGCGTCGACGTTGCCGACGGCGACGGCGATGCCCTCCGGCAACCCGGTCCACCCGGCGGCCTCGGCCGTCAGGGTTCCCGCGCGGCCGCCGAGGCGGCCGACGGGCTGGTCGAGCTTGTCGGCGACGAACCCGCCGAACCCCGGCGCGAGGGCCTCGAGGAAGTCAGCGCTCGGGTAGCCGCCGTCCTGGAGGATCCCCTTGTAGCCGGCGGAGCAGGCGTTGCGGACGTAGGTCCCGCACAGCTGCCACACGATCCAGTCGGCCGCCTCGACCCAGCGCTCCATCCGGTCGTAGGTGTCGCGGTCCTCCTCGAACAGCTGGAGCCCCTTGGCGAACTCCCACTCCGAGGAGATGAGCCCGCCGTACCGCGCCAGCCAGGCCTCGCCGCGCTCCTCGGCGAGCGCGTTGATGCGGTCGGCCTGGCCCTGGGCGGCGTGGTGCTTCCAGAGCTTCACGTAGGCGTGCGGGCGCGCGCGGAAGCCGTCGACCTCCGACAGCGGGGTGCCGTCGGCGAGGGTCGGCACCATCGTGCACGCGGTGAAGTCGGTGGCGATGCCGACGACCTCCGCCGGGTCGATCCCGGCGTCGACGACGGCGGCAGGTACGGCGACCTGGAGCACCTCGCGGTAGTCCTGCGGCACTTGGAGCGCCCATTCCGGCGGCAGTCGCAGGTCCGTGCCGGGCAGCCGGTCCTCGACGACCCCGTGCGGGTACTCGTGGACCGCCGTCCCGACCTCGGCGCCGTCCGAGGCGCGCACCACGACGGCGCGGCCCGACAGCGTGCCGAAGTCGACACCGACGACGTACTGGTCGCTCAACGACCTCTCCCTTCGACAGGTGCGGCGGAGCTCGCGCGCACGACGAGCTCGGGGCTGATCAGCCGCGGCGGGGTGGGCTCTCCGGCGATCGCGGCCCGGAGGATCTCGATGGCGCGCTGGCCGACCGCGGCGAAGTCCTGGCGCACGGTGGTCAGCGGCGGGATGAGGTACGGCGCCTCCGGGATGTCGTCGAAGCCGACGACGCTGATGTCGTGCGGCACCGACCGACCGGACTCGGAGAGCGCCCTCAGGAGGCCGAGGGCCATCTGGTCGTTGGCGCAGAACACGCCGGTGACGTCGGCCCGCGCGGCGATCGCGAGCCCGGCGTCGTAGCCGCTGGCTGCCGACCAGTCGCCCTCGACCTGGCGCGAGGGGCGCAGGCCGGCGGCGAACATCGCGTTGCGGTAGCCGCGCAGCCGCGCCCGGGCCTCGGTCCACGACGACGGTCCGGCGACGTGCACCACCTCGGTGTGGCCGAGGTCGAGCAGGTGCCGCGTCGCCTCCTCCGCGCCGGCTACCTGGTCGACGCCGACGGTCCACTCCGCCTTGTCCTCGTCGCCCTCGACGACGACGACCGGGATGCCCTGGTCGACCTGGGTGCGTGCGGCCTCCACGGCGTCGTCGGTGGCGGCGATGAGGACGATCCCCTCGACGTGCTGGTCGCGGAGGTGGTTCATCGCGTCGGCGAACTCGGCGCGGGTCAGGCTCTGGAGGTTCGTCGAGCTGACGAAGTAGCCGGCGGCCCGGCCGGCCGCCTGGATCGTGCGGTGCACGGTGCTCGGCCCCCAGAACCCGCTCTTCGAGCCGATCACGCCGATCGTGCCGGAGCGACGGGTCACCAGCGAGCGCGCGGCGGTGTTGGGCCGGTAGCCCAGCTGCCGGATCGCCTCCTCGACCCGCTCCCGCGTCTCCGGCCGGAGGTTGCCCTGCCCGTTGACGACCCGCGAGACGGTCTGGTGGCTGACGCCGGCGAGGCGGGCGACGTCGGCCATCACCGGGGCCCGGCCGTTGCCGGTCCGGGGCGAGGTGGCCGTCACGTCTGGCGCCTGGTCATCAGCCGCTGGATGACGACGAACACCAGCAGCAGCACGCCGATCACGATCCGGATCCAGGCCGGGTCGAGGGAGCCGTCGAAGTTGATCAGCGCCTTGATCGTGCCGAGGACCAGGACGCCGATGAACGAGCCGATGACGAAGCCGCGCCCGCCGGTCAGCAGGGTGCCCCCGATGACCACCGCGGCGATCGCGTCGAGCTCCCACCCGATGGCAGCGCGGCTGTTGGCCGAGGAGAGGTAGAGCCCGTAGAGGATGCCGGCGAGGGCCGCGCAGCAGCCGCTGATGGCGTAGACGCCGACCTTCACGACGGCGACCCGGAGGCCCATCAGCATCGCCGAGGCCTCGTTGCCGCCGATCGCGTAGACGGTGCGCCCGAACCGGGTGCGCGCGAGGACGTAGGCGGCGACCACCACGGTCGCGAGCGACACCAGCACGGTCCAGTACGTCGTGTAGCCGCTCCAGAGCGTGACCTGCTTGAACGCGATCTCGAAGAACCCCTCGTTCGTGATCGGGATCTGGTCGGTGCTGATCAGGAAGGTGACGCCGCGCGCCAGGAAGAGCCCCGCCAGCGTCGCGATGAACGGCTGGATGTCGAGATAGTGGATCAACACGCCCATCAGCGCCCCGAGCAGGATGCCGACGAGCAGCACCGCGCCCATGGCGGGGTAGACCGACCAGCCGTCCTGCAGCAGCTTCGCCAGGACCATCGTCGAGAGCGCGGCGACCGAGCCGACGGAGAGGTCGATGCCCCCGGTCAGGATCACGAAAGTCATCCCCACCGCGAGCACGATGAAGAACGAGTTGTCGCGCAGCAGGTTGAGGAGGTTCTGGGTGTCGGCGAACTGGTCGTACTGGAGCCCGCCGACCCCGAACATCCCGACGAACAGCGCGAACGTGCCGATCACGGGCAGGTAGCGGCCCGGCGGCGAGTAGCTCCGGACCCGGTCCCAGGTGGACGGGGAGGCGGGCAGGGTCGTGGGGCTCATGCGGCGACCGCCTTCGGCTCGGAGGTACGGCGCAGCCGCGCGCGGAATGCCGCACGGACGCGCGGCGACTGGAGGAGGCACACCACGATCACGACGAGCGCCTTGAACACGTAGTTGGCCTCTGACGGGATGCCGATGCTGGGAATGGTGCGGGCGAGGGTCGCGATCAGCAGCGCTCCCACGACCGTGCCCGCGAGCGAGAATCGGCCACCGGTCAGCGCAGTGCCTCCGATGACGACGGCGAGGATCGCGTCGAGCTCGATCCAGAGGCCGAGGCTCTCCGCGTTCACCGAGTTGGTGTTGGCGGCGATGATCAGCCCGGCGATGCCGGCGCACACCGCGGCGAACACGTAGACGGTCCAGGTGATGGTGCGCGCCCGCACCCCGGCGAGCCGGCTCGCGTCGGGGTTGATGCCGACGGCCTCGATCAGCATGCCCAGCGCCGTACGGCGGGTCAGCGCGGCCGTGAGGAGGACCATCCCCACCGCCACCAGGAAGGCGATCGGCAGCCCGAGCACGTAGCCGGAGGCGAGGTCGGAGAACGTCCCGTTGGTGGGCGTGGTGATCTGGCCGTCGGTGACGAGCAGGGCGATCCCGCGGCCGGCGACCATCAGCACCAGCGTGGCGATGATCGGCTGGATGCCCAGCACGGAGACCAGGAAGCCGTTCCAGACACCGAGGAGCACGCACACGGCGAGCGCGGTCGTGCAGGCGAGGATCGCAGCGGACGCCGCGCCCTCGTCGGCCGCGCCGACGATCCGGGTGCACGCGACCGCGCCCGCGATCGCGGCGACCGCCCCGACGGACAGGTCGATCCCGCGGGTCGCGATGACCAGGGTCATCCCGAGCGCCACGAGCATGACCGGCGCGCTGTTGCGGATGATGTCGATCGGGTTGCCGTAGAGGTGCCCGTCGAGGATCCGGATCGACAGGAAGCCCGGGCTCGCGATCACGTCGACGACCAGCATCAGGACGATCGCGAGGACGGGCCACACCAGCTGGTGGCCGAAGATCCGCGCGGCGACCGAGCGCCGGGCCGCGGGCGGGTCCGCCACGGGTGCGGGAGTCAGGATGTCGGTCATGCCCGCTCCTCCTGGGCGCGCGCCTCGCCCGCGATGATCTCGAGCACGTCGCTGACGCTGACGTCGTCGTTGGGCTGCTCGTGGATCTTGCGCCGGTCGCGCATGACGACGAGCCGGTGGCTCAGCCGCAGCACCTCCTCGAGCTCGGCGGAGATGAAGACGACCGACATCCCCTTGGCGGCGAGGTCCGCGACGAGCGCCTGGATCTGGGTCTTGGCGCCGATGTCGATGCCGCGGGTGGGCTCGTCGAGGATCAGCAGCTCGGGCTCGGTGATCAGCCACCGCGCCAGCAGCACCTTCTGCTGGTTGCCGCCGGAGAGGTTGCCCATCAGGGCGTTCGGGTCGGGCGGGCGGATGTCGAGCGAGGTCATGTAGTCGCGCACCAGCCGAGTCCGCGTCGCCTGCGGGATCGGCCGGAGCCAGCCGCGCGACGCCTGGAGCGCGAGCAGCATGTTGTCGGCGACCGTCAGGTCCGCGAACACGCCCTCGGCCTTGCGGTCCTCGCTCGAGAACGCGAGCTTGCGGTCGATGGCATGGCGCGGGCTGCGCAGGCGGCGGCGGGTCGAGCGGATCTCGACGGTCCCCTGGTCGGCGGTGTCGGCGCCGAACAGGAGCCGGGCCAGCTCGGTGCGCCCGGAGCCGAGCAGGCCCGCCACGCCGACCACCTCGCCGTCGTACAGAGTGAGGTCGGTTGCCTCGAGCGAGCCCTTCCGGCTCAGCCCGACGACCTGAAGGACCGGCTGGCCGGTGGTGGCGGCGGGACGCGAGGAGTGGTCGAGCCGCTCGAGCACCTCGAGCTCGCGGCCGATCATGAGCCGCACCAGCTCGAGCTGGCTGGTGTCGGCGACCATCCGCTCGCCGACCAGGCGTCCGTTGCGCAGGACCGTCATCCGGTCGGCGATCTCGTAGACTTGGTCGAGGAAGTGGGAGACGAAGACGATCGCGACCCCCTCGTCGCGCAGGTGCCGCATCACCTCGAACAGCTTCGCGACCTCGTCCGCGTCGAGGCTCGACGTCGGCTCGTCCAGGATCAGCACCCGGGCGTCGACGTCGACCGCCCGCGCGATCGCGACCAGCTGCTGGACCGCGATCGGGTGGTCGCCGAGGGTGGAGGCGGGATCGATGTCGAGCCCCAGCCGCTGGAGCGTCGCGCGGGCGTGCGCGTTCATCGCCCGCACCTTGATGCCCAGCGGCCCGCGCGGCTCGCGGCCGAGCAGCATGTTCTCCGCGACGGTGAGGTTGGGGACGAGGTTGACCTCCTGGTAGACCGTGCTGATCCCGGCCGCCTGGGCCGCGGCGGGGGTGGGGAAGGTCTGCTCCTCGCCGCCGACCAGCACCGTGCCGGCGTCCACGGCGTAGACGCCGGTGAGGGCCTTGATCAGCGTGGACTTGCCGGCGCCGTTCTCGCCCATGAAGGCGTGCACCTCGCCGGGGTAGAGGCGCACCGACACCTCGTCGAGCGCGCGCACGTTGCCGAAGGAGATCGAGATGTCGCGCATCTCGACGACCGGCTCGCGCGCCGGCGTCGCTCCTGTCACCAGCTGCTCCTCGTGGGTCTGCGTCATCGCTCGTTCGTCTCCGTCGCGGGAGGGACGGTCACGGGAGCCCGGCGGTGCCGGGCTCCCGTCTGCCGTCCGGTCAGTACTTGCGGTCGGGCAGGGCCTCGATGGCCTGCTCCTGGGTGAAGGTGGTCTCCTCGGTGACCACCCGCTCCGGGATGTCCTCGCCGTCGAGCACCTGCTGGGCGAGGTCCATCAGCTGGGGGCCGAGCAGCGGGTTGCACTCGACGATGAAGTTGATCTTGCCGTCGGCCAGCGCCTGCATGCCGTCGTGGACGGCGTCGACGGTGATGATCTTGATGTCCTTGCCGGGCTCGAGACCGGCCGCCTCGATCGCCTCGATCGCACCCAGGCCCATGTCGTCGTTGTGCGCGAAGACGACGTCGATGCCCTCCTCGGAGTTGAGGAACGACTCCATGACCTGCTTGCCGCCGTCGCGCGTGAAGTCCCCGGTCTGCGAGGCCGTGACCTCGATCGACGGGTCGGCCGCGATGGCCTCGGCGAAGCCCTCGCCGCGGTCGATCGCCGGCGCGGCGCCGGTCGTCCCCTCGAGCTGGACGACGTTGACGTCGCCGTCGCCGTCCACGTCGGCCTCCGCGGCGTTGTCGACCAGCCACTGGCCGGCGTCCTGGCCCTCCTTGACGAAGTCGGAGCCGAGGAAGGTCTCGTAGAGCGAGGTGTCCTCGCTGTCGACCGCGCGGTCGGTCAGGATCACCGGGATGCCGGCCGCCTTCGCCTCCTGGAGGACCGCGTCCCAGCCGGTCTCGACGACCGGGCTGAAGGCGATGATGTCGACCTTCTGCTGGATGTAGGAGCGGATCGCGGTGATCTGGTTCTCCTGCTTGCCCTGGGCGTCGGAGAACTTGAGCTCGATGCCGGCCTCCTCGGCCGACTCCTTGATCGACTCGGTGTTGGCCGTGCGCCAACCGCTCTCCGCGCCAACCTGCGCGAAGCCCATCACGATCTTGCCGTCGTCCCCGCCGCCCTCGGAGCCGTCGGCGCTGTCACCACAGGCTGCCAGCCCGGTCGCGCCCATCAGGAGCGCGGCCACCGCGCCCACCGTCTTGATTGCCACTGTTTCCTCCACATCGTCTGGGCGTCAGCGCCCTGTGACGGGTGTCACTTGTCGGAGAGTGTGAGCGCTAACATTCCTGCCCGTCAAGAACTTTCGCCGAATTGACGGTCAGAAAATGTGAACGCTCACCTTGCCCGGCTCAGACCGTCGCGGAGAACCGCCACTCGATGCGAGCGCGGTAGGCCTCGCCGGGCCGCAGGGTGGCGGACGGCCACTCCGGGTGGTTCGGGCTGTCGGGGTGGAGCTGGGGCTCGAGCGCGATCCCGTCGGCCGGCCGGAGCAGCCGTCCGGACCGGCCGAGGACCGCGCCGCTGAGGAAATTGCCCGTGTAGACCTGGAGCCCGGGCTGGTCCGACCAGACCTCCATGGCGGTGCGCGAGCGCGGCGACTCCAGGCGGGCCACGCGGCGCAGCCCGCTCCCGTCGACGACGAGGTTGTGGTCGATGCCGCGCGCGGCGACCACCTGTTCATGGGGCTCGCGGACGACCTCGCCGACCGGCCGGGCCACCCGCAGGTCGAACGGCGTCCCGTCGACGGGCGCGTGGTCCCCCAGCGGGATCGACCCCTCGTCGACCGGCGTGTACGACGAGGCCGGCACCTGGAGCAGGTGGTCGTCCACCGTGCCCGCGCCGTCGAGGTTGAAGTAGGCGTGGCTGGTCATGTTGACCACCGTCGGCCGGGTCGTCGTCGCGCCCAGGTCGAGCGTCACCCGGTCGGCCTCGACCGTGAACCGCGCGTGCGCCGTGACCTCGCCCGGGAAGCCCTGGTCGCCGTCCGGGCTGACGAGGCGGAGCGTCGCGCTCGACTCGTCCTTGTCCGCGACGTCCCAGAGCCGCCGGTCGAACCCGTCCGGTCCGGCGTGGAGCGAGTGGCCTCGGTCGTTGGTCCGGACGGACACCTCCTCGCCGTCGAGCTCGAACCGGCCGTGGGCGATCCGGTTGGCGTAGCGGCCGATGGTGCCGCCGAGGTAGTCGCTGGAGCCCAACAGCTCGCGCGCGCCGGGCAGGCCGACGAGCACGTCGCGGCGCCGCCCGTCGCCGCAGGCGACCTCCAGCCGCTGCATCGTGGCCCCGAGGGTGAGCAGGTGGAGCACCGGACCGGGAGCGCTCCCCAGCTCCACGATCGCGGCCCGGGCAGCAAGGTCGTCGGTCACGGTTGTGAACGTTAACATCAGGAGGGCGGTCGGGCGGTGGATCGCCGCACCACGAGGGCCGGCGCGAGCAGGTCCGCGACCGGCGCCTCCTCGCCGCCCAGGGCCCGGATCGCCAGCTCGAGCGCGCGTCGCCCCAGCTCGGCGAACTCCTGGTTGACGGTGGTGAGCGGCGGCCAGAAGTACTCGGCCTCCGGCACGTTGTCGAACCCGACCACGCTCACGTCGTCGGGCACCCGCCGGCCGTGCTCGTGCAGGGCCTTGAGCAGTCCGAGGGCCATCGAGTCGTTGGCGGCGAACACCGCGGTCACCTCGTCGGAGGCGCAGATCCGCACGCCCGCCCGGTAGCCGCTCGCGGCCGACCAGTCGCCCTCGATCTCGGGGCCGGGCAGCAGGCCGCGCTCCTCGTGGGCGCGGCGCCACCCCTCGCGCCGCCGGCCCGACTCGACCCAGTCGAGGGGGCCGCTGACGTGCGCGACCGCGCGGTGGCCGAGGTCGAGCAGGTGGCTGGTCGCGGCCGCGGCACCGGCCTCCTGATCGACGCCGGCGGCCATCGGCGTACCGGCGCCGACGCCCTGCACCAGCACGACGGGGATCGGCAACGACAGCGACGCGACGATCGACTGGGCCTCGCGGAGGGCGACGGCGACGACGATCGCCTCGACGTCCTCGTCGAGCAGGCGGTCGACGGCGTCGTGGAGGGAGCGCTCCGACAGCTCGATCATGCCGACGAGCGACACCTCGTAGCCGGCGGCGCGGCCGGCCTCCTGGACCGCGGCCGAGATCATGCTCGGCCCGTGCAGCGCGAGGTGCGCCGAGACCATCCCGATCCGGCCCGACCGCGCGGTGGCCAGCTGGCGGGCGGCGTTGTTGCGCCGGTAGCCGAGCTCGCGGATGGCCGCCTCGATGCGCTCGCGGGTCTCGGCCTTCACCAGCGGCGAGCCGTTGAGCACGCGCGAGACGGTCTGGTGCGAGACTCCGGCGACCGCCGCCACGTCGGCCATGCTCGGCCGCCGACCCGCACTCGTCACCACGCGCGCCATGCTAGGCCGTCACAGGGGCGCCGAGGCGCTACGAGCCCTCCGCCTCGGCACGGACCGCGCCGCGCTCGAGCCGGGCGTCGACCGCGGCCGGGCTCAGCACGTGGTCGAGCGCCATCGCGGCACAGCCGACGACGCCCGCGCGGTCGCCGTACGTCGACGGCAGGAACTGGAGCTCGCGGGTCGCCAGCGCAGAGGCCCGCGCGTAGACGGTCTCGCGGACGCCGGCGGCGTAGACGTCGAACGGCGCGGCCATGTCGCCGCCGAGCACGACGGCCTGCGGGTTGAGCAGGTTGATCGCGACGGCGAGCAGCTCGCCGAGCTGGCGCCCGCTGTCGCGGAGCAGCTGCTTGGCCTCGGCGTCGCCGGAGAGCGCGAGCCGGGCCAGGTCGCGGACGTGCTCGACGTGGCGGTCGCGCTCGCGGAGGCCCGCGACGAGCGCCCACCCGGCGGCGACCGTCTCGAGGCAGCCGACGTCGCCGCAGCGGCAGACCCGGCCCTCGCCGGCGTCGACCTTGGTGTGGCCGATCTCCCCGGCGGCGCCGAGGTGGCCCGAGACGACGCGGCCGTCGGCGAGGATGCCGAGCCCCAGACCGGTGGAGGCCTTGACCACGATCAGGTTGGAGTACGACGCCGCGTGCCCCAGTCGCTCGGACAGGGCCAGCACGTCGGCGTCGTTGCCGACGAGGAGCGGGGCGGGAGCGACCTCGGTGAGGTAGGGCTCGAGCGGGACGCCGTTCCAGCCGACCATCACCTTGGAGTCGATGCTGACTCCCCGGACGGGATCGACGGTGCCGGGCAGGCTGAGCCCGATGCCGAAGACGTCGCCGCCGTCGGGAAGCCCGTCGAGCAGGCGGCCGAGCTCGTCGGCGACCGGCGGCATCACCTCGTCGGGCCCGGCGCCGATCTCGTGCTCGACGGAGGCGGCGGCGCGCTCGACGCCGGCGAGGTCGAAGACGCCGAGCTGGGTGCGGGTGCGGCCCACCGCGACCGCCACCACGACGCCCGCGGACGCGTTGAAGACCAGGCCCCCGGCGGGGCGACCCCCGGTCGACGCCAGCTCGGAGCCGAGCAGCACGAGGCCGGCGTCGACGAGCGCGGTGACCCGGCCGACGACGGCGGAGCGGGAGAGGCCGGTCAGCCGGCGGAGGTCGGAGCGGGTGGCGGCGCGGCCGGACCGGAGGAGCTCGAGCATCTCCCCCGCCGAGCCCGCACCACCGGCGACCAGCGTGACCATGGGCACACCATAGGACATGACTTAGGTCCTCGTTAAACCTAAGTTTGGTTGCCACAGGCCCAACTTCGGTCTAGCGTTGACGTGTTCTCGCCCTCGAACCCAGGAAGAGCGACATGTCACGCGAGTCCCTTCACCCCACCGTGGCGGCAGTGACGGCACGGATCGTCGAGCGCAGCAGCGCCACGCGGTCGTCGTACCTCTCCCGGATCAGCGCCGCCGCCGACCGCGGTCCGGCGCGCGGCCGCCTCGCCTGCGCCAACCTCGCGCACGGCTTCGCGGCCGCCGAGGGCGAGGCCAAGACGCAGCTGCGCCGCGGCCAGAAGCCCAACCTGGCGATCGTCACCAGCTACAACGACATGCTGTCGGCACACCAGCCGTACGCCGACTACCCGCCGATCCTCAAGCAGGCGGTGATCCGCGCCGGCGGCATCGCGCAGGTCGCGGGCGGCGTACCGGCGATGTGCGACGGCATCACCCAGGGCCGCGACGGCATGCAGCTCTCCCTCTTCAGCCGAGACGTGATCGCGATGTCCACCGCGATCGCCCTCTCGCACGACATGTTCGACGGCGCACTGCTCCTCGGCGTCTGCGACAAGATCGTGCCGGGCCTGCTCATGGGGGCCCTCTCCTTCGGCCACCTCCCGGTCGTGTTCGTCCCCGCGGGCCCGATGGCATCGGGCCTGCCGAACAAGGAGAAGGCGCGGGTCCGGCAGCTCTACGCCGAGGGCAAGGTCGACCGCGAGGCCCTGCTCGACGCGGAGGCGGCGTCGTACCACTCCGCCGGCACCTGCACGTTCTACGGCACCGCCAACTCCAACCAGCTGCTGATGGAGGTGATGGGGCTCCACCTGCCGGGGTCCTCGTTCATCAGCCCCGACACCCCGCTGCGCGAGGCACTCACCCGCGAGGCGGCGGCGCGCGCCGTCGCGATCTCGAAGTACGACGACCGCGTGCCCGTGGGCGAGCTCGTCGACGAGCGCACCATCGTCAACGCGTGCGTCGCCCTGCTGGCGAGCGGCGGATCGACCAACCACACGCTGCACCTGGTGGCGATCGCCCGCGCGGCCGGCATCGAGCTGACGTGGGGCGACATCGCCGACCTGTCGGCCGTCGTGCCGCTCCTGGCGCGGATCTACCCCAACGGCGCGGCCGACATCAACCACTTCCACGCCGCCGGGGGCGTCCCGTTCCTCGTGCGGACGCTGCTCGACGCAGGGTTCCTGCACGAGGACGTCCGGACGATCGCGGGCCCGGGCCTGCGCCGCTACGTCGAGGAGCCGGTGCTCGCCGACGTCGGCTACGGCACCGTCGTCTGGCGCGAGCGCACCACCCGGAGTCTCGACGACGAGGTGCTGCGTCCGGCCACCGATCCCTTCGCCGGCGACGGCGGGGTCAAGATGGTGACCGGCCCGCTCGGGTCGGGCGTCGTGAAGACCTCCGCGCTGAAGACCAAGCACCGCGCGATCTCCGCCCGCGCGCGGGTCTTCGACCACCAGGACGACTTCCTCACCGCGTTCCACGCGGGTGACCTCGACGGCCGCAACTTCGTCGCGGTGATCCGCTACCAGGGCCCGGCCGCCAACGGGATGCCCGAGCTGCACAAGCTGATGCCTGCGCTCGGCGCCCTCCAGGACCGGGGCCAGAAGGTCGCGATCGTCACCGACGGCCGGCTGTCCGGTGCGTCCGGGAAGGTGCTCGCCGCGCTGCACGTCACCCCGGAGGCCGCCCACGGCGGGCCGCTGGCGAAGGTGCGCAACGGCGACCTGATCCACATCGACGCCGACCAGGGCGTGCTCGACATCGCGACGGCCGACGAGTTCGCGCACCGGCTGCCCACGGGCTTCGCGCCGACCGAGGAGCAGTGGGTCGGCACCGGCCGCGAGCTGTTCTCGGTCTTCCGCAACGCGGTCGGGCCGGCCGACGCCGGCGCGACGGTGTTCCCCGCCGTACCGGCCGAGGAGGTGGCCGATGAGCGCGCCACTGCCTGAGGGCGCTTCACTCCTCGACGCCGTCCCGGTGGTCCCCGTCGTCGTGGTCGACGACGTCGCCACGGCGGTGCCGCTCGCCCAGGCGCTGGTCGACGGCGGGCTGCCCGCGATCGAGCTGACGCTGCGCACGCCGGTCGCGCTCGACGCGATCCGCGCGATCGCCGCCGAGGTGCCCGGCATCCTGCTCGGCGCCGGCACGATCACCACCCCGGCGCAGGCCGACGCTGCCGCCGAGGCGGGCGCGGGCTTCCTCGTCTCTCCCGGTACGACGCCCGCGCTGCTCGCGGCGATGGCCGACACCGGGCTGCCGTTCCTGCCGGGCACGTCGAGCGTGTCCGAGGTGCTGGCGGTGCTCGAGTCGGGACGCACGGAGATGAAGTTCTTCCCGGCCGAGGCCGCCGGCGGTGCGCCGTACCTGAAGGCCGTCGGGGGCCCGCTCCCGCAGGCGCGGTTCTGCCCGACCGGCGGCATCACCGCCGCCTCGGCGCCGGACTACCTCGCGCTGCCCAACGTGGGCTGCGTCGGCGGCACCTGGATCACCCCGGCGGACGCTGTCGCGGCGAAGGACTGGGCACGGATCACCCGCCTGGCTGCGGAGGCCTCGGCCCTTCGCTGACCGAGTAGGTCCTCTCGATCGCGTCGTTGAGGTCGGCGAGGTCGCGGACGAGCGACTCGACGCGCTCGCGCCCGAGCCCGGAGAGGGTCTCGCGGAAGATCGCGAGCCGCAGCGCACCGTCGCGCTCGTAGGCGTCGCGGCCCGCCTGCGTCAGCCGCACCAACCGCTCCCGCCGCCCCGTCGTGGCCTCGAGCTCGACGAGGCCGAGGGCGACCGCCCCCTTCACCTGACGGCTGACCGTCGACTGCTCCACCTGGAGCTCGTGCTCCAGCTCGCGCATGGAGAGCGGGCCGTGCTCCGCCACCGCCCACAGGATGCGGAACACCGACTGGTCGAGCTCGGCTCCGGCCGGCGTGAGGACACGACGCCGCGACAGTCGCAGCACCTCGCGGCCGACGGCGCGGACCAGGTCGTCGTCGATCATCCCGGCTCGACCTCGCCGAAGGACCGCTGCGTCGCGAAGAAGTCCTCGAGGAGCGCGGCCGACTCGTCAGCGAGGACGCCGCTCACCACCTCCGGCCGGTGGTTGAGGCGCCGGTCGCGGACGACGTCCCAGAGGCTGCCGACGGCGCCGGCCTTCGGGTCCCAGGCGCCGAACACCACGCGGTCGACCCGCGAGAGCACCGCGGCACCGGCGCACATGGTGCACGGCTCGAGCGTGACGACGAGCGAGCAGCCGTCGAGCCGCCACTCCCCGCGGGCCGCGGCCGCCGTACGAAGGGCGACGACCTCGGCGTGGCCGGTCGGGTCGGCCACCGCCTCGCGGACGTTGCGCCCGGCGCCCATCACCTCGCCGGAGGCGTCGACGACGACCGCGCCGATCGGTACGTCGCCGGTGGCCAGCGCCGCGCGCGCCTCGTCGAGCGCGGCCTCCATCGGGGCGCGCCAGCTGTCGTGCAGGGTCACGCCGAGGTGAAGCCGACGGCGTCGTCGAACAGCGGACCGAAGCCGAGGCGGCGGGCGATGTCGGAGAGCACCTCGTCGGGGTAGGCCTCCTCGTCGTCGAGCATCGCGGCGAGGTCGACGGCCTGCATGCCGAGGTCGCTGAGCAGCTCGAGGTCGCCGGCCGGCTCGAGGTCGTCGATGTCGTCGTCGGGGACGGGCAGGCCGAGGAACTCGACAGCGGAGGCGGCGAGCTCCCACTCGGTCGCTGCCGTGACGTCGGAGAGGAGCACCCGGGTCTGGGTGCCGGCGACGCGCACGACCACGAAGAAGTCGTCGTCGATCGCGACCATGCCGACCGCGCCGCCGTCGCCGGGCAGCCGGCGCAGCGCGGACGCGAGCGA
The DNA here is from genome assembly GCF_013410655.1 of Nocardioides thalensis. Classification (NCBI taxonomy): domain Bacteria; kingdom Bacillati; phylum Actinomycetota; class Actinomycetes; order Propionibacteriales; family Nocardioidaceae; genus Nocardioides; species Nocardioides thalensis. The sequence goes on from NZ_JACCFP010000001.1 coordinate 4,037,531, forward strand.
CTCGACGTCGGAGACGTGGTCGTGGGTGACCTCGGCGACCTGCCAGTCGCCGTCCTCGCGGAACGCGGCGACGGCGAAGTCGACCGCGTCGATGATGACGGTCATCGGCCCACTCCTTCCTCGCGCACGCCCGGACCAGGTCCAGCGTGACACGACACCGCCGCCCGGGCCAGAGGAAATGTGCAGGCAGTGCGGAAAGGAACCCGACCTGCGCTTGGCCGTAGGGTTCGGGCTATGCGCATCCAGGTCGTCGACCACCCCCTCGTCGCCCACAAGCTGACCGTCCTCCGCGACGAGACCACGGACTCACCGACGTTCCGCAGCCTCGCCGACGAGCTCGTCACCCTGCTGGCCTACGAGGCCACCCGCGACGTCCGCGTCGAGGACTCCGACATCGTCACGCCGGTGGCGCCGACGACCGGCGTCAAGCTCGCCAGCCCGCGTCCCCTCGTCGTCCCGATCCTCCGCGCCGGCCTGGGCATGCTCGACGGCATGATGCGCCTGCTGCCGACGGCCGAGGTGGGCTTCCTCGGCATGGTGCGCAACGAGGCGACGCTGGAGGCGTCGACGTACGCCGAGCGGCTGCCCGACGACCTCTCCGGCCGCCAGTGCTACGTGCTCGACCCGATGCTCGCGACCGGGGGCACGCTCGCGGCGGCCATCCGGTTCCTCGTCGACCGCGGCGCCAACGACATCACCGCCGTCTGCCTGCTCGCCGCCCCCGAGGGCTGCACCAGGCTCGAGAAGGAGCTCGAGGACCTGCAGGTCCCGGTCACCGTGGTCACCGCCGCGATGGACGAGAAGCTCAACGACAAGGGCTACATCGTGCCCGGCCTGGGCGACGCGGGCGACCGCCTGTACGGCGTCGCCGGCGGCTGACCCGGGCTCCGCGCGGGCCCGGACGCTGAGCTACCCCACCGCTCGGCGCCGAGTTACCCACTGCTCGCGCGCCGGGTGACCGGTTCCCCATACGGGTGGCGTTGCTCACCGTGCCCGACTTTGGGACGGAGGAAAAGTGCATACATTCCTGTGTAGGTTGACCTGCGCTGAACCCCCGGACCTTCAGGAGGCCCTGTGCTGATCGGCATCCCCCGCGAGTCGAAGGCAGGCGAGACGCTCGTCGCTGCGACCGCGAAGACAGCGAGCCAGCTGGCGCAGCTGGGCTACGACGTGGTCGTCGAGACCGGCGCCGGCGAGGCGGCCGACCAGCTCGACAGTGCGTACGCCGACGCGGGGGTGCGCGTCGGGAGCAGCGACGACGTCTGGGCCGCCGACATCGTGATCAAGGTCAACGCGCCCACCGACGAGGAGGTCGGCCGGCTGCTCAGCGGCGCGACCATCGTGTCGATGATGGCGCCGGCGCGCTCGCCCGAGCTCGTCCAGCGGCTCTCCGAGGCCGGGGTCACCGCCCTCGCGATGGACGCCGTCCCGCGGATCTCGCGCGCACAGTCCATGGACGTGCTGTCGTCGATGGCCAACGTCGCCGGCTACCGCGCCGTGGTCGAGGCCGCGCACGAGTTCGGCCGGATGTTCACCGGCCAGGTCACCGCGGCCGGCAAGATCCCGCCGGCGCGGGTGTTCGTCGTCGGCGCCGGCGTCGCCGGCCTCGCCGCGATCGGCGCCGCGTCGGCCATGGGCGCCATCGTGCGCGCGTTCGACGTGCGCCCCGAGGTCGCCGAGCAGGTCGAGTCGATGGGCGCCGACTTCGTCGTGGTCGACATGGAGCAGGAGGTCAGCTCCGACGGCTACGCGAAGGAGATGACCGCCGAGCAGGAGGCCGCCACCGCGGCGATGTACGACGAGGAGGCGCGCAACGCCGACATCGTCATCACCACAGCGCTGATCCCGGGCCGCCCGGCACCGAAGCTGATCACCGAGGAGACCATCCGCGGCATGCGCGGAGGCTCGGTCATCGTCGACATGGCCGCGGCCAACGGCGGCAACGCCGCATTGACCGAGACCGACCAGCGCATCGTCACCGACAACGGCGTGACGATCCTCGGCTACACCGACCTCGCCGGCCGGCTGGCGGCGCAGACGTCGCAGCTCTACGGCACCAACATCGTCAACCTGTTCAAGCTGCTGACGCCGGAGAAGGACGGCCGGCTCACGCTCGACATGAACGACGTCGTGCAGCGCGGCATCACCGTCGCGCACGGCGGGGAGTCGATGTGGCCACCGCCCGCGGTGCAGGTCTCCGCGGCACCGCAGCAGACGCCCGCGGCCGCCGTACGGGAAGAGGCACCGGCGAAGGAGCCGATGTCGCCCGCGAAGAAGGTCGGCCTCGTGCTCGGGGCCATCGGCCTCTTCTGGCTCGTCAACGCGCTCGCGCCGACGCCCGATCTGCGCAACCACTTCATGGTGCTGATGCTGTCGATCGTGATCGGCTACTACGTGATCGGCAAGGTCGCGCACGCCCTCCACACCCCGCTGATGTCGGTCACCAACGCCATCTCCGGTGTGGTCGTCGTTGGGGCGCTGCTGCAGCTCTCCAGCCACGACGCCCTGATCCAGGGGCTGGCCACGGTGGCGGTGCTGCTCGCCTCCATCAACATCTTCGGTGGCTTCGCGGTCACCCGGCGCATGCTCGGCATGTTCAGCAAGGAGGCCTGAGCCGATGTTCGGACTGGAAATCGCCTCCATGGCGGGCGCGGCCTTCATCGTCGCGTCGCTGCTGTTCGTGCTCTCCCTCGCCGGGCTCTCCCGGCACGAGTCCGCCAAGAACGGCCTCACCTACGGGATCGTCGGCATGGCCGTGGCCCTAGCGGCCACCGTGGTCGCGGTCGTCGACTTCAACCTCGACACCGACAACGAGATCGCCATCGTGCTGATGCTCCTGGCCATCGGCATCGGCGCCGTGATCGGTCTGTGGCGCGCGCGGATCGTCGAGATGACGGGCATGCCCGAGCTGATCGCCGCCCTGCACAGCTTCGTCGGCCTCGCGGCGGTGCTGATCGGCTGGAACGGCCACCTCGAGGGCTCCCACTACGAGCTCGACAGCCTCAACAACATCCACGAGGCCGAGGTCGCCATCGGCATCTTCATCGGCGCCGTCACGTTCACCGGTTCCATCGTCGCCAACCTGAAGCTGTCGGCGAAGATCAAGTCCGCCCCGCTCATGCTGCCGGGCAAAAACCTGACCAACGTCGGTTCGCTCGTCGCCTTCGCCCTCCTGACGGTGCTGTACGTCGGCACCGACGCCCACGTCGACGGCTCCGCCGACGTGCTGCTCGCCGTGCTCACCGCGCTCGCGCTCGGTCTCGGCTGGCACCTGGTCGCCTCGATCGGCGGTGGCGACATGCCGGTCGTCGTGTCGATGCTGAACAGCTACTCCGGCTGGGCCGCCGCTGCGTCGGGGTTCCTGCTCGGCAACGACCTGCTCATCGTGACCGGCGCGCTCGTGGGCTCCTCCGGTGCCTACCTGTCCTACATCATGTGCAAGGCGATGAACCGCTCGTTCATCTCGGTCATCGCAGGAGGCTTCGGCATCGAGGCCCCTGCCGGCGACGGCCCCGACTACGGCGAGCACCGCGAGGTCAGCGCCGAGGAGGCGGCCGAGATGCTCGCCCACGCCGGCTCGGTGGTCATCACGCCCGGCTACGGCATGGCCGTCGCGCAGGCGCAATACCCGGTCGCCGAGCTCACGGCGAAGCTGCGGGCCAAGGGCGTGGAGGTGCGCTTCGGCATCCACCCGGTCGCCGGCCGGCTGCCCGGCCACATGAACGTGCTCCTGGCCGAGGCCAAGGTCCCCTACGACATCGTGCTCGAGATGGACGAGATCAACGACGACTTCCCCTCGACCGACGTCGTCCTGGTGATCGGCGCCAACGACACCGTCAACCCGGCCGCCGCGGAGGACCCGTCGTCCCCGATCGCCGGCATGCCGGTGCTCGAGGTCTGGAACGCCCACCACGTCATCGTGTTCAAGCGGTCGATGGCGCCCGGCTACGCGGGCGTGCAGAACCCCCTGTTCTTCCGCGACAACAGCCAGATGCTGTTCGGCGACGCCAAGGAGCGGGTGGAGGACATCATCCGAGCGCTGGCCTGAGCGAGGCCTAAAGGCGCTCGGAGCGGGTACTACCCCCTGCCGTGGTTTGATCGATAAAGACCGACCAGGGCAGGGAGCCGCTCGTGACCGAAGTCTGGCCCGGCAGGGCCTATCCGCTGGGCGCCACGTTCGACGGCAGTGGCACCAACTTCGCGCTGTTCAGCGAGGTCGCCGAGGGCGTGGAGCTGTGCCTGTTCGACCCCGACCCGGACGCTCCCGGTGGTCACCGGGAGACCCGGGTCCCGGTCGTCGAGGTGGATGCCCACGTCTGGCACTGCTACCTGCCGGCCGTGCGGCCCGGGCAGCGCTACGGCTACCGCGTGCACGGGCCGTGGGACCCCGCCAACGGCCTGCGGTGCAACCCGAGCAAGCTGCTGCTCGACCCGTACGCCAAGGCCACCGCCGGCGAGATCGACTGGGACGAGAGCCTCTTCGGCTACCACTTCGGCGATCCCGAGGACAGCCCGTCGCGCAACGACGCCGACTCGGCGGCGCACATGATGCACGGCGTCGTGATCAACCCGTTCTTCGACTGGGAGGGCGACCGCCGTCCCGACCGCCCCTACAACGAGACGTTCATCTACGAGGCGCACGTCAAGGGCCTGACGCAGCTGCATCCCGACGTGCCGGAGGAGATCCGCGGCACGTACGCCGGCATCGCCCATCCGGCCGTGACCGAGCACCTGACGCGGCTCGGGGTGACGGCGATCGAGCTGATGCCGGTGCACCAGTTCGTCCAGGACTCGACGCTGCTCGACAAGGGGCTGCGCAACTACTGGGGCTACAACACCCTCGGCTTCTTCGCGCCGCACGCCGACTACGCCGCGGCGACCCGCCGTACGGACGCCGCCGCATCGGCCGGGGCCCTCGGCCAGCAGGTCGAGGAGTTCAAGTCGATGGTCAAGGCGCTGCACGCCGCGGACATCGAGGTGATCCTCGACGTGGTCTACAACCACACCGCGGAGGGCAACCACCTCGGGCCGACGCTGTCGATGCGCGGCATCGACAACCTCGCCTACTACCGCACGGTCGACGACGACCGGCGCTACTACATGGACTACACCGGCACCGGCAACAGCCTCAACGTCGGCCACCCCCACTCGCTCCAGCTGATCATGGACTCGCTGCGCTACTGGGTGAGCGAGATGCACGTCGACGGGTTCCGGTTCGACCTCGCGTCCACGCTCGCGCGGGAGTTCTACGACGTCGACCGCCTCGCCGCGTTCTTCGAGCTCGTCCAGCAGGACCCGGTCGTCAGCCAGGTCAAGCTGATCGCCGAGCCGTGGGACATCGGCCCGGGCGGCTACCAGGTCGGCGGCTTCCCGCCGCAGTGGACGGAGTGGAACGGCAAGTACCGCGACACCGTCCGCGACTTCTGGCGCGGCGAGCCCGCGCTCGGCGAGCTCGCCAGCCGGCTCGCGGGCTCGGCCGACCTCTACGAGCACTCGGGGCGCCGGCCGTTCGCGAGCATCAACTTCGTCACCGCACACGACGGCTTCACGCTGCGCGACCTCGTCTCCTACGACCAGAAGCACAACGAGGCCAACGGCGAGGACAACAACGACGGCGAGTCGCACAACCGGTCCTGGAACCACGGTGCCGAGGGTCCGACCGAGGACGCCGGGATCCTCGCCGCGCGGGCGCGCTCGCAGCGCAACCTGATCGCGACGCTGCTGCTCAGCCAGGGCGTCCCGATGCTCTCGCACGGCGACGAGCTCGGCCGCACGCAGCAGGGCAACAACAACGTCTACGCCCAGGACAACGAGCTGTCGTGGGTTCACTGGGACCACGCCGACGAACCGCTCGTCGAGTTCACCGCCGCCGTCGCCCGGCTGCGTCAGGAGCACCCCACCTTCCGCAGGAAGCGCTTCTTCACCGGAGGCACCGTCCGGGTGCCCGACGGCGGGGACGGCGACCGGCTCAACGACATCGTCTGGCTCCACCTCGACGGCCGGCCGATGGAGGACGACGACTGGGACAGCACCTCCGGACTCGGGATGTACCTCAACGGCCACGGCATCGCCGGGCGCGACGAGCGCGGCCAGCCGATCGTCGACGACCACTTCCTGCTCTACTTCAACGCCGACGGCGAGGCGACGGTGACGCTGCCGCCGGACGAGTACGCCGAGGCCTGGGACGTCGTGATCGACACCGGTGCGGAGAGCGCCGAGGAACGCTCCTTCGCTGCCGGGGCCACGTTCACCGTGCCCCACCGCAGCATGGTGGTGCTGCGCGAGCACCGCGAGCCCGAGGCCGAGCCCGACCTGTCGGTGGCCGCGTCCGTCGCCCTGGCGCAGCAGGGGTGACCGCCGGCATGCGCGCCCCGCAGTCGACGTACCGCCTCCAGATCAGCGAGGACTTCGACCTCTTCGCCGCCGCGGAGCTGCTGCCCTACCTGCGCGACCTCGGCGCCGACTGGGTCTACCTGTCGCCGCTGCTGGCCGCCGAGCCCGGCAGCGCGCACGGCTACGACGTCGTCGCCCACGACCACGTGGATCCCGCCCGGGGCGGGGCGGAGGGCCTGGCCGCGCTGTCGAAGGAGGCGAGGTCGCTGGGGATGGGCGTTCTGGTCGACATCGTTCCCAACCACGTCGGCGTGGCCACGCCGTCGGCCGACCCGTGGTGGTGGGAGGTGCTGCGCGAGGGTCGCGCGGCGGAGCACGCCGCGGCCTTCGACATCGACTGGAACGCCACCGGGCAGAAGCTGCGCATCCCGGTGGTCGGCGACGACGACCAGCCCCTCGACGGCGGCCCGATCGCCAACCTGGCCGTCGCCGAGGGCCCCGAGGGTGAGCTGGAGCTGCGCTACCACGACCAGCGGTTCCCGGTCGCGCCCGGCACCGCCGACGACTGGGGCGCCGAGGGCGTCGACGCCAACACCGTGCACGCGCGCCAGCACTACGAGCTCGTCAACTGGCACGTCGCCGACGACGGCCTCAACTACCGCCGCTTCTTCGCCGTGAACACGCTCGCCGCCGTCCGCGTCGAGGAGCCGGAGGTGTTCGACGAGACGCACGTGGAGATCCGCCGCTGGTTCGACGAGGGCCTCGTCGACGGACTGCGGGTCGACCATCCCGACGGCCTGCGCGACCCGAAGAAGTACCTCGACGACCTGGCCGCGCTCACCGGCGGCGCCTACGTGCTGGTCGAGAAGATCCTGGAGCCCGGGGAACACCTGCCACCGGACTGGCGGACCGCGGGCACGACCGGCTACGACGCCCTCGCTCATGTCGACCGGGTGCTCACCGATCCCGGCGGGCAGGCGCCGCTCGACGCGCTCGAGACCCGGCTCCGCGGCGCTCCCGTCGACTGGCACGAGATGGTGCACGACCGCAAGCGCGAGGTCGCCGACAACCTCCTCCACTCCGAGGTACGCCGCATCGTCCGCGACCTGCGGCGCGACGACCCCGGCCTGCCCGCGTTCCGCGCCGAGGACGCGCTCGGGGAGCTGATGGCGTGCTTCCCGGTCTACCGGTCCTACCTGCCGCACGGGCGCGAGCACCTCGACCGGGCGTTCGCGGAGGCGCGACGGCGGCGCCCCGACCTCGGCGCCACGCTCGACCGGCTCGAGCCGTGGCTGTCCGACCCCGACGTCGACGGCGCGAAGCGGTTCCAGCAGACCAGCGGCATGGTGATGGCCAAGGGCGTGGAGGACTGCGCGTTCTATCGCTGGTCCCGCCTCACCTCGCTCAACGAGGTCGGCGGCGACCCGAACGTCTTCTCGATCACCCCGGATGAGTTCCACGAGGCGATGGCGGTGCGGCAGCGCGACTGGCCGCACGCGATGACCACGCTCTCGACCCACGACACCAAGCGCGGCGAGGACGTGCGGTCCCGGATCACCGTGCTGGCCGAGATCCCCGACGTGTGGGAGCAGGCGCTCGACGAGCTGCTCCGGCTGGCGCCAGTGCCCGACCCCGGGTTCGGCGCGCTGCTGTGGCAGGCGGTGCTCGGCGCGTGGACCCCGAACCACCTGCCCGACCTCCCCGCCCGGCTCCACGGGTACGCCGAGAAGGCCATGCGCGAGGCCGGCGACCACACGACGTGGACCGACCCGGACGAGGCCTACGAGTCGGCGGTCCACGCCGCCGTCGACGCGGTCTTCGCGTCGGACGACGTCCAGCGGGTGCTCGGCGACCTGGCCGCCCGCGTCGACGGACCCGGCCGCTCGAACGCGCTCGCCGCCAAGCTGGTCGCGCTGACGATGCCCGGCGTCCCCGACGTCTACCAGGGCTCGGAGCTCTGGGAGACGTCGCTGGTCGACCCCGACAACCGGCGCCCCGTCGACTTCGACCACCGGGCGGCGGTCCTGGCGGGCACGGCGGACGACGACGCGGCGCCGAAGCTGCGCCTCAGCCGCGCCGCGCTGACCCTGCGGCGCGACCGGCCGGACCTCTTCGGCGGCTACGCACCGGTCGCGGCGACCGGCGCCGCTGCCGACCACGCCCTCGCGTTCGACCGCGGCGGCGCGGTCACCGTCGTCACCCGCCTCCCGGTCGGTCTCGAGCGGCGCAGGGGCTGGGGCGACACCGTGCTCGACCTGCCGGCGGGCCGCTGGCGCGACGTACTGACGGACAGAGCGACCGACGGCCGGGTGGCCGACCTGCTCGCCGAGCTTCCGGTCGCGCTGCTGGTGCAGGAGGACGCGTGATGCGCGGGCCGTTCGACGTGTGGGCGCCGCGGCCGTCGCGGGTGCGGCTCGTCGCGGACGGCGACGTCGTGGAGATGGAGCGCGGCGGCGACGGCTGGTGGACCCCCACGGGTCCGGTGCCGGCGCCCCGGGACGAGGTCGACTACGGCTACCTCCTCGACGACGACAGCGAACCGCGGCCCGACCCGCGCTCGCGGCGCCAGCCCGGCGGGGTCCACGAGCTCTCGCGCAGGTTCGACCCGTCGGCGTACGACTGGAACGACCAGGACTGGACCGGGCGCCAGCTGGCCGGGTCGGTGATCTACGAGCTCCACCTCGGCACGTTCACGCCGGAGGGCACGCTCGAGGCGGCGGCCGGGCGGCTCGACCACCTGCGGTCGATCGGCGTCGACTTCGTCGAGCTGCTGCCGGTCAACGCGTTCAACGGCACCCACAACTGGGGCTACGACGGCGTGCTCTGGCACGCCGTGCACGAGGGGTACGGCGGGCCCGCGGCCTACCAGCGCTTCGTCGACGCGTGTCACGCGGCCGGTCTCGGGGTCATCCAGGACGTCGTCTACAACCACCTCGGCCCGTCCGGCAACTACCTGCCGCTGTTCGCGCCGTACCTCAAGGAGGGCGCCAACACCTGGGGCGACCTGCTCAACCTCGACGGCGACGGATCGGCGGAGGTGCGGCGCTACATCCTCGACAACGTGCGGATGTGGCTCGAGGACTACCACGTCGACGGGCTGCGGCTCGACGCCGTGCACGCGCTCGACGACTCCTCGCCGACGCACCTGCTCGAGGAGATGGCGGTCGAGGTCGGCGCGCTCTCCGCGCACCTGCGGCGACCGCTCACGCTGATCGCGGAGTCCGACCTCAACGACCCGGTGATGTTCACGCCGCGGGAGGCGGGCGGCTACGGCCTCGACGCGCAGTGGAGCGACGACTTCCACCACGCGGTCCACGTCGCGCTGACGCGCGAGACGACCGGCTACTACGCCGACTTCGAGCCGCTGGCGGCGCTGAAGAAGGTCTGCGAGGAGGGGTTCTTCCACGCCGGCACCTGGTCGTCGTTCCGCGAGCGCGACCACGGCGTGCCCATCGACACCGAGCACGTGGCGACCTGGCGGCTGGTCGTCTGCAGCCAGAACCACGACCAGATCGGCAACCGCGCCGTCGGCGACCGGCTGACCGAGCACCTCGACGACGACCAGCTCGTGTGCGCGGCACTGTTGACGCTGTGCGGCCCGTTCACGCCGATGCTGTTCCAGGGCGAGGAGTGGGCCGCGTCCACGCCGTTCCAGTTCTTCACCTCCCACCCGGAGCCCGAGCTGGGGAAGGCGACGGCGGAGGGCCGGATCGCGGAGTTCGCCCGCCACGGCTGGGACCCCGACGTGGTCCCCGACCCGCAGGACCCCGCCACGTTCGAGCGGTCGAAGCTCGACTGGAGCGAGCTGGAGTCCGGACGACACGCCACGGTGCTCGCCGCCTACCGGGCGCTCGCCGCGCTCCGGCGTGAGCACCCGGAGCTCACCGATCCCGCGTTCGGCAGCGTCCGGTGCGAGGTTGACGAGGACGCGCGCACGTTCGTCCTGCACCGCGGCCGGCTGGCCGTCGCCGTCAACTTCGGCGACGACCGGGCCGTGCTGCCGACGGGGCACACCGACGTGCTCCTCGCCTCCCCCGCCGGCGCCACGATCGCGGACGGGGCGCTGACGCTGCTGCCGCACGCCGGCGCGCTGGTCGCGCGTCCCGCCTGAACGAGCCATCCGGCCGGCGCACGGCGCCGAACAACACCCATGACCGGACGGACGGCGTGGGCCCTGATCGGCATCCTCTGTGCGGCGGCGGGCCTGGCCGTCGGCCATCTCGTGGCCGCGCTCCGCGACGTCGCCACCTCACCGGTGCTCGCTGTGGGCTCGGCGGTCATCGACCGCACCCCCACCCCGGCCAAGGAGTGGGCGATCCGCACGTTCGGGACCGCCGACAAGCCGATCCTGGTCGGCTCGGTGCTGGTCGGGGTCGTCGCCTTCGCAGCGGCGGCGGGCCTGCTCGCCCGGAGGCGCCTGCGGTACGGCGCCGCGGCCCTCGCGGCCCTGGCCGGCCTCGCTGGGCTCGCTGTGCTCGACCGGCCCACGACCTCGGCGGCGGACCTCGTGCCCACCGCGACCGCGGCTGCGGTCGCCGTACTGACCCTCGTCCTGCTGGCGCGAGCCCGTCCCCGGGACACCGCGCCCGGACGCCGCGGCTTCCTGCTCGCCACCGGCGCCGTCGCCGCCCTCGCGCTGGCGTCGGGCGGCGGCGGGTGGCTGGCCAGCCGGTTGCGGCTCCGCGAGGAGGACGTGGCACTGCCGGCGCCCCGGGACCCGGCACCGCCGTTCCCCCGCGGGCTCGACGACCAGGTCCCCGGCGTCACGCCGTTCCGGACGCCGGCCGCCGACTTCTACCGGGTCGACACCCGGCTGGACACACCGGTCGTCTCCACCGACGGCTGGACCCTGACCATCGACGGCGACGTCGAGCGGGAGGTGACGCTGACGTTCGACGACCTGCTCGCGATGCCGATGGTCGAGCGCGACATCACCCTCACCTGCGTGTCCAACAGCGTCGGCGGGCCGTACGTCGGCGGCGCGCGCTGGCTCGGCGTGCGCCTGACCGACGTGCTCGACCTCGCCGGGGTGGGCCGGTCCGCCGACCAGATCCTGTCCACCGACTTCGACGGCATGACGATCAGCACCCCGCTGGCGCTCGCGACCGACGGCCGCGACGCCCTGGTCTGCGTGGGCATGAACGGTGCACCGCTCCCCCGGGAGCACGGCTTCCCCGTCCGGCTCGTCGTCCCTGGCCTGTACGGCTTCATCAGCGCCACCAAGTGGCTGACCCGGCTGACGCTCACGACGTACGCCGACCGCGAGGCCTACTGGACCCGGCGCGGCTGGGCGACCGACGCGCCGATCAAGCCGTCCGCGCGCATCGACACCCCGCGAGCGCTCGCCCGGCTCGACGCGGGCGACGTCGTGATCGGCGGCATCGCGTGGGCGCAGGCCGACGGCGGCGTGCAGGGCGTCCAGGTGCGCGTCGACGGCGGTCCCTGGGAGGACGCGCAGCTCGGCCCGACGGCGGGCGACCCGTACTGGCGGCAGTGGTTCCATCGCTGGCGCGCGGAGCCCGGCTCCCACTCCCTGGCCGCACGGACGATCACCGCCGACGGCACGGTCCAGACCGCGGCGCGCGCCGAGCCGTTCCCGGCCGGGTCCAGCGGGATCCACGAGCTATTCGTCGAGGTCGGCTGAGAAGCGGTGCTGTCCGCACCCATCCGGACCGCGACCGGCGCCGAACCACCGTCACCAGTCCACCGAACGGAAGGCCCCATCATGAAGCTCCTGCGCACCGTCGCCGCCGCCACCACCGTGTTCGCCCTCTCCGGCGCTCTCGCCGCCTGCAGCGAGGAGGACGAGCCCACCAACGCCTCCGACGACTCCGCGCAGACGTCGGACTCCGCGGAGCCGGAGGGCGCCGGCGACTCCGGCGACTCCGGCGACACCGGCGACATGGGCGCCGGCGCCGCGACGTTCGGCGACGGCTGCGCCGAGATCCCGACGTCGGGCGCCGGCTCCTTCGACGGCATGGTGAACGACCCGGTCGCCACCGCCGCGAGCAACAACCCGCTGCTCAAGACGCTGGTCGCCGCGGTCACCTCGATCGACGGTCTCGCCGACACGCTCAACGGCCAGGAGGCGCTGACCGTGTTCGCGCCGTACGACCCGGCCTTCGCGGAGATCCCGGAGAAGGACCTCAACGCGCTCGTCGAGGGCGGCATGAAGGACGGCCAGGACAGCACGCTCTACAAGATCCTGGCCCACCACGTGCTCCCGACCAATGCCGACCCGGCCGCCGTCGGCGGCGACCAGGACACCCTCGCCGGGGACACGCTGACCGTCGAGGGCGACGCCGAGTCCGGGATGACCGTCTCCGACGGCACCGTCACCGCGTCGGTGCTGTGCGGCAACATCCCGACCGCCAACGCGACCGTCTACGTCATCGACAAGGTCCTGACCGGGGTCAAGTGACCCGAGCGTCCCGACCACCCACGCGCAAGGATCAGACCATGGACCCAGGTCAGATCGGTGCGGCCGGCACCCCCCACCCGGGGGTGCCGGCGGGCACCGGCCCCGACCTCGCCGCGCTGCTCAACCGGTCGGCACGCGGCGACCGGGCGGCGTTCGCCGAGCTCTACGACGCCACCGCCCGGCGCGTCCACGGCCTCGTGCTCCGCGTCGTGCGGGATCCCGCCCAGGCGGAGGAGGTCACCCAGGAGGTCTACCTGGAGACCTGGCGAACGGCCAGCAGGTACGACGCGGCGAGAGGGAGCGCCGTCGCCTGGCTGCTGACGATCGCCCACCGGAGGGCCGTCGACCGCGTCCGCAGCTCCGAGGCGGCGACGCGCCGCGAGTCGACGTACCTCCACCTCAGCCGGCCGGTCGACCACGACACCACGGCCGACACCGCCCACGCATCGCTCGAGGCGCACCGGGTGCGCTCGGCGCTCGGCAGCCTCACCGCCGTACAGCGGGAGGCGATAGAACTTGCCTACTTCGGCGGCTACACCCACGCCGAGGTGGCCGCCCTGCTCGACCTGCCGCTGGGCACGGCGAAGACCCGCATCCGCGACGGCCTCATCCGGTTGCGCGACACGATCGGAGGAGAGTCATGAGCGGTCACGACGACGCCGACGAGGTGCACGCGCTGTCCGGCGCGTACGCCGTCGACGCGCTCGACACCGAGGAGCGCGCCCGGTTCGAGGAGCACCTGCGCGGCTGCCCGACCTGTCGCACCGAGGTCGACGAGCTCCGCGGTACCGCCGCGCTGCTCGCCTCCGACGCCGACGCGGAGCCGCCGGCCGGGCTGCGCGACAGCATCCTGGCGGGCATCGAGACCGTCCGGCCGCTGCCTCCGCTCGCCCCGGCCACGGGCGACGGATCCTCCGCGGCGCGGACCTCCGCGCCCACCGACCGGCGGAGCGTACGGCGGCTCCCGTTCCGGGGCACGCCGCTGCTCGCGGCGGCCGCTGCGGTGGTGCTGGTGGCTCTCGTGGGACTGGCCGCCTGGCGCCCGTGGGCGGAGCCGGACGACGTACCGACCGCCGCCGAACGCGTGCTCGCGGCGGACGACGCGACGCGCGCGAGCCAGGAGCTGCCCGACGGCTCGCGGGCCACGGTTGTGGTGTCGAGGTCCGAGGGCGCGGCGGTCATCGTCACGGAGGACATGGCGCCGGCGCCGGACGGGAAGGTCTACGAGCTCTGGCTCGAGGAGCCGGACGGCAGGCTCGCACCGGCGGGCCTGATGCCGGACGACTCCGATGCCACCGTGCTGCTCGACGGCGACGCGACGGACGCGACCGGCGTGGGCGTGACGGTCGAGCCCGACGGCGGGTCGCCGCAGCCGACCACCGAGCCGGTCCTCTTCTTCGAGCTGGAGGCCTGACGCGGCTGCGGACCTCCGTGATATAAAACTGATATCAGTTTTTCTCACGGAGGAGTCGCCCCATGACCTCGTCGACGGAGGACCTCGGCATCGCGCTGCCCGAGCCGAAGGTGAGCGAGCGCCAGACCAACGGCAGCAACGGGTGGCCGGTCCTCATCGGCGCAGTGCTGCTGCTCCTCGCCTCGGTGGCCGGCGTGGTCATCGGCCTCGCCCTCCTCGCCGACGCCAACGACGCGCCCGGCCTCATCGTGATCGTGGTGTGCCTGCTCCTCGGCGTCGGGTCCCTGGTCACGCTGGCCGGCCTGACCGCGATCGCTCCCGGTGAGGCGCGGGTCGTCCAGCTCCTCGGCAAGTACGTCGGCACGATCCGCACCGAGGGCTTGCGCTGGGTCAACCCGATCACCGGGCGCACCAAGATCTCGACCCGGATCCGCAACCACGAGACCGACGTCGCGAAGGTCAACGACGCCGACGGCAACCCGATCGAGATCGCGGCCGTCGTGGTGTGGCAGGTGCAGGACACGGCCAAGGCGCGGTTCGAGGTCGACGACTTCGTCGAGTTCGTGGCGATCCAGACCGAGACCGCCGTGCGCCACATCGCGACGTCGTACCCCTACGACTCCCCCGACAACACCCAGCGCTCCCTGCGCGAGAACGCCGAGGAGATCACGGCCGAGCTCTCCCAGGAGATCGCCGTGCGCGTGCAGTCGGCCGGCGTGAAGGTCATCGAGTCCCGGATCACCCGCCTCGCCTACGCCCCCGAGATCGCCCAGGCGATGCTGCGCCGCCAGCAGGCGGGCGCGGTCGTCGCCGCCCGCGAGCGGATCGTCGAGGGCGCGGTCGGCATGGTGAAGGCGGCGCTCGACGGGCTCGCCGAGGAGGACATCGTCGAGCTCGACGAGGAGCGGAAGGCGGCGATGGTCAGCAACCTGCTGGTCGTGCTCTGCGGCGATCGCGACACCCAGCCGATCGTCAACGCCGGTTCGCTGTACCACTGAGCCGTCCCGTGGCGAGCGAGCGCAAGGCGGTCCTGCTGCGTCTCGACCCTGCGGTCCACGACGCACTGGCCCGCTGGGCCTCCGACGAGCTGCGCAGCACCAACGCGCAGGTCGAGTTCCTGCTGCGCCGCGCCCTCGAGGAGGCGGGCCGGATGCCCACGGGCGCGAAGGCGCCACGCAAGCGGGGGCGTCCCCCGCGCGACGCCTGAGCCGACACGGGTTCCCGGGCCGGGGGTCGCGGCGGATCGCCAACCCTGCCGGTTCGGAGCGCCAACCCTGCCGGTTCGGCACGCCAACCCTGCCGGTTCGGCACGGACGATCAGCCGAGCGGGACCTCGCCGACGATCTCGTAGCGGGGTCGGTTGCCGGGGCCCTCGCCGAGGTGGGAGGCGATCACGGTGGCCTCGACGACCGGCCACTCGGGCCCGACGTACGTCTCCAGCAGGCGCACCCAGTTGGTCGTGTCGTCGGGGCGGCGCAGCCGGGCGATCGTCACGTGGGGGCGGAACCGGCCGCCGTCGACCTCGGTGCCGACGTTGACCGCGGCGTTGCGGGCGCGGCCCGCGATCCGCTCCAGTACGACGTCCGCGCCCTCCGACTCGGCGACGACGCCCGTCGCGAGCGCCCGCGTCCGCGCGGCGTCGGGGAACGCGACGGGACCGGAGAGCCGGAGGACGGGCACCGGCGTACGGGCCAGCCCGTCGGCGAGCCGGTCGACGTAGAGGTCGACGAGGTCCTCGCGCACCGACGGCATGAACGCGAGCGTGACGTGGAGCTGATCGGGGATCGTCCACCGGAAGTCGGGGGCGGACGCGCGGCGGGGCTCGAGGAACTCGTCGAGGTGCTCGACGGCGTACTCGGGCGGGACGACGGCGGCGAAGAGTCGGGTGCCCATAGGGCGGGTCAGCCTACGCCTGCGCCCACCATGGTCCCAACGAGATAGGTGATGCCCATCGCGAAGCCGCCGCCCAGCATGTTGCGCAGGACGGCGCGCCCCGGGTGGGCGTAGCCCAGCCTGGCCGAGGTGAAGCCGGTGAACGCGAGCGCCACCAGCACCGCGAGCACCGTGACCAGGAACCGCTCGGGGTCCGGCAGCAGGATGGTGAGCGCGGGCAGCGCGGCGCCGACGGTGAACGCGAGCATCGAGGCGAGCGCCGCGCTCCACGGGTTGGTCAGGTCGTCGGGGTCGATGCCGAGCTCGAGCACCGCGTGGGCGCGCAGCGGGTTGCGCGCGGTGAGCTGCTCGGCGACCTCCTGTGCGACGTCGGGGGTGAGGCCCTTGGACTCGAGGATCTCCTCGAGCTCGGCGAACTCGGCCTCCGGCATCGTCCGCAGCTCCTCGCGCTCCTTCGCGAGGAGGGCCTCCTCGGCGTCGCGCTGGGTCGAGACGGAGACGTACTCGCCCGCCGCCATGGACAGCGCACCGGCGACGAGGGCCGCCACGCCGGCGATCAGGATCGCGCCGCGGTCGGTGGTCGCGCCGGCGACGCCCATCACGACGCCCGCGACGGACACGATCCCGTCGTTGGCGCCGAGCACCCCGGCCCGCAGCCAGTTCAGCCGGTCGTTGAAACCGCCCTGGTCGTGCGGCTCCCCCTCGTGCCCTCGGAGACCGCCGGGATCGACCGTAGAGCTGCTCATCGCTCCATCATCGCCGGTCCCGGGCCCGGACGCGAGGCGCGCTGGGCCCGGGCGGAGCGGCCGTCAGCCGGCGAACGTCCAGGCGCCCGAGCCGACGCGGTAGCGGGTCAGCCCGTCAGCCGTGCCCAGCTCCTTGGCGGCGGCGCCGTCGGGACCCATCACCTCGTAGTCACCCGCCGGCAGCTCGACGATGCCGGAGACGCTGACCGGCACCTCGACGTCGAGCGTCAGCGCGCCGTCCTCGGTCGTCCAGGCCGAGGAGACCCGGCCGCGCTGGGTCATCCGGGAGCCCTCGGCGTGCGCAAGCCCGGTGTCGGGCACCGAGAAGGTGACCTCGGCGGCGCCGGGTGCGGTGATCTCGATGCCGAGCACCGAGTCGAGCACGTCGACGACCGCCTGCGAGCCCCAGCCGTGCGAGGCACTGTTGGCCGACCCGCTCAGCTGCCACGCCTCCGGGGTGAACGTCCCGCCCTGAGCGAGCCAGCCGGCCCAGCCGTAGTCGTCCTCGTTGGTCAGCAGGTCGAGCACCGCGTCGTAGGAGCCGGACGCCGCGAGGGCCTCGAGCAGGAAGTGGGACGTCATCGGACCCTGCTTCATGCCCATCCCGGCGAGATAGTCGCCCAGTGCCGGCAGGTCCTGTTCGGGCGCGATGCCGAAGGCGACGGCGTACGACGTGGCGTGCTGGCCCGCGTGCGCGCTCTGGGTACCGTCGGCGAGCAGGCCGTCGACGTAGGTGCCGTCGGGCCGGCGCAGCGTGGCGTTCATCCGCTCGGCGAGCGCGTCGGCGTCGTCGACGTACGACTGCACCTCGGCCGCGGGCCGGCCGAGCGCCTCGGCGACCAGGGCGACCTTCCGCAGCACGTCGACGCCGAGGGCGTTGACGGTCGTGCGCGCGGCCGCCGACATGTCGTAGCCGAACCGGCCGTGTTCGGGCCAGTCGACGATGCCGTACTGGTAGGCGCCGCTGCCGCCGGTCAGGCGGGTGACCAGGCCCTGGGTCGGGCCGGTCTCCGCGATGTGGCGGCGGACGTAGCCCGCGGTCGCGCTGAGGTTGTCGTAGACGTCCGCGAGCAGCGCCCGGTCGCCGGACTCGAGGTAGTAGGCCCAGATCCAGGCTGGCACGACCTCGGTGAAGTCCGGGATGTCGCGCTTGCCGTCGCCGTTGGGGTAGACGGCGTTGTAGCGACCGGCGTCGTTGCCGCTGGTCCAGTAGCGCTCCTGGCTGAGCATGAACTCGCGGATCGCCTGCCGGCTCGCGACCCGCTCGTGCTCGGTGGCCAGCAGCCCGTGCGAGATGTTCACGGTGTCGTGCAGGAACTGGCCCTGCTCCCGGGTCGGCGTGTCGACGAACGTCTCCTGCACGGAGTACTCCAGGGACCGGTCCATCAGGTCCCAGACCGCGTCCAGCGTCTCGTCGGAGCTGTCGAACTCCGCCGCGCCGTCCTCGGGGTAGGCGGTGTGCACGATCGTCGCGCTCACGTCGTCGACGGAGATCTACTCCTCCGCGCCGGGGATCTCCAGGTAGCGGAAGCCGAGGTGGCCGAAGGCGCGGTAGTCCTGGGCGCCGGCGGCCTGCGTGTAGGGGAAGGACATGTTGGTGCCCTGCGTGTCGACGCCGGAGGTCGAGACCCGGCCGTTCGCGGCGAGGCCGTAGCTGGCGCGGATCGGGATCACCCTGCCCTCGACGCCCTGCTCGAAGTGCACGGCCGGCCGCGCCGGGATCACCTTCCCGAAGTCGGCGACCGGCGTCCCGTCATCGGCGGTGAGGATGCGCTCGGGCGCGACGACCTCCTCGACGAGGTGGGTCTCCTGGCCCACCAGCCGGGTGAACGGCGCCACGGGGTGCTCGCCGACCACGACCGCGTCGGCCCAGCCCGAGTCGTCGTAGTCCTCGTCGGTCCAGTCGCCGATCGCCCGCACCGCGCGGCCGTCGAGGTGCTCGACGTAGAGGCCCTCGCCGTTGCGGGTGCCGACGAGGACGTAGGGGCCGCGCCGCACCTTCCAGGACCCGTCGCTGACGACGACTACCTCGGAGCCGTCGGCGTACTCGAGCACCAGCCGGACCAGCAGGCCGGGCTCGCCGGCCGCACGTCCCTGGCCGCCGCTGAACCAGTGCAGCATCGCGCCGATCGCGAGCGGCTCGCCCGCCGTCACCAGGTCGGTGACGTCGGTGGCCTGGTAGTAGCCCTCGCCCGGGTAGCCGTAGTTGGTCATCCGCTCGGCACGCTCGCCGTCGAGGTAGAGCTCGGCCTGGTGGCTGGCGGCGAGATAGCTGCGCGCGCGGACGATCTCACCCGCGGGCACGTCGACGACGGTGCGGGCGAGGGTGTATTCATCGGCCTCACGGTTCGTGGTGCCGCGCACCCACTTGTCCAGGCCGCCGGAGAAATCCTCCTCGAAGAGCACCGTCGAGCCGTCGAGGGACGTCACCCGGACGTCGTCGAAGTCGGCCACCTCGCCGCTGGCCTGGCGGAACCCGATCGTCCCGGCGCGCGAGCCGGTGGCTGACGAGTCGGTCCAGGTGTCGACGACCCGTCCGTCGATGCTGGTCGTGAACGTCTGGCCCTCGACACGGACGGACAGCTCGTAGGTCACGCCCGGGTCGATGACGTGCGGGACCGTACGGCGCGCGTCGGTCGGGAAGGCGCCGTTGACCATGCGGTGCGTCTTGATCGCGTTGTCGTTGGCGTGCAGCTGCCACATGTAGCCGTTGCGGCTGTCGGGAGCCCGGAAGACCACGGCGGCCGCGCGGGTGATCGGCGTGACGTCCACCGTGTAGACGTAGTCGGTCCAGTCGCGGCCCGTCCGCGCGATCGTCACGTCCCCGCCGGACACCCGGCCCCGGCCGTCGACGACGGAGAGCGCGGAGGCGTCGGGATTGCCCGGTGGGCGGCGGATCCAGCTGGCACCGCCCCAGTCGCCGTCACCCAGGCCGGTCTCGAAGGGGGCCCACTGCGACCACGGCGACGGCAGCTTGTCCTTGTCCCACGTGCGGACCCGCCAGGTGTACGCGCTGCCCGGCTCGAGCGGCGAGCCGTCGTACTCGACGTAGGCCTGGTCCGACGACGTCACCTTGTCGGTGTCCCAGACCAGGCGACCGTCGGCGTCACGGACCTCGATCTTGTAGGCGGTCTGGACCTCGTTCGGGTCGCTGTCCTGCGGCAGCCAGCCGAAGCGCGGCGTCAGGTCGGTGTCGAGCGGGTGCGCGAGGTCGTCGACCGTCAGCCGCTCCGGCGCCGCCGGCCGGGTGCCGACGTCGGCCCGCGCGGCGGGGAGATCGGTCACGCCGGGCAGGACGACCGCGCCGGCGGTCAGGGCGGCGAGCGCCGCCAGGCGGCGTCGGCGGGGGTGGTGGGTTCGCATGGGAGTTCCTCCGAGTCGGACTTCGGGTCGGATGGCGGGTGGGGTCAGTGGCAGGGGGCGGTGAGCCGCTCGTCGTCCTTGGGGTCACCGCCCGGGACGGTGCTGAGGACGTGACAGCCGCTCGCGACGCCGTCGACACGCAGGTAGCCGCGCTCGCGGACCGCGGCCCGGACCCGGCCGTCGACGTACACGACGTCCTCGGTCGCGCCGCCGGCGGGCACGAAGACCGACGCCACGGTGTTGCCGGGCACGAGGACGCCCACGTCGGTGCGGCCGTCGAGGGTGTGGAACGCCGCACCGATGCGGCCCTTCAGCGTCGGCAGGGTGACGCTCGCCCACTCCACCGACTGCGGCTGCGGGCGCACGTCGAACGTCGCGTAGCCCGGCGTCGTCGGCCTGATCCCGAACATGCCCTGCGGGATGTTGTACGCCGGCGAGGCGGCCCACGGGTGGGAGTAGGTCATGTTCGACTTCAGGCTCGGGTCCCAGGCCTCCCCGGTGGCGCCGGCGCCGTCGGCGATCATGTTCAGCCAGCTGCGCAGACCGGTGCTGGTGAGCAGGTCGTAGGCGAGGTCGGACCGGTCGCCGTTGTAGAGCGACTCGACCAGGAACGCCGCGCAGTAGACGCTGCACGCCATCCCGCGGCTGCCGATGTAGTCCGCGACCTGCGCCGCCCGGTCGGCGTCCGGCACCCCGAACGCGCTCGCGAAGACGCTGGCGTGGACGGCGTGGTGCTGCACAGGGCTGCCGTCGGAGTTGAGCCCGTCGCGGTAGGCCCCCTTCTGCTCGTCCCACAGCCGCTCGTTCATCGCGGCGCGCAGGCGCTCCGCGGTCCGGGTGTACGACGCCGCGTCCTCCGCGCGGCCGAGCGCCGTCGCGATCTCCGCCATGTCGACATACGCCCGGTAGGACAGCGCGTTGATCACCGTGTTGTAGGGGCGGAAGACGTAGCCGTCCCGCTCCGAGGCGGGCCAGTCGACGATGTCGCAGTCGGTGCGGCTGTTGCAGCCGTCGGATCCGCTGTTCTTGCGGACCAGCCCGGTGCTCGCCTCCAGCCACTCGTCGGGCAGCTTCAGCCGGAGCTGGTCATAGCTGCGCTCGAGCTGCGCGACGTCGCCGGTCTGCTGGAAGCTGTCGTGCATCGCGAGGATCGTGTAGAGCGGCCACTCGGTCGGCCAGGTGCGGCGGGTGAGCAGGTAGTCGATCGAGTAGTTGCCCAGCGTCGGGTCGGACGACGTGAAGAAGTTCGCCATCATCTGGAGGTAGCTGTCGGCCTCGTAGGGCTCCCGCTCGCGGGTCCACGAATCGACGTACAGGTTGTGGTTGGTGGCCTCGACCGTGTTGCGCGAGAGCCGCCAGACCTGGTTGAGCGCGTCGTCGGAGGAGTCGAACACGGCGCCGTCGGTGTCGAACGGGTAGACCTGCGCGAGAGCCGGGAAGTCCTCGGCGGTCAGGCCGGTCGGCGCGCCGATCACCTCGAGGTAGCGGAACACCCGCATGCCCCAGGTCTCCAGGTGCTGCGGCCCGTCGCGCAGGGTCCAGCGGTCCTGGTACTGGTTGCCGGTGCGCATGGAGTAGCGGACGGTCTGCGGTCCCGAGAGCTCCTCGCCGAACCGGAGGTCGACGACCTGGCCCGCGGTGCCGACGAGGTCGAGGCTGACCCCGCCGATCCAGCTGCGCCCGTAGTCGACGAAGTAGTGGCCGGGCGCCTTCTCGACCACCTCGACGGGCAGCTCCGTGCGCTGGGCGACCTTGTCGGTCGGCGTCGCGACCAGGTTGGCGTACGCCGGCCGCGCGGCCGCGGGCTGCCAGGAGGAGTCGTCGAAGCCGGGCTCGTCGAAACCCGTCGGGAAGGCAGCCGCCTGGAGGTTCTCCTTCGGCGCCACGAAGTAGGACGTGCCGATCGAGCCGCCCCACGGGTAGACCGCTCCGCCCCGCATCGCCGACCAGTCCGGGCCGGTGCCGAACGTCTGCCGGCTGCCGTCGTCGTACTCGACGATTAGCTGGGCCTGGAACCGCCGGTCGGCCTGCGTCCAGGCGATCGCGCCGAGCGCGTTGGCGCCGCCCTCGCGGACCAGGTCGGTGACGTCGTACCCGTCGTAGCGGGTCTCGCCCGCGATCGACCGCACCGGCCCGAGGCCGACGAACTGCCCGTTGAGCCACAGCTTGTAGACGTACTGGCGGCCGGGCTCCGGCGAGGAGCCGGTCGCGAAGACCGTGGCCCACGCGACCTCCTTCTCGGGGTCGGTCTCGAACTCGCCGCGAAGGAACGCCCAGTCCGTGCTGCCCACGCCGTAGAGGCAGTTCTGGCCGGTGCCGACGTGGAGGCGGCCGTCGGCGACGGTCGCGCAGGAGAAGTCCGCGGACGGGCTCGAGAAGTCGTCCTCGTAGAGCACGGTCCCGTCCGGCGCCGTGACGGAGATGTCGTCCCAGCTGCTGCGCTCGCTGCCGCCGGTGCGGAAGCCGATGTTGCCGCCCCGGAACGGCACGTTCTCGGTGGTGTCGATCAGCGTGCCGTCGAGCCAGGTGCTCACGGTCGTGCCGCGGGTCTCGATGCGGATCCGGTGGTCGACGCCGCGCACCAGGTCGACCGGGAGGGGCACGGTCTTGAGCGCCGTGAAGGTGCCGTTGACCCGGGTGTGCGGCGCGAGCTGGTCGACGCCGTCGCCGCGGAACTGCCACATCAGGTAGTTGTTGGCGTCCTTGGCGTTGAAGACGATCGACGCGTTCTGCGTCGTGATCGAGAAGGTCGCCTCCAGCGTGTAGTCGCCCCACTGCGCCGCCTGCGGCGCCTCGGTCCAGATCGGCTGGCTGTCTCCCCAGTCCCCGCCGAGCGCGGTGCCGAACGTGGCCGGGCGCGACCACGGAGACACCGCACCCCCGCCGTCCCACGTCCGCACCCGCCACACGAAGCGCTCGCCGCGCTCGAGCCGCGGGCCGTCGTACGCGACGTTGGTGCTGGCCGGGGAGACGACCTTGCCGGAGTCCCAGACGAGCCGCCGTCCGGAGGCGAGGTCGGCGTGCGTCGGCGCGACCTGGACCTGGTAGGCCGTCTGCCGGGCGGTCGGCACCTGCCAGCCGAGGATCGGCGCCTCGACGTCGTCGACGTCGGCCGGCTCCGTGCGCTGCTCGACGGTGAGGGCCGAGGGGAACGCGTTGCCGGGCGCCGCCGTCGACGGCGTCGCGACCGCGAGCAACGAGGCGACCAGGGCCAGCAGCCCTAGGAGCGCCGACACGGGCGGTACGACGCGAGAGCGCCGGGCGGTCGGGGTCATGACTTCGTCTCCTCGGGGATGGGGTGGGCGAGCCGGTCAGCCGACCGGCACCACCCAGACGTCGGCGATCGACGGGTCGTAGTCGGCCAGCGTGTCCTGGAACCGCATCCGGACCTTGCCGTCGGACGTGACGGCCGACGGCTCGACCAGGAACTGGTGGACCATCGAGCCCTGGCCGCCGGCCGTCCGGACGAGGTCGACGCTGTGCGCCACCTGGCCGTCGAGCCGCACGTCGTAGGTCTTGCGACGGGGGCCGTCGAACGTCTCGATCACCCGGACCACGAAGGCGCCGTTGGCGGGCACCGCGACGTCCATCTCGAACCAGCCGCCGGGGAACGACGAGTGCGTGTAGCGCCGGGTCAGGCCCGCCTCGACGTTGGTCCCCGAGTTGGGCGACGCCGTCAGCCGGTGCGCCGACTCCGACGTCCCGTTGCCGAGGTCCACGTGGTCGGTCGAGCCGGCCGGCGGGGTGGGCAGCGCCACGGTCACGGTCGCGAGCGCGCGTTCGGCGGCCGTCGGGCCGGTCGCCACCGTCACCGGCGCGGGGCCGGCGACGACCGTCATCGGCACCGTCACCTCGACCGGGACGGCACGTTCCTCGCCGGGGGCGAGGTCGTAGTCGACCGGTGCGACGGGCTCCCACCCGCCGGGCAGGGTGAGCGCCAGCTCGCCGGACTGCGCGACCGCGGTGCGGTTGCGCAGGACCGCGGTCACCGTCGCCTCCTCACCGCCCGCGACGGCGGCAGGCGTCGTCGCGGTGGACACGATCTGGACGCCGGGCGCGACCATCACGTCGGCGGCGACCGGGAGCGTCGCGGTGCCGCCGGCGCGCTGGTAGGTCACCGATCCGGTCAGCGACATCGTCGCGGCGGCGGCGTCGGCCGGCACGGTGACGTCGTAGGCGTGCTCGACGGTCGCGCCGCCCTCGACGGTGGAGGCGTGCGCCCCGACCGGCCGCACGGTCCAGCCGTCCGGCGCCGTCAGCGACGAGTCGACGCCGGAGACCGGCCGGGAGCCTGCGTTCTCCAGGCGCGCGGTCACCCGCACCACGTCGCCCGGCAGGATCTCGCCGGCCGGGACGCCGAGCGACGCGACGGCGCCGACCAGGTCGGAGGAGGCTGACGACAGCAGGCGCTCGATCGCGGCCAGCCGGTCGCGGAGGTCGCTCGCCTCGGCCTCGTCGAGGTCGCCCTCCTCGAGCCCGGTCGCGATCCACCGGTCGAGGTCGGCGACGGTGGCGAGCGCGCGGTGCACGTCGGTGGCGACGTCCTCGTCGGAGGCGCCGTCGAGGCGGGCCTGCCAGGCCGCAGCCAGCTCGTTGCCGAGCTCGGTCACCTTCACGCCCAGGTGGCGCCGCAGGTTGGTGCCGTGCGGGGCGGTGACGGTGAGGTCGTCGACCGCTCCGGCGAGGGCCTCGGTCGCGTCGGCCGCGGCGCCGATGTCGCCGAGCACCGCGTCGACAGCGAACGCGTAGTCGCCTGAGCCGACCTCGAGGACGACGTCGCCGTCCTCGTCGCGCAGGTAGGTCACGTCGGCGACGTCCTCGATCGGCGTGCCGCCCTCGGTGACCGCCCAGCGGTTGGCGGCCGGGACGCGCACCTCGGCCGTCGTGTTGGCGGGCACGGTGAGGTCGAGCGTGAGGCCCTCGCCCTCGGTGCTCCATGCGCTGCGGACCTCGCCGTACGGCGTCTCGTGGGTGAAGTCGACGCTGTCGATCCCGTCACCCGGCTCCGGCGCGACCAGGACCCGCTTGTAGCCGGGCTCCGCGGCGGAGACGCCCGCCATCGTGCGGTACATCCACTCGCCCACCGCGCCGTAGGCGTAGTGGTTGAACGAGTTCATGCCGACGTCGTTGAAGGTGCCGTCCGGGTTGATCGAGTTCCAGCGCTCCCAGATCGTGGTCGCGCCCTTGCCGATCTCGTAGCCCCACGACGGGTAGTCCTCGTGCTGGAGCAGCCGGTAGGCGATGTCGGTGCGGCCCGCCTTCGTCAGCGCCGGCAGCAGGCCGTCGACGCCGAGGAACCCGGTGGAGAGGTGATAGTCGCGCCGCTCGAGGGTCTGGACGAACTGGTCGAACACCGCGTCGCGGCGGTCGGCCGGCTCCAGGTCGTTGGTGAGCGTGAGGATGTAGGCCGTCTGGCTGTCGCCCTTGACCGTGCCGTCCGGCGAGATGAACGCGTTCTGGTACGCCGTCCGGATCGCGCGGTAGCGGTCCAGGTACGTCGCCGCGTCGGCGTCGCGGCCGATCGCGGCGGCCATCTGGGAGAACTCGCGCGTGCTCTTCGCGACGAACGCGGTGTCGAGCACGTCGGCCGGCGTCGGGTCGTCGAGGTTGAGCCAGTCGAGGTAGCCGCCTGCGGACCGGATGTGGTTGGTGGAGTCGGCGGCGAGGAAGTCGACGTAGCGCTTCATCATGTCGTAGTTCTCGCGGATCACGTCGGTGTCGTCGTACGCCTGCCACAGCGTCCAGGGCACGTGGACGCCGGCGTCCATCCACCCCGCCGACTCGTAGCCGCCGTCGAACCGGCCGGGCACGACGGGCGCCACGCCGGGCAGCGAGCCGTTGGGGCGCTGGGTGTCGCGCAGGTCCTGGAGCCACTTGGTCAGGAACGACTGGGAGTCCATGTTGTAGACGGCGGTGCGGGCGAACACGTTGATGTCTCCGGTCCAGCCCATCCGCTCGTCCCGCGCGGGGGTGTCGGTCGGGATCGACAGGAAGTTGCCGCGCATGCCCCAGACGATGTTGCTCTGGAGCTGGTCGACCAGGCCGGAGCTGGTGTCGAGGCTGCTGACCAGGTCGCCGTCGGTGCCGACCACCACGCCCACCAGGTCGGCGGCGTCGGGCGCCTCGTCGACACCCGAGATCTCGACGTAGCGGAAGCCGTGGAACGTGAACGACGGCTCGAAGGTCTCCGGCTCGTCGGTCGCGAACGTGTAGCGGTCGGTCGCCTTCGCCGAGCGCAGGTTGGCGGTGTAGAGCGTGCCGTCGGGGTTGAGGACCTCGCCGTGGCGGATGGTGACGGTCTGTCCCGGCTCGCCCTGGAGAGTCAGCCGTACGTGGCCGACCATGTTCTGTCCGAGGTCGTAGAGGTAGACGCCCTCGGTCGGCGAGTCGATCCGCTCGGCGGTGTGCAGCTCCTCGGTGACCCGGACGTCGACCGCGGTCTGCGGCTCCAGGACACCGGTGGGCTCGTCGCGGACGACGACCGGCTCCCAGCCGGCCGCGTCGAAGCCGGGCTCGTCCCAGCCCGCCACGTCGGCGGCGACGCGGGCGTCGTACGACTCACCGTCGAGGAGGTCGGCCTCGCGCGTGGGGCCGTCGGTCGTCATCCAGCTGTCGTCGGTAGTGACGACCTCGCTGGTGCCGTCGGCGTAGTCGACGACGAGCTCGGCGATCACCGAGTTGTCGGGGCCGTAGACGTCGGTGCCGAACATCGCGACCTTGCCGGAGTACCACCCGGGCGCGACCTCGGCACCGAGCACGTTGGCGCCGGAGCGGACCAGGTCGGTCACGTCGTAGGCCTGGTAGTCGATGCGCTTGTCGTAGGCGGTCCAGCCCGGGGCGAGCTCGGCGTCGCCGACCCGCTCGCCGTTGAGGCGGAGCTCGTAGACGCCGCGCGCCGAGGCGTAGACGCGCGCCCGCACGACCTCCTCGTCACCGAGGTCGACCTCCGTGCGCAGCAGCGGGACGGGCTGGTCCTGCCGGAGCCACGCCTCGGCGCCCGCGCTGTCGACGCGGAGGCCGTCGGCGGTGACGGTGCCGGCCGCGAAGGTGCGGTCGCCGGCCGGGAAGTCGGTGTCGACGAGCACCTCGCCGTCCTCGCTGGTGACCGTGACGTCGTGAACCAGTCCGCGCTCGGCGCCGCTCGTGCGGAATCCGACGATGCCCGGCCCGTCGAACGTCGCGTCGTTGCGCTGGTCGAGGACCGCTCCATCGACGCGGGTGGTGATGGTCGGGCCGTCGACGGTGATCGCGTAGTCGTGCGCGGCGCCGAAGTCGAACCCGGCCGGGAACGGCGTGGCGTTGAGGACCGAGTAGCCGCCGTTGCGCTTCACGTGCGGGCGGAGCGAGTCGTTGGCCTCGCTGAGCTGCCACATGTAGGCGTTCTCGGTGTCCTCGCCGCGGAGGTAGACGCCGAGCGCGCCGGAGATGTCGGAGGCGGTGAACTCGATCGTGTAGTCGGTCCACTCCGGGCCGATGCCCTCGGTCTCCGCGCCGATCCACTCGGCGGTCCAGTCGTCGTCACCGAGGCCGGTGCCGAACCGGGCGGGCTCGCTCCAGGCCGAGGCGACGCCCTGGTCGTCCCAGACCCGGACCGCCCAGACGTAGTCGGTGCGCGGCGCGAGCGCCGGGCCGGCGTACCGGACGCCGACCGAACGGCCGGACGTCACCTTGCCGCTGTCCCACACGTCGGCCTCTCCCAGCGCCGCCTCGCTGGAGGCGACGTGGACCTCGTAGGCCTGCTGGGTCGTGCCGCGGCGGTCGGAGGCGATCTTCCAGCTCAGCGCCGGCGGCGCGGTGTCGATCCCGAGCGGCTCGTGCAGGGCGTTCACCCGCAGGTCGGACACGGTCGGGGGAGCCGCCGCCGCGGCCAGGGAGGGGGCGGCCGCGGCGGCTGCTGGGGACAGCGTCGAGGTCGCCACGAGGGGAGTTGCGAGGAGGACGGCGACGACTCCGCCGGCGAGCTGAGGACGCATGAGGGACTCCGAGGGTGTGCGGATCGTGAAACGATTCAGCGACACGCTAGGACCGGGTGACGGTCGTCACAAGACATGTGGCCGGATCCGGTCAGATCAGGCCGGTGCGAACCGCGTGCACGACGACCTCGATCGACGAGTCGACGCCGAGCTCGTCGGCGACGGCGCGCAGCCGGCGACGCACGGTCCGCTCGGAGATGCCCGCCCGGCGGGCGATCGCATGCGTGGTGAGGCCCTGGGACAGCAGCCTCAGGATCTCGATGTCGAGGTCCTCCGGCCGCCAGCACGCCACGTCGCCGTTGCGTCCGGTCATCGCGGCTCGGCCCCCTCCACCACGACGACGTGCAGGTGCCGCGGCCCGTGCACGCCCTCCACGCGGTCCAGCTCGATGTCGCTGGTCGCGCTCGGGCCGCTGATCCAGGTCAGCGCGCGGGTCGGGTCGAGCGAGCCCACCGCCTCGGGCACGTCGGCGACCACCTGGTCGGCGCGGACGATGCAGACGTGCCGGTCCGGCACGAGCGTGAGCACGCGGCGCCCCTGGTCGGGCCGGTGGTCGAGAACGATCGTGCCCGTCTCGGCGATCGCCAGGCGGCAGGCCGTCACCACGGCGTCCACCCGGTCGAGCTCGGCGGCCGAGAGGCCGTCGTCGACGAGCGGGTCGGCGAGCGCCGCCCTGATTTCCTCCGGCAGCCCCGGCGGTACGACGACTCGCGCGCCCGCGGGCAGCGCTCCGGCGACCGCGGCGCCCACGTCGGCGGGCGCGCACCGCACGACGGTCGCGCGGTAGTCGGCGACCCGCTCCGCGAAGTGCGCGACGACGTCGCCGGGTCGCGCGCCGGCAGGCGCCGGCACCGGCTCGGGGTCGGGCGCGGTCCCGGCGAGCGCAGCGCGCACCCGGCCCAGGACCTGGGTGCGGGCGTCAGCCATCGTTCTCGCCTCCGTCGAGGCGGCCACCGGTGCGGCGCCACCAGCCCCGGAAGGACTCGCGTGCGGGTGTCGGCAGGTCGCGCGCGTCGGTCCAGCCGGCGCCGGGGCCGGGAAGCCGCGGCGTCGTACCCCTCCTGCCGACCAGGCGGCCGACGCGGCCCGCCAGCCGCTCGGCGCGGCCCAGCCGCTTCGCGTCAGCGAGCGTGTGGGCCGCGGCGCGCATGGCGAGCGCCTCGGGCTTGGGCACCCGGTCGCCGCGGTGGGCGTCGACCACCTTCGACCGCAGGTGCACCAGCACCTCCGGGATGTCGATCCGCACCGGGCACACCTCGAAGCAGGCGCCGCAGAGGGACGAGGCGTAGGGCAGCGACTCCACTTGACTGCGGCTCTGCGGATCACCCGTGCCCTCCCCGATTCCGTGAAGCAGCGGGTTGAGGATCGCGCCGATCGGGCCGGGGTAGACCGACCCGTAGGCGTGCCCGCCGACGCGCTCGTAGACCGGGCAGACGTTGAGGCACGCCGAGCAGCGGATGCACCGCAGCGCCTGGCGTCCGACCTCGTCGGCGAGGGCGCGGGTGCGGCCGTTGTCCAGGAGCACGACGTGGACCTCCTGCGGCCCGTCGTCGGGAGTCACGCCGGTCCACGTCGAGGTGTAGGGGTTCATCCGCTCGCCCGTCGATGAGCGCGGGAGCAGGCGCAGCAGCGGGTCGAGCTCGGCCCAGGTCGGCACGACCTTCTCGATGCCGACCACGGTCACCAGCACCTCGGGAAGGGTCAGGCACATCCGGCCGTTGCCCTCGGACTCCACGACGACGAGGGTGCCGGTGTCGGCCACCGCGAAGTTGGCGCCGGAGACGCCCACCTTGGCGCGGAGGAACTTCTCGCGCAGGTGCTCCCGCGCGGCAGCGGCGAGCACGGCGGGCTCGTCGGTCAGGTCGGCGGGGGCCGGCCGGCCGACATCGGCCATCCGGCGCAGGAAGATCTCGCGGATCTCCGCGCGGTTGCGGTGGATCGCCGGCACCAGGATGTGGGAGGGCAGGTCGTCGCCCAGCTGCACGATCATCTCGGCGAGGTCGGTCTCCCAGGCCGCGATGCCCTCCGCGGCCAGCGCCTCGTTGAGGCCGATCTCCTGGGTGGCCATCGACTTCACCTTGACGACCTCGTCGGCGCCGTGACGCCGGGCCACGTCGGCGACCAGCGCGTTGGCCTCGGCGGCGTCGCGCGCCCAGTGCACCTGCGCGCCGCGCGCGACGAGCGACTCCTCGAGCCGGACCAGGTGGTCCTCGAGCCCGTGCAGGGCGCGCTCCTTCACCGCGGCGCCGGCCAGGCGCAGCGCCTCCCAGTGCTCCACCTCGCCGACGACCGCGGCGCGCTTGCCGCGGATGGTGGCGGTGGCGTGCGCCAGGTTGTGGCGCAGCTGGGTGTCGGCGAGCGCGTCCCGCGCCGCGGCCGGGAAGGCGGGCATCCCGACGAACGTCCCGGTCACGGCGCGTCCTCCGTCGCGGCCAGCACGTCGGCGAGGTGCATCACCCGCACCCCGGAGCGCTGGCGCGAGAGCAGCCCGCCGATGTGCATCAGGCACGAGCTGTCGCCGGCCACCAGCACCTCCGCGCCGGTCGACCGCACGTGCCGCGCCTTGTCGGCGCCCATGGCGACCGAGGTGTCGGAGTTCTTGACGGCGAACGTGCCGCCGAACCCGCAGCACTCCTCGGCGTTCGGCAGCTCGGTGAGGCGCAGGCCCCGCACCGCCTCGAGCAGCTGTCGCGGGCGGTCGCCCACGCCGAGCATCCGCAGCGAGTGGCAGGTGGGGTGGTAGGTCACCCGGTGCGGGAAGTAGGCGCCGACGTCGGTCACGCCGAGCACGTCGACGAGGAACTCCGACAGCTCGTGCACGCGGGCGGAGGTGCCGGTCACCGCGCGCTCGAGCCCCGGGTCGCCCGCCCGCCGGGCGACCATGCCGTGCTGGTGCCGCACCGATCCGGCGCAGGACCCGGACGGCGTCACGACGGCGTCGTAGGTCTCGAAGGCGTCGACGTAGTTGCGCACCAGCGGCACGGCCTCGTCGAGGTAGCCGGTGTTGACCATCGGCTGGCCGCAGCACGTCTGCGCCTCGGGGAACTCCGCGTCGACACCCAGCCTCCGCAGCAGGCGCACGACCGACGCCCCGGTCCCCGGGAACAGCGCATCGTTGATGCACGTGACCATCACCGCCACTCGCACGGCCAGCCCCCTCGTGTCCTTGACGGGTCCGCGGACCCTTCGATCATTGCGCGCCTCGTCGCACCGTTCAGCCCGGGACCACCTTCTCCACGTAGGGGACGAGCCGCACCGGGCCGGTCAGGCCGTAGGTCTGGCGGGCGGCGGCGCCGTACACAGCGGGCGTCACGACGCGCAACCGGTTGAGCAGCGTCGAGGCGACCTCGACCTCGAGCTCGTTCCGCCCGGGCACCAGCAGGTGGCCGAGGTCGACGGTCGCGTCGAGCGGGTCACAGGCGGCGACGGGCTCGCCGTTGACGCGGACCCGGAACGTGTCGTTGACCTCGCCGAGCTCGAGGTAGGCGCCGTCGTCGGCCGTCCAGTCGTCGCCGAGGTCGACCGTGGTGCGGTAGCGACCGACGCCGGACACGTCCTCGAGCCCGGCGACCTTCGACCAGGGCTGGAGCGTGGCGAGCTCGCGCTCGGCGACGTCCTTCTCGGTCGCGAGGTTCTTCGGGTCGGCCGGATCGGCGGGACGCCAGTCCTCGAGCTCGAGCGTCCAGGCGGTCGGTACGACGGGCTCGCGGACCCGGTCGACCCGCACCCTGGCGGTGGAGCCGTCCGCGCGCGTCAGCTCGGTGGTGCCGGCGACGGTGGTGCGGAGGGCGGCGTTCGCCCCGCGGGCGACGACCTCCTTGCCCGCCGCGGCGAGCGGCAGCACCGTGCGCGCGACGCCGGCGCCGGGAGGAGCGAGCGCGACGACCGTGGACTGCCCGGGGACGAGGTCGACCCGCACCCGGACCCGGTCGCCGGCCCGTTCGAACGCCGCGACCCGGGTGACCGTGCCGGACCAGGCGTCCAGGAGCCACGGCACCGCTGAGCGGTCGGTCGCGGTCAGCCAGACGTCCTGGGTGACCCGGCTGAGCCGGCGGTTCTCGGCGTGGCGGGCGTTGGCGAGGTAGTAGAGGTCGACGTCGCCGTGGACCCGCCGCACGTGCATCACCGTCGAGTCCGCGTGCTCGACGTCGCGGGCGACGCCGAGGGCGGCGAGCGCGGTGCCGACCTGCGCCTCGGCGACGCTGCGGGTCGTCGGGAGCGCGGCGATCTCGGTCATCAGCCGGCGGACCTCGGCGACGGCGGCCTCGTCCGTGCGGCCGATCGGGGTCGCGTCCCTGGTCCAGTCCTTGCCGGCGTCGCTGACGAGGATGATCGGCAGCCCCGCGCGCCCCAGCTCGAGCGCCTTGCGGGCGGCGTCGAGGTCGATCGTCACCTCGCGGCTGCGGATCTTGTCGGGGCCGATCACCAGCACCTTGTAGGCCGGCCCGTCCGGTGCCAGGCGGCCGCCGCGGACGGTGACGTCGTCGCGGGTGAGCAGGGCGGAGGTGATGAACGAGTGCGACCAGCCGAGCTTGGTGCCGTCGTTGGTCACCCAGAACGGGCCGATGCCGGTCGACGCACCGCTCTTCTGGCGGAGGAAGACGATGTCGTACTTCGGCACGCCCGTCTGCAGGACCAGCTGGGTGCGGGCGAGGTAGCCCGCGATGCCCGGGACGTGCTCCCACTGCGGCGTCCGCGGCCCCCACGCCTCGCCGAACCCGACGGCGCCGTTGTAGTAGGGCGAGAAGGCGGCGAAGCCGGGCCAGGTGACGTCGGGCGCCTCGGCGTAGGGGAAGCCGTGGATGATCGCCTGGTTGACGCCGGCAGCGAAGATGCTGTTGAGGGTGAACAGCGCCTGGTTCTGCGCGGTGGGGCTGGTGCCGTTGGCGCCCCACGTCGTGTTGTACGCGGCGCCGTTGTAGCAGATCGCCTCGCAGGACAGGATCTTCTTCCCCGCGATGTCGCGGCCGCCGGCCATGACCCGGTAGTCGTCGAGGTTCTTGAAGCCGAGCGACTCGGTCTCGGCGATGTCGAGGATCGCGGCGTGCTCGGTGCTGTCGGTCTCCAGGCCATAGGCCTGGATCCGCAGCCCCATGCCGAGGGTCCGGGCGAACTCCTGCATCGGCCGCAGGTGGTGGTCGCGGTAGAGGTCGGACAGCACCTGGTTGAAGTCGTCGCGCACCTGGTTGGTGCGCAGCGCGTCGGTGGTGGCGGGCGCACCCGGTGCGCCGAGCGCGAACCGGTAGGCCTCGTCGACCTCCAGGACCACCGGGAGCCACGGGCGCAGGTCGTAGCCGGCCCGCTCCTCGAACTCCTCCAGCATCCGCGGCGTCCAGATCGTCGCCTCGGTCTCGATCTCCAGGGAGTCCTCGAAGAGGTAGCCGCCCGCGGCGCGCAGCCGTGCGCGCATCTCGCTGTCGAGGACACGGTCCTCCCACAGGTCGATCACCGCCTGGGTGCCGGCCTCGCTGAAGTGGTCGACGACGTAGGACCGGGGGGCGGTGTGCGGCCCGGCCTCGGGCTCCTGCCCGGACCCGCGGCGCCAGGTCGCGAGCACGACCCAGGTCGCGCCCGCCGGCTCGGCCGGGGCGGTCCAGGTCAGGCGCGTGCCGGACACGCTGCCCGCCAGGTCGACGTACGAGCCGGGATCGATGGTGGTGGTCGAGGACGTGCGCGCGGTCACGCGGTGCGCCTGGACCGTGACCAGCTCGGCGCGGTCGCTGTGCGCCTCCCCGGTGGGCGCCGGCAGCTCGGCGTCGTAGGTCCCGCCGGCGGGCACGTCGGCCTGCCCGAACGCGAGCTCGTTGCACGCAGCGTCGTCCTCGGGCGTGATCGTCGGCACCGCGGCCGGCCAGGACGGCCCGACCGTGATGTCGACCCGGACGCCGCGCTCGGCGGCCCGGGCGAGCGCCGCCTTCACCCCGGCGACCCAGGTGGGGCCGCCCCATCCGTGCTGCGCGACGTCGATCTCGATGCCGCGCGCCCGCAGGCTGTGGGTCACCACGGCGACCTCGAGGACCCCGAACCCGGCGTCGGCGACCTGGTCGACCTCGCGGGCGACCTGCTCCGGGTCGACGAGCCCGTGCGGCCACCACCAGCGGAACCCGGCCGCGCTGCCGGTGCCCGGCTTGCGGAACCGCTTGGCCAGGTCGCCCGGGAAGCCGGTCCCGGCCGTCGCGGCGGGCACCGGAGCGCCGGTGGCGCCCACGACCGCCGCGGCGCCGAGGGTGGCGGCTGCGGCGCCGAACAGGGCGCGACGGTTGAGCCGGACGGGGTTGGGTTCGTTCATCTCAGGCCTTCGGGTGGGGCGGGGGTGGGTCAGGGGAGGCGGGCCTCGGCGGCGGCCCAGTCGAGGTCACCGCCGGGCTCGTAGCGGACGACGTCGTACGACGCCCGCACGAGCGCGCGCATCGCGGCCAGGTCGGGCAGGTCGGCGCCGAGGGCGCGTGCCTGGACGAGCACGTTGCCGATCGCCGCCGCCTCCGCCGGCCCGGCGAGCACGGGTACGCCGCAGGCGTCGGCGGTGAGCTGGCACAGCGTCGCGTTGCGGGTGCCACCGCCGACGACGTGCACGACGTCCACGTCGACCCCGGCGAGCTCGGCCGCGGTGCGGACGTGGCGCCGGTAGGCGACCGCGAGGCTGTCGAGGATGCAGCGGGTGATCGCGACCGGGGAGTGCGGCACCGTCTCCCCGCGCTCGGCGGCGAGCGTGGCGACCCGCTCGGGCATCGGGTCCGCCGCCGTCGACGGGCCGAGCAGGCGGGGATCGTTGATGTCGACGACGGTGCGCAGCGGCTCGAACTCCGCAGCGTCGGCGAGCAGCCGTTGGAGCTCGACGTCGCGGTAGCGGCGCTCCGACCAGGAGCGGAGGCACTCCGAGAGCACCCAGAGGCCCATGACGTTCTTCAGGAACCGGACGGTGCCGTCGACGCCGCCCTCGTTGGTGAAGTCGGCGACGCGGGCCTCCTCGGTCAGCACCGGCTCCTCGAGCTCCAGGCCGACCAGCGACCAGGTGCCCGAGGAGATGTAGGCGAAGCGCGGCGTCTCCGTGGGCACCGCGACCACCGCGCTCGCGGTGTCGTGCGAGCCGACGGAGATGACCGGCACCTCCGAGCCGACCCCGAGGGTGTCGGCCGCCTCCGGGCGGAGGCGGCCGACGACGGCGCCGGGATCGCGGAGGGCTGGCAGGACTTCCGCGGGAAGGCCCAGGCGCCGGGCCAGGTCGACGTCCCACTCCCCCGAGCGGGCGCCGTAGAGCTGGGTGGTCGAGGCGTTCGTGCGCTCCGCGCCGACCACGCCGGTGAGCCAGTAGCCGAGCAGGTCGGGCAGGAGCAGCAGGGTCTCGGCGGCATCGAGCGCAACGGTGCCGCGCGCGGCCACCAGCTGGTAGAGCGTGTTGAACGGCAGCTGCTGGATGCCGGTGCGGGCGTAGAGCTCGCGGGCACCCACCTCGTCGACGACCTTCTCGGCCACCCCGTCGGTGCGGGAGTCGCGGTGGCTGAACGGGTTGCCGAGCAGCTGACCGTCGCGGTCGATCAGGCCGTAGTCGATCGCCCAGGAGTCGATGCCGATCCCGTGCAGCGGCCCGGTCTCCGCGACCTTCCGGATACCCGCGAGCATCTCCCGGTAGATGCCGAGGACGTCCCAGTGCAGGGACCCGCCGACCCGGACGGCGCCGTTCGGGAACCGGTGGTGCTCCTCGAGCTCGATGCCGCGGGCGGTCACCCGGCCCGACATCACGCGGCCGCTCGTCGCCCCCAGATCGACAGCGGCGACCCGGATCGGGCCAGTCATCGCAGGAAGGCCGCCGGGACGCCGGCGTCGACCGGGACGTGCAGGCCCGTCGTGTGCGTCATGTCCGGCCCGCAGAGGACGAACACGGCGTTGGCGATGTGGGCGGGCAGCACCTCGCGCTTGAGGATCGTGCGCTGCGCGTAGAACTTGCCGAGGTCCTTCTCCTCCACGCCGTAGACCGCGGCGCGGTTGGCGCCCCAGCCGCTGGCGAAGATGCCGGAGCCCTGCACGACGCCGTCGGGGTTGACGCCGTTGACCTTGATGCCGTGCTCGCCGAGCTCGGCGGCCAGCAGCCGCACCTGGTGCGCCTGGTCGGCCTTCGCGGCGCCGTACGCCACGTTGTTGGGGCCCGCGAAGACCGAGTTCTTGCTGGAGATGTAGACGATGTCGCCGCCCATCTCCTGCTCGATCATCACCTTGGCGGTCGCCTGGGAGACGAGGAAGGAGCCCTTCGCCATCACGTCGTGCTGGAGGTCCCAGTCCTTCTCGGTGGTGTCGAGGAGGGACCGCGACAGGGACAGGCCGGCGTTGTTGACCACGAGGTCCACGCCACCGAAGGCGAGGACGGCCGCGTCGACGGCCGCGCGTACGGCGTCCGCGTCGCTCACGTCGACCTGCACGCCCACCGCGACGTCGCTGTTGCCGATCGCGGCGGCCGCCTCCTGTGCCTTCTCGAGCGAGAGGTCGGCGATGACGACGCAGGCGCCCTCGGCCGCGAGCTTCTCGGCCGTCGCGCGCCCGATGCCGGACGCGGCGCCGGTCACGAGCGCCACCCGGGTGGCGAGCGGCTTGGGCTTCGGCATCCGCTGGAGCTTGGCCTCCTCGAGTGCCCAGTACTCGATGCGGAACTTCTCGGACTCGTCGATCGGCTGGTAGGTCGAGAGACCCTCGGCACCGCGCATCACGTTGATCGCGTTGACGTAGAACTCGCCGGCCACGCGGGCGGTCTGCTTGTCCTTGCCGAAGCTGAACATGCCGACGCCGGGGACCAGGACGATCAGCGGGTCCTTGCCGCGGATGGCCGGGCTGTCTGGCGTCGCGTGCCGGTCGTAGTAGGCCTGGTAGTCCTCGCGGTAGGCGACCGCAAGCTCCTTCAGCCGCGCGACCGAGTCCTCGACCGACGCGTCGGCGGGCAGGTCGAGCACGAGCGGCTTGACCTTGGTGCGCAGGAAGTGGTCCGGGCACGAGGTGCCGAGCGCGGCCAGGCGCGGGTGCTCGGCGTGCGCGAGGAAGTCGAGGACGACGTCGGAGTCGGTGAAGTGCCCGACCATCGGCCGGTCGGCCGACGCGATGCCGCGGATGGTCGGCGCGAGCGCCGCCGCCTTCGCCCGGCGCTCGGCCTCCGGCAGCGCGGCGTATCCGTCGAGGGCGGGGCCGAACGGCTCGGCCTTCGCGTGCTCGGCGATGTAGGCCGCGGCGGTGTCGATGATCCAGAGCGAGTTCTTCTCGGCCTCGTCGCTGGAGTCGCCCCAGGCCGTGATGCCGTGCCCGCCGAGGATGCAGCCGACGGCCTGCGGGTTGCGCGCCTTGATATCGGCGATGTCGAGGCCGAGCTGGAAGCCGGGGCGACGCCACGGGACCCAGACGACCTGGTCGCCGAAGATCTCCTTGGTGAGCGACTCGCCGTCCGTCGCGGTGGCGATCGCGATGCCCGAGTCGGGGTGGAGGTGGTCGACGTGCGCCGCGTCGACGAGGCCGTGCATCGCGGTGTCGATCGACGGCGCGGCGCCGCCCTTGCCGTGCAGGCAGTAGTCGAACGCGGCGACCATCTCGTCCTCGCGCTCCACGCCGGGGTAGACGTCGACGAGGCTGCGCATCCGGTCCAGACGGAGGACGGCCAGGCCGCCCTCCGTCAGGGTGCCCAGGTCTCCGCCGGAGCCCTTCACCCAGACCAGCTCGACGGAGTCACCGGTGACCGGGTCGGTCTCGGTGCCCTTCGCCGAGGTGTTGCCGCCCGCGTAGTTGGTGTTCTTGGGGTCGGCGCCGAGGCGGTTGGACCGGGCGATCAGCTCGGTCACTGCGGGGTTGGTCATCGCTTCCTTCTCAGGTGTGGGTTGGGTCGGTACCGGTGTCTCGTGACGGTCGCGGGGCGACCTCCTCGACCA
The DNA here is from genome assembly GCF_013410655.1 of Nocardioides thalensis. Taxonomy (NCBI): domain Bacteria; kingdom Bacillati; phylum Actinomycetota; class Actinomycetes; order Propionibacteriales; family Nocardioidaceae; genus Nocardioides; species Nocardioides thalensis. The sequence goes on from NZ_JACCFP010000001.1 coordinate 4,075,573, forward strand.
CCAGTGGCGCTAGGTCCACGACATCTGGGAGCCGCCGACGCGGGCGGTCTCGATCTCTGCCTGGTAGCCGGACTCGGCGTACGCGCGCATCGGGTCGGCCGGCAGGCCGCGCTCCTCGCGCCACGCGGCGAGGTCGGCGCGCACGTCGGTGTAGAACGCGTCCATGAAGACCTGGTGGCCGGCGAGGACGTCGCCCGTCTCCTCGGCCGCGGCCAGGGCGTCACGGTCGACGAGCAGCGCGCGCGCCGTCATCTCCTGCACGTTGAGGACCGACCGGATCTGGCCGGGGATCTTGTGCTCGATGTTGTGGCACTGGTCGAGCATGAAGGCCACGTCGCTGTCGGGCCCGTAGCCGCCGCCCCGGACGACCTCGACGATGATCCGGAACAGCTGGAACGGGTCGGCCGCTCCGACGATCAGGTCGTCGTCGGCGTAGAACCGGGAGTTGAAGTCGAACGAGCCGAGCTTCCCCAGCCGGAGCAGCTGCATGACGATGAACTCGATGTTGGTGCCGGGCGCGTGGTGGCCGGTGTCGAGGCACACGACGGCACGGTCGCCGAGCGCGGCGACCTGGGCGTACGACGTGCCCCAGTCGGGGACGTCGGTGTGGTAGAACGCCGGCTCGAAGAACTTGTACTCGAGCACCAGCCGCTGGTCCTCGCCGACCCGCTCGTAGATCGTCGCGAGCGACTCGGCGAGCCGGTCCTGGCGGCCGCGCAGGTCGCCCTGGCCGGGGTAGTTGGTGCCGTCGGCGAGCCAGATCTTCAAGTCGCGCGAGCCGGTCTCGCCCATGATGTCGATGCACTCGAAGTGGTGGTCGATCGCCTTCTGGCGGACCTTCGGGTCGACGTGGGACAGGGACCCGAGCTTGTAGTCGTCGTCCTGGAATGTGTTGGAGTTGATCGTGCCGAGCCGGATGCCGTGGTCCTCGGCGTACCGCGCCAGGGCGGCGTAGTCGTCGACCCTGTCCCACGGGATGTGCAGCGCGACGGTCGGCGCGAGGCCGGTGAAGCGGTGGACAGTGGCGGCGTCGGCGATCTTCTCCTCGACCGAGCGCGGGGTCCCCGCGCTGCCGAAGACCTTGAACCGGGTTCCGGAGTTGCCGAAGGCCCAGGAGGGCAGCTCGATCGCCTGGTGCTCGAGCGCGGCCGCGATCGCGGCGAAGTCGGTCATGCTGGGTCGCTTCCTTCGTGAGTCAGCTGGTCGTCGAGGTTGAAGACCTCGCGGAGGAGCAGGAACCCCTCGTCGGGCGGGCGGCCGGCGGACGTGTCGGGCCCGTCCGGCCAGGTGAAGTACGGCGCCATCTCGGCCTGCCAGCGACCGTTGACCTCCGTGCGGGCCATCGCCGCCTGGGCCGCGTCGAGGTCGTCGGCCTCGACGTAGCCCACGAGCAGCCCGTCGTCCCGCAGGAACAGGGAGTAGTTCCGCCAGCCGGTCTCCTTGAGCGCGGCGAGCATGTCCGGCCACACGGACCGGTGCCGCTCGACGTACTCGTCCATCCGGTCGGGACGGACCTGGAGCGTGAAGCAGTAGCGGGGCATGGGGTTCCTCCTCCCTGTTCCTGGGGTTGGTGCGTGGTTGATGCGGCGTGGGTTGGTGTGACGACCACCTGATCGAGGTCTCGTGACGGGGCCCGCAGTGCCTCGCGAGCTCGGCCCTACGGGCCCCTCCTCGACCTGATCGGCTATCCGGTCCGAGCTCCGCTCGGACCGGGCCGATCAGAAGTCGAAGTCGTCGATGTTGCTCTCGTCGAAGACGAACGGCTCGCCGAGGAGGACCTCGCCGTTCTCGCCGACCTCGTAGTCGCCGAGGTCGCCGGCCTCGAAGGTGTCGCCGGCCTCGCCGGTGATCTCACCCGACGCGAGCGCGTTCGCGGCGTACGCCGCCAGGTAGCCGAGGTCCTCGGGGTTCCACAGCGCGAACGCGGTGACGGTGCCGTCCTTGACGTACTCGCGCATCTGGTTCGGGGTGCCGAGACCGGTCAGCGCGACCTCGCCCTTGGCGTCGGAGGTCGAGAGGTAGCGGGCGGCCGCGGCGATGCCGACGGTGGTCGGCGAGATGATGCCCTTGAGGTCCGGGTGGGCCTGGAGCAGCGCGGCGGTCTCGTCGAACGACTTCTGGTCGTCGTCGTCGCCGTAGACGGTGTCGACGAGCTCGATGTCGGGGTGGTTGGCGGCGAGCTCCTCCTCCATCATCTCGATCCACGCGTTCTGGTTGGTCGCGTTGGCGGCGGCCGAGAGGATCGCGATCTCACCGGAGCCGCCGATCTGCTCGGCGATCAGGTCGACCTGCACCTTGGCGATGCCTTCGGCGGTCGCCTGGTTGATGAACAGGTCGCGGCACTCCGGGTTGGTGTCGGAGTCGAACGTGACGACCGGGATGTCGGCGTCGCGGGCCTGGTTCAGCGCGTCGCAGATGGCCTCGGGGTCGTTGGCCGACACGATCAGCGCGTCGACGCCCTGCTGCGCGGCGGTGTTGATGAACGGCACCTGCGCCTCGGGGCTGGCCGTGTCCGGGCCGACCTCCTCGATCGAGCCGCCGAAGTCCTCAGCAGCGGCCTCCGCACCCGCGGTGCTGGTGTCGAAGTAGGGGTTGCCGAGGTTCTTCGGCAGCATCGTGATGGTGGCGCTGCCGCCGTCACCGCCGCCGCCCTCGCCGTCGTCGTCGCCACCGCACGCGGTCAGACCGAGGCTGGCGACGAGGGCGATCGCGGCCAACCCGGCCGCTCGCTGGCTCTGGAACTTCATCGTTCTCGTTACCTTTCGTTGGTGCTGGTCAGGACCGCAGCCGGTGGTCGGTGCCGTCCGGCCGTGGGCGCGATGCCCACGGCCACGTCCTCCCCGAGCGCAGTCCCGAGGCCCAGGTGAGGAAGCTGGTGGAGATCACGGAGAGCACGAGCAGCACTCCGATCACGATGTTGATGACGTTGACCGTCTGGCCCTCCAGGCGCATCGCGCTGGAGATGACGCCGATCAGGAGCACGCCGGCCAGGACGCCGTGGAGGGCGCCGCGTCCGCCGAAGATGGAGACGCCGCCGAGCAGCACGGCCGCGATCACCTGGAGCTCCAGGCCGTTGGCCGAGTCGCCGCGGACGCTGCCGTAGCGCAGTGCGTAGAAGATGCCGGCGAGCGCCGAGACCGCGCCGGTGAGCACGAACAGCACGAACTTGGTGCGCTCGACGTTGACGCCGGTGAACCGGGCCGCCTCGCTGTTGCGACCCACGTCGAAGACGCCGCGGCCGAACGTCGTGAAGTGCAGCAGCACCACGAAGACCAGCGCCAGCACCGCGATCGGCACGAGGACCAGCGGGTAGGAGCCGCCCTCGACCAGGCGCTCGGAGGCGAGGTCGGTCCACTTCTCGTCGAAGTCGGTGATCGGGGTGTCGCCGAGCAGGCCGACGGCGATCCCGCGGAAGAGGGCGAGCGTCCCGATCGTCACCGCGAGGGACGGCAGCCCGACGTACGCCACGAGGAAGCCATTGAGGGCTCCGGCGACCATGCCGAACCCGAGGGCGAGCAGCGCCGCGACCGGGAGAGACATCCCGGCGTCGACGTGGAAGATGCCCATCAGGCCGGCGCTGAGCCCGACCGTGCTCGCGACGGAGAGGTCGATCTCGCCCGTGACGATCACCAGGGTCATCGGCAGGGCGATCATCAGGATCGGCGCCATGTCGAGGAACAGGAAGTAGAGCGTCAGCGGCCCGTCGAAGTTCTCGACGTTGACGTTGGCCCAGGCGAAGACCGCGACGAGGAGGGCGATGACCGCGGCCTCGTGGGTCATGAGCCACCGGCGCCACAGCGGCCGCGCGTAGGGCTGGTAGGTGCGGGCGGTCGGGCCGCCGGGTGCCGTGGGGGCGGTCTGCAGGCTGGTCATCGGCTGCTCCCGGTCGCGGACGTGGAGGGCGTGGGGGACGGTGGTGGTGGCCCGTCGCCGACGTCGAGGTCGCGAGCCGCGACCAGGCGACGCTCCTGGCGGAGCGCGAGGATCCGGTCGAGCGCGACGGCGGCCAGGATCAGGGCGCCGACGACTGCGCGCTGCCAGAAGTCGCCGACGCCGAGGATCGGCAGGGCGCTGTTGATCGTGATCAGGAGGGTGGCGCCGATGGCCGCGCCCCAGACCGTGCCGCTGCCGCCGAAGATCGCGACGCCGCCGATGACGGCGGCGCCGACCGCCTGCAACTCGATGCCGAAGCCGGCGTTGGAGCTGACCGTGCCGTAGCGAGCGACGTAGAACAGCCCGGCCATCCCGGCGAGCGCACCGGAGACGACGAAGGCGGACAGCACGCGACGGCTGACGCGGAGGCCGTAGAGGACGGCGGCGTCGGGGTCGGACCCGATCGCGTAGAGCTCGCGGCCGGAGCGGGCCGTGTGCATCGCGTAGCCGACGACCGCCATCACCAGCAGCGCGATGATCGTCAGCACCGGGATCGTCAGGACCTGCTCGGTGCCCAGGCCGGAGAAGCCGTCGGGGATGTCGCTCGCGGTGATCCGGTCGCTGCCGGCCCAGCTGAGGAAGACGCCCCGGTAGATGTAGAGGGTGCCGAGCGTGATGACGAGGGAGGGCACCCGGCCGAACGTGACCAGGATGCCGTTGACCAGCCCGAGGCCGGCACCCGCCAGGATCGCGGCGATCACGACGACGATGGCCGGGAGGCCGGTGTCGACGAACAGGCGACCGGTGAGGTAGGCGGTCAGTCCCATCGTCGACCCGACGGAGAGGTCGACGTTGCGGGTGACGATCACCGCGGTCTGGCCGACGGCGAGCACGATCAGGATGCTCGGGTTGACCAGGAGCGATCGCCAGCCGTCGGAGCTGAACAGGAAGCTCGAGCTGCTCAGCGCCGTCGCCGCGATCAGCGCCACGAGGACCGCGCCGACGGCGAGCTCGCGGGAGCGGAGCACGGTGCTGAGCGCCCGCCGGGCGGGGCTCATCGCGCTCGGTCGGACCTCGCTCAGAGGTGCGTGCTCGGTGGTGCCGGCGGTCATGCGCGTGCCCTCTCTTCCGTCGCGACGACGGGTTGGTCCTCGGTCCGCGACCCGGTCGCGGCGTGCATCACGGCCTCCGCGGTGGCCTCCGCGCGGTCGAGCTCGGCGGCGATCCGGCCCTCGTGGACGACGAGCACCCGGTCGGCCATGCCGAGCACCTCGGGAAGCTCGGAGGAGATCATCAGGATCGCCAGGCCCTGGCCGGCGAGGTCGGAGAGCAGGCGGTGCACCTCGGCCTTGGTGCCGACGTCGATGCCACGGGTCGGCTCGTCGATGATCAGCAGCCGCGGCTCGGTGGCGAGCCACTTGGCGAGCACGACCTTCTGCTGGTTGCCACCGCTCATGGTGGTGGCGGCCATGTCGAGCGCACCGGTCTTGACCTCGAGCCGGCTGGCCCACGGCGTCGTGGCGCGGTTCTCGCGGCCCTCGGTGAGCAGGCCGAAGCGGTCCAGCTTGCCGCGGATCACGGAGGCGACGTTGCGCGCGACCGAGCTCTCGACGACGAGCCCCTGCTGGCGGCGGTCCTCGGGGACGAACGCCATGCCGGCGGCGATGGCGGCCCGGGGCCGGTGCGCGCGCACCCGGCGGCCGAGCATGCGGACGCTGCCCGCGTCGTAGCGGTCGATGCCGAAGACCGCGCGGGCGATCTCGCTGCGACCGGCGCCGACCAGCCCGGCCAGGGCGACGATCTCGCCCGAGCGCACCTGGAACGTCACATCGTGGAACACGCCGCTGTGCTCCAGGCCCTCGACGTCGAGGACGACGTCGCCGACCTCGGCGGGCGTCTTCGGGAACAGCTCGGAGACCTCGCGGCCCACCATCCGGGCGACGATCTGGTCGACGGAGGTGTCGGCGATCGCGTCGGTCGACACGTACTCGCCGTCGCGCATCACGGTGACGGTGTCGCAGAGGTCGAAGACCTCGTCGAAGCGGTGGGAGATGAAGACGAGGGCACGGCCCTCGTCGCGCAGGCTGCGGGCGACGGCGAAGAGGCGGTCGACCTCGACGCCGCTCAGCGCGGCCGTCGGCTCGTCCATGATCAGCAGCGCCGCGTCGAGCGAGATGGCCTTGGCGATCTCGATGATCTGCTGGTCGGCGATCGACAGGCCGCGCGCCGGCCGGCGCGGGTCGATGTGCACGCCGAGCCGCGCGAAGAGGGCGGCCGACTCGTCGTACATCCGGGTCCGGTCGATGCGACGCGCGCGGCCCAGCGGCTGGCGGCCCATGAAGATGTTCTCGGCGACCGACAGGTCGGGAAAGAGCGTGGGCTCCTGGTAGATGACCGCGATGCCCGCCGCCTTCGAGTCGGCGGTGGAGCCGAAGTCGACGTCCTCGCCCCGGAAGCGGAACACGCCGCCGTCGCGGCGGTGGACGCCCGCGACGATCTTGACCAGCGTGGACTTGCCTGCGCCGTTCTCGCCGACGAGGGCGTGGATCGAGCCACCGTGCACGGTGAGCGTGCCGGAGCGCAGGGCCGCGACCGCGCCGAACGACTTCGCGATCCCCTCGAGCTCGAGCGTCGGGGTGCCGGCGAACGGATCCCGCCTGCTGGTCATGCCACTCCTTGACAATCCGGATTGAAAGGTTTCAACTACCGATACCGGCACGTTAGGTGACTGCCGTCACAGGCGTCAAGACGTTGACCGAAACATCTTTGAAACGAATCAATCCCGATCACGAAGGCGGCCGCACCCCCTAGGGTGAGCCCACACGGAGGAGGAACCTGGTGACCACCGAGCTCGAAGGCGGACGCTCCGCGCCGGCGAACGGTCGCAGCGTCTCCGTGAAGGACGTCGCTGCGGCCGCCGGCGTCTCGCTCGGCACGGTCTCCAACGTGCTGAACCGGCCGGAGAAGGTCTCGGAGGCGACGCGCGACCACGTGCTCCGCGTGATCGACGACCTCGGGTTCGTGCGCAACGACGCCGCGCGCCAGCTCCGCGCGGGCAAGAACCGCGCGGTGGGCATGATCGTGCTCGACGTGCGCAACCCGTTCTTCACCGACGTCGCGCAGGGCGTCGAGAAGCGGCTCGGCGTGCACCAGCGACCGCTCATCCTCGGCAACTCCGGGCAGGACCCGGCGCGCGAGTCGACGTACCTCGACCTGTTCGAGGAGCAGCGGGTCAGCGGGCTGCTGATCACGCCGGTGGGCCAGGTGCTGCCCCGGCTGCGGCGACTGCGCGACCGGGGCACCGCGGTGGTCGTGGTCGACCGGCGCACTGGGACCCGCGAGTTCTCGTCGGTCTCGGTGGACGACAAGCGGGGCGGACGGCTCGCGGCGCAGCACCTGCTCGACACCGGGCGCCGGCGGCTCGCGTTCGTCGGCGGCCCCCGCGGGCTCAACCAGGTCAAGCACCGCCTGCTCGGCGCCCAGGAGGTCGTCGACACCGTCAACCGCGCCCGGCTCACGTTCGTCGAGACGCCGACGATGGACGCCGACGCCGGCCGGCACGCGGCCGAGCAGCTGGTCGCCCTCGGGCCGCGCCGGCGTCCCGAGGCCATCTTCGCCGCCAACGACCTGATCGCGCTCGGCGTGCTGCAGGGGCTGACGCTCGCGGGGCTGCGGGTCCCCGACGACATCGCGATCGTCGGCTACGACGACATCGACTTCGCCGCCTCGGCGGCGATCCCGATCACCTCGGTCCGCCAGCCGCGCGAGGAGCTCGGGCGGGTGGCGACCGAGATCCTCCTGGGCGTGATCGACGACCCGGCGAACCCGCGGGTGCGGGACGTGGTGCTCGAGCCGGAGCTCGTCGTACGCCGCTCGACCACGGGCTGAGCCGACAGCGGCGCGACGCTGCTGTCCGAGCCGCAGGTGGGTACCTGACGTTCGACGCGGCCGCCCGGCCGGTATCGGCGGAGGGAGCCCCACTTGGAGGACAAGCGGACCGTCGGCGTGGAGGAGGAGCTCCTCCTGATCGACCCGGAGACGCGGCAGGCGTCGCCGCGCTCGGACCAGGTGCTCGAGCACCTGCCACCGGACGAGCAGCGGGACGCGGCCGAGGACCTCGACCACGAGCTCTTCCGCCACCAGCTCGAGACCCGCACCCCGCCGGCCGTCGGGCTCGACGAGCTGCGGGAGCACCTGGTGCGCGGCCGCCGGTTCGCGGCCGAGGCCGCCGCGCGGGTCGGTCTGGCGACCGCGGCGAGCGGGACGTCGCCCCTGGAGAGCGGCGAGCCGCAGATCACCCGGGACGACCGCTACCTCGACATGGTCGGGCGGTACGGCGAGATCGCCCGCCCGGGCGGCACGTGCGGGATGCACGTCCACGTCCACGTGGCCTCGGACGAGGAAGGCGTGCGCGCGATCGACGCGACCGCCCCCTGGCTGCCACTGGTCCTGGCGGTGAGCGCCAACTCGCCGTACTTCCGCAGCAGGGACACCGGCTACGCCTCGTGGCGGTCGCAGATCTGGGCGCGCTGGCCGAGCGCCGGGCCGACCGAGGCGTTCGGGTCCGTCGAGCGCTACCGGCTCGTCTCCGAGCGGATGATCGCCTCGGGGGCCGCCCGGGACCCGGGGATGCTCTACTTCGACGCCCGGCTCTCGGCCGACCACCCGACCGTGGAGGTGCGGATCTCCGACGTGTGCACGGCCGTGGACGACGCCGTGCTGGTGGCGGCCCTGCTCCGCGCGCTGATCACGTGGGGGGCCGAGCCCGGGTCCGCGCGGTCGCGCGTCCCGGGGGCGGACGAGCCGCCCGTGTGGTGCGCCGAGCTGCTCCGGGCCGCGCAGTGGCGTGCGGCGCGCTACGGCCTCGCCGGTGAGCTGGTCTCGCCGACCACCGGGCAGCTGGTCCCCGCCCGCGCGGCGCTCGACGACCTGGTCGACCTGGTGCGCGAGCAGCTCGAGGCGACCGGCGACCTCGACCGCGTCCGCGACGGCCTCCCCCGCGTGCTCGCCGGCGGCGGCGCCACCCGACAGCGCCAGGCCTACGAGCGCACCCGCTCGCTCACCGCCGTGGTTGATGACCTGGTGGAGCGGACGAACGCCGCGGCGGTGGGGTAGCTCGGCCGCGCCGGCCACAGGCCCAGGTGGCGTGGCGGCGGCGGTGGGGTAACTCAGTGTTACGAACGCTTGGTGGGCGTTGTGACATGTCAGAGCGCCGAGGTAGTAGTCGCAACACCGAGGTAGTGCGGGGTCGCCTGGTCGTCGCGGGGGTACGGCGAGGCGCGGTGACCTACGCGGTGGGCCGGCGGTCGCCGTACTGCACACGCAGCATGTCGGCCTGGCGCTTCAGCTCGGGACTCAGCTCGCTCCCGGAGCGCCGTACTGCCTCGGCGTGGTCCGCCCGCAGCCGGCGGATCGCGGAGTGGCGTCGCTCGCCCCAGTAGTCCTCCCAGTAGAGGTTGCAGACGACGAGCCCGGCCGCGCTCAGCAGCCGCTCGCGCTTGCGTTCCTCGAAGACAACGTCGCCTGCCGACCGGAGGGCGACGCCGCCCTCCTCGGGCGGGCGGTACTTGATGGCGCCGTGCGCCTCGACGACCAGGTTGCCGACCCGGATGTCGCACCACCGGACGCCCTCATCGGTCAGGACGGGGAACTGGGTCTCCGGCTCGCCGATGCCCGCCTCGAGCACGAGCTCGCGCGCGAGCGACTCGTTGGGGTTCTCGGCACCCGGGTCAGCCTGTCCCACGGCCCAACGGGCGGCGCGGCTGCCGGGCCAGTGCGTCATCGGTGCGACCGCGGCCTGGAGCTCGGCCCGCGTGACGCCCATCCGCATCGCGCCGTCGCAGGCGACGAGGCCGTCCTGTCGCCCTCGTTCGCGGGCGATGTCGACCGCAGTCCGCGCCAGATCGAGCACCCGCATGCCGTTGACCTCGACGACCTGGTGCTCCGCGAACCTGGCCAGGTGGTGCTTGACGCCGTTCTCGGTCCAGGCGTTGGTGAACCCGGGACGCGTGACGTGCACCAACGGATCCTTCGGCCGGAGGATCGCCAGCCCCAGCTCGTGCGCCGCGGAGTCGTGGCTCAGCAACCAGCCGCGACGCATCTGGGCGATCGCCGCCCGGGCGAGGAGGCGCGGTCGCCCGACGTACTCGTCGGCGGACTGCCAGATCTCCCGCGTCGTGTACATGCCGCGACGCAGCCGTTCGAGGTCGCCGGTGCGCAGGAACCGCCGGATCTCCGTCGGCGCGACGTCGAGGTCGAGCAGCTCGTAACGGCTCAACACCTGCTTGGCTTCGAACGCGGCGACCACCCGAGGATCCATGGCCCGCACGGTGCCCCGTTCGGGGGCGTACGTCGACCGCGAGCAGCGGGCCCTGTGGATGACCGTGGCGAGCGGACTGCGGAAGCCGCCGACCGCGCACCGCACTACCTCGGTGTTACGTCCGCTCCCTCGGCGCTATGACCGGTCACAGCATCCAGCAAGCGTTCGTAACACTGAGTTACCCCACTGGCCCGCCCGGCGCTACAGGCCCAGGTCGCGGCCGATGAGCTCCTTCATGATCTCGTTGGAACCGGCCCAGATCTTGGTGACCCGGGCGTCGCGCCAGGCGCGGGCCACGCGGTACTCGTTCATGAAGCCGTAGCCGCCGTGGAGCTGGACGCAGTGGTCGAGGACCTCCGACTGCACCTGGCTGGACCACCACTTCGCCTTGGCGGCGTCGATGGCGGTGAGCTCCTTCTTCGAGTGCGCGAGGACGCACTTGTCGATATAGGCCTCGGCGACCTCGATCTGGGTGAAGAGCTCGGCCAGCAGGAACTTGTTGTGCTGGAAGGTGCCGATCGGGGCGCCGAACGCGTGCCGCTCCTTGGTGTACTGCAGCGTCTCGACCAGGATCTGCTTGGCCTGCGCGATGTTGGCGACCGCGCAGCCGAGGCGCTCCTGCGGGAGCTTCTGCATCATGTGGATGAAGCCCATGTTGAGCTCGCCGATGATCTCGGCGTCGGTCACCCGCACGTTCTCGAAGAACAGCTCGGCGGTGTCGGACTCCTCCATGCCGACCTTATCGAGCTTGCGACCGCGGGAGAAGCCCTCCTTGGTCGCCTCGATGCCGAAGAGGGTGATGCCCTTGGGGCCCTTCTCCGGGTCGGTGCGCACGGCGGTCACGAAGAGGTCGCCGGAGTAGCCGTTGGTGATGAACGTCTTCGACCCGTTGATGACCCACTCGTCGCCGTCGCGGACGGCGGTGGTCTTCAGCGCGGCGAGGTCGGAGCCGCCGGACGGCTCGGTCATGCCGATGCCGAGCAGGATGTCGCCGGAGGCGACGCCGGGGAGCCAGCGCTGCTTCTGCTCCTCGGTGCCGAGCTCGACGATGTACGGCGCGGTGATGTCGGAGTGGATGCCGTGGCAAGTGGGGTACGCCGCACCGACCTTGCCGAGCTCCTCCTGGAGCACGGCCTGGAAGCGGTAGTCGCCGGCGTCGGAGCCGCCGTACTCCTCGGGGATCTCGAGGCCGAGCATCCCGTTCTTGCCGGCGTCGAGCCAGAACTCGCGCGGCAGCGCCTTGGCGGCGATGTGCTCCTCGGTGTGCGGGATGACCGACCGCTCCAGCCAGGTCCGCACCGACTCGCGGAACGCCTCGTGGTCCTCGTCGTAGATCTCGCGCCTCATAGCGCCGGATCCTACTCGCCGGTCACATCCGTCGGTTCCGCTGGTTCGTCTGGTGAGTGGACGCGGGACGGCATGACGGCGCCGGCGACGACGAGCGTCAGCGAGACGAGGAACACCGCGACGAAGACGGCGCTCAATGCCGGCTCGAGTACGGCGACCGCCAGCTTGTCGAGGTCGACGTCGGCCGCGTCGACGCCGCCTCCGAGGCGGCTGGCGACGATGCCGTTGGCGAGGGCGCCGAACGCCGCGACGCCGACGGCGCTCCCGACCGACCGGGAGAACATGTTGGTGCCGGTCGCGACGCCGCGGTCGCGCCAGGTCACGGCGGACTGGGCGGCGATCACCGACGGGCTCGCGACGTAGCCCAGCCCGAGGCCGAGCACGAGGCAGCCGGCGGCGAGCTGCCAGATCGAGCTGCCCGGCCCGGCGAGCGCGACGATCCCGCTGCCGAGCACGCCGAAGACCGCCCCGGCGAGGAGGCACGGCCGGAAGCCCCAGCGCAGGTAGACCCGGCCGGCGGTGGACGCGGCGATCGGCCAGCCGATGGCGAGCGCCGCGACCGCGAGACCGGCGACGGTGGCGCCGGAGCCGAGGACGCGCTGGGCGTAGACGGGGATGTAGGAGGTGACGCCCATCATCAGCACGCCGACCACGAAGGCGCCGATGGTCGCGGCGTTGAGGACGCGGTTGCGGAAGACCCACAGCGGCAGCACCGGGTCGGGCGCGCGGCGCTCGACGAGACCGAACGTCACGAGCAGCACGGCCGAGCCGGCGAAGAGGCCGACGCTGGCGGGTGAGTCCCAGTCCCACCGGATGCCGCCCTCGAGCAGGCCGAGCAGGAGCAGTCCCGCCGCGACGGCGAGGAGGGCCGAGCCGGCCACGTCGACCGAGCGCCGCTCGGTCACGGCGGCCCGGTCGCCGTGCTCCTCGAAGCTGCGGAGCAGCATCACGGCGGCGAGCAGCCCGAGCGGCAGGTTGATCCAGAAGATCCAGCGCCAGGACAGGTGGTCGGCGAACAGCCCGCCGAGGGTCGGACCCACGACGGCGGACATGGCCCACACGCTGGCGACGTAGCCCTGGGCGATCGCGCGCTCCGCGACGGAGTAGATGTCGCCCATGATCGTCATGCCGGTCGGCGCGATCGCGCCGGCGCCGAGGCCCTGGACCGCGCGGGCGACGATGAGCGCCGGCATGCTCCACGCGACCGCGCACAACACCGAGCCGACGACGAACGCGCCGATGCCGAACATCATCAGCGGCTTGCGGCCGTAGACGTCGGCGAGCTTGCCGTAGATCGGGGTGGTGACCGCCTGGGTGAGCAGGAACGCCGAGAACAGCCACGGGAACTGGGTGAAGCCGCCGAGGTCCTCGACGATCGCCGGCACCGCCGTCGCCAGGATCGTGGTGTCGATCGCGACCAGGGCGATGCTGAGCATCACCGAGCCGAGGATCGGGCCGCGCTCGCTGCGCAGGCCGACGCTCGCGTGGGACGGAGCGGCGGTCGAGGTCACGTGAGGCGGCAACCGGCGGGCGCCGTACGGCATTCCCTCGGGCACGCGGGCGCCGCCCTGACAGGGAGGGGCCCGGCCGACCGCTGGGAGGACGGTCGGCCGGGCCAGGGGACCGGTCGGTGGGAGTTCAGGCCCCGACCGGGATCTTGTCGTCGTCGCCCGCGGGTACGGCGGCCGCCGGCTCCTCGCGGAACCCGTAGCGCTCCCACCAGCGACGCAGCGGGCCGGGAGCCCACCAGTTGAGGCCGCCGAGGAGCTTCATCGTCGCCGGCACCATCAGCGCCCGGACGATCGTCGCGTCGACGAGCAGCGCGACGAGCATGCCGACGCCGAGCATCTTCATGAAGACGATGCCGCTGGTGGCGAACGCGCCGATCACGACGGCCAGGAGCAGCGCGGCGCTGGTGATGATGCGACCGGTCTTCTGGACGCCGGTGGCGACGGCGAGGTCGTTGTCGCCGGTCTTGTCCCACTGCTCGCGCACCCGACTGAGCAGGAAGACCTCGTAGTCCATCGAGAGGCCGAAGAGGATCGCCAGCATCAGGATCGGGTTGGTGGCGTCGAGGTAGCCCTGCGACTCGAAGCCGAGGAAGTCGGTCAGGTTGCCGTCGCTGAAGATCCAGGTGATCACGCCGAACGAGGCGGTGATCGAGAAGGCGTTCATCGCGACCGCCTTGATCGGCAGCACCACCGAGCCGAACGCCACGAACAGCAGCACCAGCATCACGGCGACGACGATCAGGCCCATCCACGGCAGGTGCGCGCCGACCGAGTCGAGGAGGTCGACCGTGTCGGCGGTCAGGCCGCCGACGAGCGCGGACCCGCCCTCGGGGTCGATGTCGCGCAGGTCGCGCACGAGGTCCTGCGACTCCTCGGTCTGGCTGTTGCCCGGCCACGTGACGTGGACCAGGGTCGCGTCGTCCTCCTGGGCGACGACCTGGGCGGTCGTGCCGTCGCGCAGACCCTCGGCCCGCGCGATGTAGTCGTCGGCCGCGGCCGCGTCGACGCCCTGGAGCAGCACGTTGGCGGTGGAGGTCTCCTCGCCGAACTCGCGCAGCTGGTCAGCGGCGACGTGGGCCGGCGCGTCCTCGGGCAGCACCCGGTGGTCGACGCTGCCCCACTTCACGCCCAGGAACGGCGACGCGACGGCGAGGAGGACCACGACGGTGACGGCGAGGACGGCGATCGGGCGCCGCATGACCGCGTGGGCGAGCCGGGCCCAGCGGCCGTGGTCGTCGGAGACGCTGACGGCGCGGTGGCGGCGCCACGGCAGGCGGCCGGCGTCGATCCGGCGGCCGAGCAGGACCAGCGCCGCCGGCAGGACGGTGAGCGACGCCAGCATCGCGATCACGACGGCGGCCATGCCGCCGTACCCCATGCTCCGGAGGAACATCTGCGGGAAGATCAGCAGGCTCGCCAGGGCGGCTGCCACGGTGAGGCCCGAGAAGAGGACCGTGCGGCCGGCGGTGTTCATGGTGTTGCGGATCGCGGTGCGCGCCGCGTCGGGGTCGTCGTCGGGCAGCGCCGCGAGCTCCTCGCGGAACCGGCTGATGACGAACAGGGCGTAGTCGATCGCGAGGCCGATGCCGAGCAGCGAGATCACGTTGACGGCGAAGACCGAGACGTCGGTGAACGTCGTGAGCAGGCGGACGACGGCGAGGGCGCCGACCATCGCGACGACGCCGACCAGGGCGGGCATCGACGCGGCGACCAGGCTCCCGAAGATCAGCAGCGCGAGCAGCACGACGAGGGGCAGCGAGATCAGCTCGGCGCGCTCGAGGTCCTCGGAGGTGATCTCGTTGACGTCGTTGTAGACCGCGTAGGAGCCCGCGACGTCGGCCTCGACGCCGGAGTCGGCGGAGGCCTCGAGCAGCGGGTGGATCTCGTCGTAGGAGTCGAGGAAGTCGTCCTGGGTCTCGCCCTGGAGGGAGATGACCACCTGGGCGTGGTGACCGTCCTCGCTGACCAGACCGGCCTCCGGCGGCGCCTCGAAGTACGGCGTCACGCGGGCGACCGCGTCGTCGGGCAGACCTGCCACGACGTCCTCCACGGCGGCCTGGAATTCCGGGTCGTCGGCGACCAGGTCGTCGCTGGAGTAGATCGCGACGACGTCGGCGGCGCGGTTGCCGAAGATCTCGCGCTCCTGCGCCATCTCGATCCGGCCCTCGGCGTCCGGGTCGTCGAAGCCGCCGCGGGAGAGGCTGTCGAACACCCCCACGCCGTAGACGGCCGCGCCGATCACGAGGAGCAGGCCGAGCACGAGCACGGCCCGGGCGCGGCGGGCGAGGAAGCTGCCCCAACGGTCGAGCATGGTCGGGTCCCTTTCGACTATGGTGAAACCGGATCAGTCCTGTTTACACCGTAAACCGTAAACGGTGTAAACTCAGGTGTCAACCGATCACTAGCAAGGAACCTGCGTGCCCGCTCTGCCCCAGCCCACCCGCCGCGAACGGCAGCGCGCGGCGACGTACGACGAGATCGTCGAGGTGTCCGCCGCGCTGCTCGCCGAGGGCGCCGAGCTGTCCCTGCGCGCGGTCGCCACGCGGATGGGGATGACGGCGCCGGCGCTCTACCGCTACGTCGCCAGCTACCAGGAGCTGATCGACCTCGTCGCGTTCGAGCTCGACAAGCAGCAGACGGCCCTGTGGGCCGCGGAGGCCGAGCGGCTCCCCGCCGACGACCCGGCGGGGCGGCTCACGATCGCCTGCGTGCAGTTCCGGCGGTGGGCGCTGGCGAAGCCGCGCGAGTTCCAGCTGGTGTTCGCCAACCCGATCACCGAGGGCGACACCGCCCGCCGCGAGCTGCTGACGCTCGCGACCTCGGGCCACTACTTCACCGACCTGCTCTGGCAGATCCACGAGCGCTACCGGATCCCCTACCCCGCGCTCGACGAGCTCGACCCGCAGGTGCGCGACGCCGTCGCCGAGCCGCTGATCCCCGCGAAGGCCGAGCACATCCCGGCCGAGGACCGCGGCCTGCTGTGGATCTACATGCGCGCGTGGTCGGCGCTGTACGGCGTGGTCGTGCTCGAGTCGACGGGACACTGCGACCCCCGCGTCATCGCCGCGGGGGCCCTGTTCCGCTCCACGCTGGTGGAGTGGCTGCCACGGCTCGGGCTCGGCGCCGAGCAGGAGCGGCTGACCGCCCTGCTCGACGCCGAGCTCGCGCGCGGCTGACTCTTCTCTTACTTCTCGACGGCCTCACCGAGCTCGACCAGCACGATGCGCGGGTCGAGGAGCTTGGCGGTGTAGGGGTCGATCTGGCCCTCGCAGCTCATCGTGATCGTGTTGCCGCCCTCGCTGTCGAGCGCGACGCCGTCGAGGGCGATCGTGCCGTGGTCGCCGCCGTTGGCCACACGGACCTCCGAGGTCGCGATCGTGTTGGTGTACTCGTCGCCGACCGGCTGCGTGATCGAGCAGGTGAAGTCGTTGACGTCCCCGCCGTTGTTCTGGATGGTGCCCGACGCCGACACGGCGTAGGAGCCCGCCGGCACGGTGACCTCGAAGATCGTCGTGTCCGGGTCGCCGGAGCTCAGGTCGTGGAACTCGAGGTGGTCGAAGTAGGCCGTCGGACCGGCGGTGAACTTCTCGTTGGCCGCGCCGTTGAGGTCGGCGGCGGAGAGGGTGCCGTTCTTGACCTTCGCGCCCTTGACCGCGTTCTTGGCGAGCTCCTTGGTCTTGACCGCACCGGTCTTGATCTGCGGAGCGCCGACCGAGTCCTTCGCCAGGCCGGCGGCGTACGCCACGCCGCCGGTGCCGGCGAGGGCGAGGACGATCGCCGCGGTGGACGCGGTGTTGGCGTAGAACGTGCGGCTCTTCTTGTTGGCGTTGGTGTTCGTGTTCATGTGGATGCACCTTTCGGGCTGGTTGGGTGACGCCCGCCTGTCGCTGCGCGTCGTTGATGCATCCAGATTTGCCCCGGGCAGGGGCCCGCTACATCGGCGGCGGCCACGCAACCAAGGCCGCTCGCTACGGAGCCAACGGACTAGCCCAGTACCTCTGCCACCCACGCAGGGACCAGCTCGCCCGCGGGGCCGTGCCGCGCCTCGTCGAAGAAGAAGCTGCCCTCGGACGGGACCAGGTTGAGCTCGAGCGTGCGGGCGCCGTAGGCCCGGGCCTGCTGGACGAACCCCGCGGCCGGGTAGACCGCGCCCGACGTGCCGACCGAGACGAACTGCTCGCAGCTGCCGAGCGCGTCGAGGATCTCCTCCATCCGGTAGGGGATCTCGCCGAACCAGACGACGTCGGGCCGCAGGTCGCTCGCGCCGCACCCGGGGCACGGCGGGTGGTCGACCATCGCTCCGCTGAAGGGGGTACGGCGCCGGCATGCCCGGCAGAGCGCGGAGAGCAGCTCGCCGTGCATGTGGATGACGCGGGTCGAGCCGGCGCGCTCGTGGAGGTCGTCGATGTTCTGGGTGACGACGAGGAGGTCGTCGCCGACGGCCCGCTCGAGCTCGGCCAGCGCCTTGTGGGCCGGGTTGGGCTCGACCAGGGCGAGCGCGGCCCGGCGCGCGTCGTAGAAGCGCTGCACGGTGTCGGGGTCGCGCTCGAACGCCTCGGGCGTCGCGACGTCCTCGACGTGGTGGCCCTCCCAGAGGCCGTCGGCGTCGCGGAACGTCGGCACGCCGCTCTCGGCGGAGATGCCGGCTCCGGTCAGGACGACGATGCGGGCCACGGCGGCCAGACTAGGCCCTCAGGAGGCGGCGTCGTACGCCTCTCGGTTGCCGTGGACCTCGTCCATGTGGGTCTCCGCCCAGTGCTTGAGCTGCAGCATCACGCCGTGGAGCGAGGCGCCGAGCGGCGTCAGGTCGTACTCGACGGTGACGGGCACGGTGGGGGTGACGGTCCGAGTCACCAGGCCGTCGCGCTCGAGCGAGCGCAGGGTCTGGGTGAGCATCTTCTGGCTGACACCGGCGATGCGGCGGGCGAGCTGCGAGTAGCGCACCGGGCCCTCCTCGTGGAGCGCGGCGATGACCAGCGCCACCCACTTGTCGGAGATCCGGTCGAGCAGCTGGCGGCTCGGGCACCCGTCGAGGAACGCGTCGTACTCGAGCTTGGCGCGGGCGCGCTTCTGGGCGGCGGTCAGGGTGGGCATCGGGCGCCTCTCCGGCACCCAGCAGCGACTTACGCACTTTCAGGTGCCTACTTACCAACGGAAAGCAACACCACCAGTGTGGAGTTCAAGCCAGAGAACATCAACCCCACACCAGGAGGAATCATGAGCACCACCACGTTCCGCACCGCCGTCGTCCGCGACCCGCGCGGCCCCGAGTCCGTCGAGATCGTCGACGTCTCCGTCCGCGAGCCCGGAGCCGGTGAGGTCCGGGTCCGCATCGAGGCGGCCAGCGTCAACCCCGCCGACGTCTGGGTCGCCGACGGCTTCTTCCACTCCATCGGGCTCGTCACGCAGCCCGAGCACACCGGCCTCGGCTGGGACTTCGCCGGAACCGTGCTGTCCGCGGGCGAGGGCGTCGACATCGCCGCCGGCACTCGCGTCGCCGGGATCGTGCCCGGCTTCGACCGCGACTTCGGCAGCTACGCCGAAGAGATCGTGGCCCCGGTCGCCTGGGTCGCGGTCGTGCCCGACGGCCTCGACACCGCGGCAGCCACGACGGTGCCGCTCAACGCGCTGACCGCCGATCAGCTGGTCGGGCTCCTCGGCGAGGGCGACGGCCGCCGGCTGCTCGTCACCGGCGCCGCCGGCGCGGTCGGCGGGTTCGTCGTACGGCTCGCGCAGCAGCGCGGCTGGGCGGTCACCGGCCTCGCCCGGCCGTCGGACGAGGCGTTCGTGCGCGGCCTCGGTGCCGAGTTCACCGCCGACGACACCGCGGGCGGCTGGGACGCGGTCGCCGACGCGGCTGGGCTCCAGGAGAACGCGGCGCCGCTCGTGCGGGACGGCGGGCTCTTCGTCGGGGTCCGGCCGGCCGTCCTCCCCGAGGCCGGCCCCGGCGTGACCGTGCGTGCCGTCTCGGTCGAGCCCGACGCGGCCCGGCTCGCGGCGCTGCTGGACGCCACCGCGCGCGGCGACCTGCCGACGAAGGTGGCGGCGGAGCTGCCGCTCGACGCCGTCGTCGAGGCGCTCCAGACGGTCAACAAGGGCGGGGTGCGCGGCCGCGTGGTGCTGCGGCCCTGAGCGCCGTGCGGTCAGCCGACCTCGAGCCGCTCGAGAGCCGTGCGGATCGGCTCGGGGATCGGCACCGCGGAGCGGGTCTCGCGATCGACGAAGACGTGGACGAAGTGGCCGTGCGCGACCGCTTCGTCCTCGTCGTCGGTGAAGATGCCGATGCCGTAGGTGACCGCGCGGTTGCCGAGCCGGTCGACGCGCAGGCCCGCGCGCAGCCGCTGCGGGTAGGCCACGGGCGCGTGGTAGGCGCAGCCGGACTCGACGACCAGGCCGATCACCGGGGCGGCGTGGATGTCGAGGCCGCCCTCGGTGATGAGGTACTCGTTGGCGACGGAGTCGAAGTAGCTGTAGTAGGTCACGTTGTTGACGTGCCCGTAGACGTCGTTGTCCTTCCACCGCGTCGTGATCGTCGCGACATGGGGGTACTCGGCGATCATCGGTCGCTTGTCCGCGTCGGCGGCCATCACCAGCACCTCAGGGCGTCGTGGAAGATCCGCTCGAGCTCGGGCTCGCGGACCTCGGACGGGGCGTTGTCGAGCAGGCGCCGCTGGGGCGCGGCCCCCGCGACGAGATCGGGTACGTCGGCCGCGGCGTAGCCGACGCCCGAGATCCCGTTGGGCGCGCCTACGTCGCGCATCAGGGCCGCGACCGCGGTCGCCACCGCCTCCCCCGCCTCGTCGGGACCGGCGCCGGACGTGTCGGCGCCGAGCAGCCGGGCGGCCTCGAGGTGCCGGGCCGGGGCGGTCGGCGCGAGCGCCCGGAACGCGGCGGGCGCGTTCACCGCGACCGCGAAGCCGTGCGGGACGAGCGGGTGGTCGGGCGGGTAGCCCTCCGGACGGTAGTCGCGGACCCGGCCGGCCACGGCGTAGGCCATCGCGTGCGGCACGTGGACGCCCGCGTTGCCGAAGGCGATGCCGGCGAGGGTGGCGGCCCACATCATCTGGTGGCGGGCCTCCTCGTCGGTCGAGTCGGCAACGGCCCTGCGCAGGTGGGTGCCGATGACCTCGATCGCCCGGGCTGCGCCGACGTCGCTCCACGGGTTGGCCCCCTGGCCGGCCGGTCGGGTCGTGGGCGGCTCCGGGGCGGGTCGCGTGGTGAACGGGCGCGCGGTCAGCGACTCGACCGCGTGGCAGAGCACGTCGAGGCCGCTCGCGGCGACGACGCCTGCGGGCAGGGTGCTCGTGGCGCGCGGGTCCACGACCGCCTCGGTCGGGCGGAGCAGCGGCGAGGCGACCCCGGTCTTGGCGTGCGCGCTCAGCAGGTCGAAGATCGCGATCCCGGTGACCTCGCTGCCGGTGCCGCTGGTGGTCGGGCACGCGAGGTGGGGCTTGAGCGGACCGGGCACCGGGCGGGCGGCGCCGAGCGGTGCGTTGACGTAGTCGGCCAGCTCGCCGGGGTGGGTCGCGAGCAGGTCGGCGAGCTTGGCGGTGTCGATGACCGACCCGCCGCCGAGGGAGACGAAGGCATCGGGCCGCGTGTCGCGGGCGAACGCCACCGCACGGTCGACCGACTCGTCGGTGGGCTCCACGAGCACCTCGTCGAACGTGACGACGTCGAGGCCGGCACCCACCAGGGAAGTGGTTGCGGCGTCGTACCACTCGAGGGCGCGGAGCCGGGCGTCGGTGAAGAGCGCGACCCGGCCGCCGTCGGGGAGGTGGGCGCGGACGCGCGGGCCGACCTCGGCGAGCGAGCCGGCGCCGAAGGTCACCCGGGAGGCGTCGATCGTGAACGCGGTCTCGAGACCGGTCTCGAGACCGGCCTCGACGGCGGCGTCGTGCGGACACATGCGGGCGAGACTAGCGCCGGCCTGTGGAAATCCGTTTCAGATGTGTCGGCCCTCCGCCGTACCTTTCCTGGAATGCAGACGGAAGGAGGAGCCCCGGCCCAGTGGCGCATGTCGATCAACGACGAGGCGACCACTGACGACCTGGTGCGCATGGAGCTGTTCGCCGACGCCCGGCGTCTCGGCGAGTCGCACACCGCGACGGTCACCGTCGACGACAAGCACCCGGTCGAGGCATGGCTCTCCCCTGACCTGGAGATCGTCCGTACGGCGCGCTATCGCAGCCGCAAGCTCGACAACACGGTCGCGCGCGGTACGACGTACGCCCGGGGCCCGCGCGGCGCGCTGCTGGTGCGCGACGACCGCGGTGTGCCCGGCACCCAGCTCACCGCGTTCGCTGCGACCCGCGAGGACGCGATGGCGATGCTCGAGGACGCGATGCGACGCGTCCCGGCGCCGCCCCCGGCGACCGACGACCGCGTCCGCTTCCACCTGTGGCACCGCGGCATGCATGGCGCCCAGCGGGTCACCCGCCGGCTCGAGGTCGAGCCGTGGGAGACCATCGGGCGCAACTACCCGGTCGGGGTGCGCGCCCAGCTCGACCAGCTGATGGCGCGGCCGGCCCCGGCCGGCGGCGGCAAGCTGGTGCTCTGGCACGGCGCTCCCGGCACCGGCAAGACCACCGCGCTGCGCAGCCTGGCGAACGCCTGGCGGGAGTGGTGCGACGTCCACTACGTCAGCGACGCGGAGCGGATGTTCGACGACCTCGACTACCTCCACTCGGTGGTGGGCGGGTTCGAGATGGACGACCCGTTCATGGGCGACGACCACCGCGAGCAGACGCGGTGGCGGCTGGTGGTCGCGGAGGACAGCGACGAGTACCTCCGGGCCGACGCCCGGCAGACCGCGGGCGCGTCGCTCGGGCGGCTGCTCAACGTCACCGACGGGATCCTCGGCCAGGGCCTGCGCACGCTGGTGCTGCTCACCACCAACGAGCCGCTCAGCGCGCTGCACCCGGCCGTGGTGCGGCCGGGCCGGTGCCTGGCCGACGTCGAGTTCGCGCCGTTGTCCGGCGCCGAGGCCCGCGAGTGGTGGGGCGGCCCGGTGCCCGGGTCGCCGACCCGGGTGACGCTCGCCGAGCTCTACGAGAAGCGCGGCGGGCTCGACCGCATCTCCAACGTCGACGACGAGCCGGTCGCGATCGGGTCCTACCTGTAGAGGTGCCGGTCGGCCGATACTGGCCCGGTGACCATGTCCTCGGCCGGCAAGGCTGCCACGCTCCTGGTCCTGCACCACGGCTCCGGCTTCGTGCTCCCGAACGCGTGGGACGCCGGGTCCGCCCGGGTGCTGGAGCAGGTCGGCTTCCCCGCGCTCGCGACGACCAGCGCCGGCATCGCCTGGTCACTGGGCGTGCCCGACGGCGGCGCCGTCGACCGCGACACGATGCTCGCGCACGTCGGCCGGATCGTGGCGGCCGTCGGTGTACCGGTGACCGCCGACCTGGAGTCCGGGTACGGCGCCGAGCCCGCCGACGTCGCGGCGACCGTCCGCGCGGCGGTCGACCTCGGTGTCGTCGGCGGCAACCTCGAGGACGCCGACGGCGGAGGACTGTTCGACGTCGACGTGGCGACCGAGCGGGTCGCTGCCGCCCGGTCGGCGGCCCCGATCGGCAGCTTCGTGCTCAACGCCCGCACCGACACCTACCTCGCGGGGACGGGCGCGGACGTGTTCGCCGCGACCGTGGAGCGGTCGGTGCGCTACCTCGAGGCCGGAGCCGACTGCGTCTTCGTCCCCGGTGTCTCCGACGAGGAGAAGATCGGTCGTCTCGCCGAGGCGATCCCCGGTCCCCTCAACATCGTGGCCGGCCTCGCCAGCAGCACGGACGCGCGCACCCTCTTCGCGTTGGGCGTGAAGCGGGTCAGCCTCGGCGGCAGCCTCGCCCGCGCCATGCTCAGCGGTCTGGAGCGGGCGGGCCGGGAGCTGCTGGACTCCGGGACGCTGGGGTTCCTCGACGGAGCGGTGGGCTACGGCGAGATGCAGCGGCGCTTCGGCTCCTGACGCCAGTGCCTCAGGCCAGGACCGCGTCGACCGTCTTCTTCAGCGCGCTCGGCTGGGCCGGCTTCTTGGGCGCCTTCTTCCGCGCCTTCTCCATCTCCGCGCCGATCTCCTGGAGGGCCTTGCGGCCGAGGCCCTTGCGGACCTGCGGGAACCACTCGGACTCCTCCTCCTCGATGTGGTGGGAGACCGACTCGATGAGGACGGTGGTCTTGGCGTCGAAACGCTCGTCACCCGGCTTCATCGCGAACAGCTCGCTGACGAGCACGTCGGCGACGTGGTGCTCCTCGTAGGACTCCAGGACGTCGTCCTCGAGCTCCGGAAGCAGCTCACGCACCCGGGGATACATGACCTCGTTCTCGATGTAGGTGTGGACGGTGAGCAGCTCGATCATCTTCTTGACGAGCTGGCCCTTCTGCTTCTCCGCGTTCTCTCCGGCGTTCTGGAAGTCGCGGAACGTCTTGAGGATCTGCTTGTGGTCCTGCTTGAGCAGCACGATGGCATCGGTGGACATGAGGACTCCAGGTGTCGTCGCTGGGGGGTGGTCGTGCGATACCCCGCGGTCGAGTCGTCATTCAGGCGCTCCGTACCCGGCCGTCGGTCACCATGGGGTCGACCGCAGGCCACGACTCCACGGCGGCGGCCGAACAGCAGGAGGACCCGTGCCCATCGACACTCCCCGCCGCGCGCGCCGCTGGCGCAAGGCCGTGGTTCGCGCCTGCCTGGCCGGCGTCATCCTCGTGGTGGCGGTCGTCGTCATCGCCAACGTGGTCGTCGTGGCCCGGACCAGTGACAGGGTGACGACAGACGCCGACGGCCTGGAAGACGCCCAGGTGGCGATCGTGCCGGGATCGCACGTGCGCGCCGACGGATCCCTCGGCGAGGTGGTGGCCGAGCGGGTCGAGGCAGCGACCGCCCTCTACGAGGCAGGCACGGTCGACAAGGTCCTCGTCTCCGGGGACAACGGCACGACGACCTACAACGAGCCCGACGCGATGCGCGACGCCGTGCTCGCCGCCGGCGTGCCGCCCGAGGACGTGTTCACGGACTACGCCGGCTTCAGCACCTGGCACACCATGCGGCGGGCCCGGGAGATCTTCGCCGTCGAGACCGCCGTGGTGGTCACCCAAGGCACCTATGCCGCCCGCGCCGTCGACCTCGGCGTGTCGGCGGGCATCGACATCCAGGGCTACGCCATCGGCGACGACGGTCGCTGGGTCCGGGAGCTGCTCGCCCGGGTGCGGGGACTCGGCGAGGCCATCTGGCGGCCCGGCGTCACGGGTGGCCCGGAGATCCCCATCACCGGCGACGGCCGGGCCTCGTGGGCGACGCCCCGCGGGTCAGTTCACAGGGAACTGTCAGGAACGTCCTAACCGCGCGTCAGGACCTGCCTGCCATGCTCGGACCATGGCAGCGACCACCCCGGAATCGGTCGGACCGGGAAGCGGCCACGAGCCGGCGGGTGTCGGTGCCCAGGCCGGCGAGACAACCGGTCGTCCTCTCCCCCACGCGGATGGCGACGACTTCCGCACGATGCACCAGCGCCTCAACCGGTTCCGGCTTCCGTACAAGTTCGCGATCGACGAGGTGACCACGAAGATCGCGATTCTCCGCGAGGAGTTCGAGGAGACCTACGACCACAGCCCGATCGAGCACGTCCGCAGCCGGCTGAAGTCTCCGCCGAGCATCCTGGCCAAGGCCACCCGACGCGGCGCGGCCGGGTCGCCGGAGTCGATCGCCGCGACCGTGCAGGACATCGCCGGCGTCCGCGTGGTGTGCCCGTTCGTCTCCGACGTCTATTGGATCAAGGACATGCTGACCCGGCAGTCGGACGTCACCGTGCTCGAGGTCGAGGACTACATCGGGTCCCCGAAGCCCAACGGCTACCGGAGCCTGCACCTGACCATCCAGATCCCGGTCTTCCTCTCCGACCGCACCGAGCTGGTCCCCGTCGAGCTCCAGCTCCGCACGATCGCCATGGACTTCTGGGCCAGCGTCGAGCACGAGATCTACTACAAGTACGACGCCGACGTCCCGGCTACGTTGCTCGAGGAGCTGACCGACGCCGCCCGCACCGCTGCGGACCTCGACGACCGGATGACCAGGCTCCGCGCCGAGGTCCGGGGCCTGCAGGGCCCGCGGGGCGAGTCGGCCGGTCAGTAGTACCAGGGGTACGGCGACCAGTCCGGCTCCCGCTTCTCGAGGAACTGGTCGCGGCCCTCCTGGGCCTCGTCGGTCATGTACGCCAGCCGGGTCGTCTCCCCCGCGAACAGCTGCTGCCCGACCAGGCCGTCGTCGATCAGGTTGAACGAGTACTTCAGCATCCGCTGGGCGGTCGGGCTCTTGCCGTTGATGAGCCGGCCCCACTCGAGCGCCGTCGCCTCCAGCTCCGCGTGCGGGACGGCGCGGTTGACCGTGCCCATCCGCATGCCGTCGGCGGCGTCGTACTCCTGGGCGAGGAAGAAGATCTCGCGAGCGAACTTCTGGCCGACCTGGCGGGCGAGGTACGCCGAGCCGTAGCCGCCGTCGAAGCTGCCGACGTCGGCGTCGGTCTGCTTGAACCGCGCGTGCTCGGCGCTGGCAAGGGTGAGGTCGGCGACGACGTGGAGAGAGTGTCCGCCGCCGGCGGCCCAACCGGGCACGACGCAGATCACGATCTTCGGCATGAACCGGATCAGCCGCTGGCACTCGAGGATGTGCAGGCGCGCCAGCTTGGCCTTGTCGATCGCGCTCGGCTCCGAGGCACCGGTGGCCGCGGCGTCGTACGTCGTGCCGGTCTCCTCGTACTGGTAGCCGGCCTTGCCGCGGATCCGCTGGTCGCCGCCCGTGCAGAACGAGCGCTTGCCGTTCTTCGGGCTGGGGCCGTTGCCGGTGAGGATGACGCAGCCGACGTCGGCGCTGGTGCGCGCGTGCTCGAGCGTGCGCAGCAGCTCGTCGACGGTGTGCGGCCGGAACGCGTTGAGCACGTCGGGGCGGTCGAACGCGATCCGCACGGTGCCGTGCGCCTTCGCGCGGTGGTAGGTGAGGTCGGTCAGGTCCTCGAACCCGGGCACCTCGTCCCACTGGGTCGGGTCGAACGTCTCGCTCACGCCCTCGATCGCGCTCATGGTGGGTGAGGCTATCCGGCGTCCCCGGCGCGACTTGACCTTGACCCTCGGGGCAAGGTCTACCGTCGTCGGTGTGCAGATCAAGGAGCTCGCCGAGCGCGCGGGCGTGACCGTCAAGGCGGTGCGTTACTACGAGTCGCGCGGGCTGATCTCGCCCGACCGGGCCCCCAACGGCTATCGGGAGTACGACGCCGCTGACGTGCTCGTGGTGCGCGAGATCCGGGCGCTGCTCTCCCTCGGCCTGACGGCCGACGAGACGGTCCCGTTCGTCGAGTGCCTCCGCGCGGGGAACGAACGGGCGGATGTGTGCCCCGCCTCCCTCGACGCCTACCGGATGCGGATCGCGGAGATCGAGCGCCGGATCGACGAGCTCGCCACGCTCCGTGACCAGCTCACCGGGCTGCTGCACGACGCCGAGAGCTACGGCCACCACCCCACCCAGGAGGAATCATGAGCACCCTGTCCAGCCCCGTCACCAGCACGACCGACACCGACTTCGATCGCGACGTGCTCGCCTCCGGTCACCCGGTGCTGGTCGACTTCTGGGCCGAGTGGTGCGCGCCGTGCCACCAGGTCGCACCCGTGCTCGACCAGCTCGCGACGGAGATGGCGGACACGCTGAGGGTGGTCAAGCTGAACGTGGACGAGCACCCGGTGACTGCTTCGCGCTATCGGGTCCAGGGCCTGCCGACCCTGGTGCTGTTCATCGGCGGCGAGGTGGTCATGGAGCTGCGCGGCGCACGCAGCAAGGCAGCTCTCGAGCGCGAGCTCGCGAAGGTGCTGCCTGTGGCATGACCAGCGGCATACGTCGGTGCCGGCGGAATGTCAGTCACGGTGACTGATGCCGCCGGTCGACCGGCTCCGGCAGCGTTCCTGGCGAGCCGCTCCCCGCCTGGCGCGGACCGCGGCTCCTCCCCGTCACCCTCATCCCAGGAGCAGCGTCGTGAAGCCAGTACTCGAGCCAGCCGCGCAGCAGTTCGCGGAGGCCACCGCGAATCCGCCCTACCTCTTCGACCTCGGCCCCGAGGTGGGTCGCAAGACCGTCGACGAGGTGCAGAGCCCCGAGGTCGAGGTCCCGGGCTCGACCAAGGACGTGGTCGCAGTTCCGGGCGGACCCACCGTGACGATCTTCCGGCCCGCCGGCGCGACGGCGCCCCTTCCGGTCGTCCTGTACATCCACGGTGCCGGCTGGGTGTTCGGCAACGACCACACCCACGACCGGCTTGCCCGCGAGCTCGCGGTCGGCGTCGGAGCAGCGGTCGTGTTCCCCAACTACAGCCTCTCGCCGGAGGCGCCGTACCCGACGGCGATCAACGAGAACTACCGTGTCGCCCAGTGGGTGATGTCCGACGGTGAGCAGCACGGCCTCGACGCGTCGCGCCTGGCGGTGGCCGGCGACTCGGTCGGCGGCAACATGGCGGCGTCACTGACACTCACCGCCAAGCAGCGCGGCGACGTGCGGCTCGCGGCGCAAGTGCTCTTCTACCCGGTGACGGACGCGTCGTTCGACACCACGTCGTACCAGGAGTTCGCCGAGGGCTACTTCCTGCGGCGCGACGCCATGCAGTGGTTCTGGGACCAGTACACGACCGATCCCGACCAGCGGGCCGAGATCACCGCCTCGCCGCTGCGGGCGACCACCGACGACCTCGCCGGGCTTCCTCCCGCGCTGGTGATCGTGGCCGAGGCCGACGTGCTGCGCGACGAGGGCGAGGCGTACGCCGCGAAGCTGCGCCTTGCTGGGGTCGACGTCACCGCGGTCCGCTATCAGGGCATCATCCACGACTTCGTGATGCTCAACGCGCTCCGCGGCACCGCCGCCGCGGAGGGCGCGATCTCGCAGGCCGTCGCGTTCCTGGCCGAGCGGTTGGGCACCCGATGAGCGCGACGACGGACCGCGCGCAGGTGGACGCAGCCAACCGCACCGGGCGCCGACCGGTGGTGTTCGTGCACGGTCTCTGGCTGCTCCCCTCGAGCTGGCAACGGTGGGCCGACCTCTTCGAGGAGGCCGGCTACGCGCCCGTCCTGCCCGGTTGGCCCGACGATCCGGAAACGGTCGAGGAGGCCAACCGCAACCCGGAGGTGTTCGCCGGCAAGGGGGTGCGGGAGGTGGCCGACCACTTCGCCGGCCTGATCGGCGGGCTCTCGCAGAAGCCGGTGGTGATCGGCCACTCCTTCGGCGGCCTGATCACGCAGATCCTCGCGGGCCGGGGGCTGGCGCACGCGTCGGTCGCGATCGACCCGGCGCCGTTCCGCGGCGTGCTCCCGCTGCCGGTCTCCTCGTTGCGTGCGGCCCGGCCGGTGATCGGCAATCCTGCCAACTACCACCGGGCGATCCCGCTCACCTACGACCAGTTCCGCTACAGCTTCGCGAACGCGGTCGACGAGGACGAGGCGCGACACCTGTACGAGACCTTCGCGGTGCCGGCGCCGGCCGAGCCGCTGTTCCAGGCAGCCACGGCCAACTTCAACCCCTGGGCGCAGACCAAGGTGACCCGCAAGAATCCCGACCGGGGGCCGCTTCTCCTGATCTCGGGCGAGAAGGACAACACCGTGCCCTGGGCGCTCACCAACGCGGCGTACAAGAAGCAGCGTCGCAACGCGCACGCCGAGACCGAGATCGTCGAGATCCCGGGGCGCGGCCACGCCCTCACCATCGACGCCGGGTGGCGCGAGGTGGCGGAGACCGCTCTCTCGTTCGTGAAGCGGTTCTCGTGAGCGACACCGCGCGGGCCGCGCCGTCCCTCGACTGGCGCGCGGCCGCCGCCGCAACCGTCCACTGTCTCGTCGGCTGTTCCATCGGCGAGGTGCTCGGCATGGTCCTCGGCGAGGCGTGGGGCCTGGCGGACGCAGCGACGATCGCGCTCTCCGTCGGCCTCGCCTTCGTGTTCGGACTGCTCCTCGCCGCGCTGCGCATCCGTCGCCACGGCCTGTCGTGGGGCTCCGCCGCGCGGATCGCGGTGGCGTCGGAGTTCCTGTCGATCTCCACGATGGAGGTGGTCAGCAACGTCCTCCTGGTGCTGGTGCCTGGAGCACTCACGACGGGCCTCGACGACCCGGCGTTCTGGCTCTCGCTCGGGATCGCGATGGCCGTCGCGTTCGTCGTCACCCTCCCGGTGAACGCCTGGCTGATCGCGCGTGGGCGTGGCCACGCAGCGGTGGGCGCCCACCACGGAGCTCCCGAGGCGGCGCATCACTGACGATCGTCGCCGGCCGCCCGAAGAACGCGATTCGGAGGACGGCGCCCCGCAGGGCCGGGGATCATGTGCGGGTGCTGAGCGGAGCGCCCCTCGTCGGCAGGGCAGAGGAAAGACGATTGCTCGATGCCCTCGTCGACGGGGCGCCCCGCGAGGGCGCGGCCCTGGTCGTGCGGGGCCCCGCCGGCATCGGCAAGACCGCACTCCTCACCCTCGCCGCAGCGCGCGCCGCGCACCTCGGTCTCGACGTGACCGAGCTCCGGGCAGTCCCTGCGGAGCGACACCAGCCCTTCGCCGCCCTCCACCAGCTCCTCCGCCCGCTCCGGGGCGGGTTCACCAGCCTGGCCGACCCGCACCGGCAGGCGCTCGACGCTGCGTTCGGCCGGACGTCCGACCCGGCTCCCGACATCTTCCTGATCTCCCTCGCGACGCTCGAGCTCCTCGGCGACGCGGCTGCGGAGCGGCCTCGCCTGGTGGTGGTCGAGGACGCGCAGTGGCTGGATCGCCCGACGGCCGACGTGCTCGGCTTCGTGGCGCGGCGGCTCGGGGTCGATCGGGTGGTGATGCTCTTCTCGGTCCGCGACACAGGCGACCACGGATGGCTCGGGCAGGGCTTGCCGGAGCTCGAGCTCGGCCCGCTGTCGGTCGACGAGAGCGAGGAGCTGCTCGCCCGGGCCCCGTCGGCCGCCGACCTCGGCCCGGCCGCGCGCACCGAGATCCTGAGGCTCGCCGGCGGGAACCCGCTCGCGCTCCTCGAGCTGCCGTCGGTCACGTCCACCGGCCTCTCGGCCGAGACCGGACCGCTGCCCGTCCGGCTCGAGCGCGCCTTCACCGCGCGTCTGGAGCATCTCGACCCGCTGGCACGGGCGCTCCTGCTCGTCGCGGCCGCCGACGAGCGCGCGACGCTCGGCGAGGTCGTCGCCGGCGCGGAGGAGATGCTGCAGACCGAGTTGCCCGCCCGTGCGGTCGCGGAGGCCGACCACTCCGACCTCGTCGACGTGGTCGGCCAGGCCCTCCGCTTCCGGCACCCGCTGATGGCGTCCGCGGTCTACCACGCGGCACCCATCACCGAGCGCGTCGCTGCCCACCGCGCCCTCGGACGGGTCTTCGCCGGCGACGCCGACCGGAGCCTGTGGCACCGCGCGGCGGCGACGCTGGCCCCGGAGCCGCAGCTGAGCGCCGAGCTGGAGAGCGCTGCCGAGCGGGCCCGCCGCCGCGGCGCGAACGACGTCGCCGTCACCGCACTCGAGCGCGCCGCAGCGCTGACGACCGATGCGCGGCGCCGCGGTCGGATGCTGCTGTTGGCTGCCGAGCTCGCCTTCGAGCTGGGACGCCCGCACCGCGCCAAGCCGCTCCTCGAGCAGGCAGCGCTCCAGCCGATGACGGACGCCGAGCACGGGCGGCTCGCGCTGACCCGGGAGCTGGTCGACCCGCACCCGGGCGAGGCAGCGGCGCGGAGCGCGGAGCTGCTCGCCTCCGCGGAGGGAACGGCACCGGCGGACATCGATCTCGCCCTCGACCTCCTCTGGCTGGTGGCGTCGCGTTCCTGGTGGGCCGACCCTGGACGGAGCGCGCGGACCCGGACCCTCGAGGTGATCGACCGCGTGGCGACCGACCCGGACGACCCGCGGGTGCTGTGCGGGCTCGGGTACGCCGACGCCGACGCCCGCGGCGGCGCCGTCGTCGACCGGCTGCGGCACGCGCGACCGGCCGGCCACACGGACCCCAGGACGGCGTGGATGCTCGGTACCGCGGCGGTGGTGACCGGCGCGTGGGACCTGGCCCGGGGTCACCTGCACGCGTCCATCCAAATGCTGCGCGAGCAGGGCCGCCTCGGCCAGCTGCCCCGGCTCCTGGTGCTGAACTCGATGGTCGCTGCGCGGATGGCCGACTGGGACGTCGCCGAGCCCGAGGCCGCCGAGGCCCGTGCCCTCGGGGCAGAGACCGGCCAGGCGACCTGGGTGGGCGCGGCTGACTCCGTCATCGCGCTGGCGTCAGCCATGCGCGGTGAGCACGCGGAGGCCCTGGCGGCTGCCGACCGGGCGGACGAGGCGGTCGCCGAGCTCGGCACGATCTTCGTCCGGTCGTCGACGTCGCTCGCGCGGGGCCTGGCTGCCAGCGCCGCGGGCGACCACGAGGGCGCGTTCGACCAGCTCCTGCGCCTCTTCGTTGCCGGCGATCCGTCGTACCACTGGACCATGCGGTGGTGGGGTCTCGCCGACCTGGCGCACGCCGCCGCCAGGACCGGGCGTGGGGACGACGTGCTGCCGCTGGTGAAGGAGCTCGAAGGGGTGGCCGCCGGGACCACGGCCGTCGTCGTGCACCTGAACCTGGAGGCCGCGCAGGCACACCTCGCCGACGACCGCGCGGCGGCCGACCTCTTCGAGCGCGCGCTCGGTCGCGACCTCGACCAGTGGCCCTACCAGCGCGCCCGGCTGCTGCTCGCGCACGGCGAGCTGCTGCGCCGTACCCGCCGGACGGTGGACGCCCGGCCGCCGTTGCGCGAGGCCGTCACCGTCTTCGACCGCATCGGAGCCCGCGCGTGGGCGGAGCGGGCGCGGCAGGAGCTGTCGGCGACCGGCGAGACGATGCGGGCCTGGTCACCTCGGCGGGCCGACGGGCTGACCCCGCAGGAGCTGCAGATCGCGCGCCTGGCGGCCGAGGGCCGGACCAACCGCGAGATCGCTCAGATGCTCTTCATCTCGCATCGCACGGTCGGGTCGCACCTCTACCACGTGTTTCCGAAGCTCGGCATCACCCAGCGCTCCCAGCTCGCGGCGGCGCTGGCCGCGCGGCGCGACGGCTGACCGACGCGGACCGCGTCAGGAGTCGATCGGCTCCAGCAGGAAGACCGGGATCTCGCGGTCGGTCTTCTCCTGGTAGGTGGCGTACGTCGACCACGTGGCCACCGCGTGCTCCCACCAGTCCGCCCGCTCCTCGCCCTCGAGCAGCCGCGCCCGGTAGAGCGCCGGCTCGGGGCCGTCCTGGAGCTGGACGACGGGATTGGCGAGGAAGTTGTGGTACCAGACCGGGTTCTCCGGGCCGCCGCCGTAGGAGGCGATCGCGGCGTACTTGCCGTCCCGCTCGACGCGCATCACCGGGTTCTTGCGGAGCTTGCCGGACCTCACGCCGCGCGAGGTGATCACGACGATGGGGTCCTTGCCACCACGCAGGGTGTTGGCCTTGGCGCCGCCGGAGGCCTCGTAGGCCGCTACCTGCTCGCGCACCCAGCCCTGGGCGCTCGGTTCGTACTCACCCTCGAGAAGATCCATGACCTCGACAATGCCCGCAGGCCGGTGAGCATTCCCGCCGCCGTACCAGCGCCGACCGTGCCGGCTCGCGCCGCCAACTGTGCCGGTTCGTCACGCCAACCCTGCCGGTTCGACACGCCAACCGTGCCGGTTCGTCACGCCAAGGGTGCCCGTTCGTCAGGCGGGATCAGGCGGGGTCAGGTGTTGGAGATGGTGACCGCGAGGCCGCAGAGGTGGCCGAGGCGGGCGATCTCGGAGTCAACGAAGTCGGGGCCGCCGCGGCGGCCGATCACGATGATGTCGTTGCCGTCGAGGCGGGCGGCGGCGGCGAGGGTGATCTCGTCGTCGGGGAGCTCGAGGCGGGTCGGCGCCTCGATCTCGATGAAGTCCAGCTCGTCGGGGGCGGCGCTGGTGCCGTAGACGAGGCCCTTCGCGCGGTGGACGCGGGCGCCCCAGTCGGCGCGGAACGTGGCGGGCAGCAGGTCGACCAGGCGGTCGAACGCCTCGCTCGGGCTGGCGGTCAGCTCCTCGACTGCCTCGAGGTCGAGAACCAGGTTGCCGCCCGCGGGGTAGCGGCTGATCCACACGACCTCGACGTCGTCGAGCGCGTTGCACGCCGACACGATCGAGTCGGGCATGGTGCCGTCGCTGACCTCGAGGAGCACGTCGTCGACCGCGACGCCGTCGGGCCGCTTCTCGACGATCTCGATGGCCTCGATGTCACCGCCCGCCATACCGATCGCCGTCGCGACCCGCCCCAGGGACCCGGGGACGTCGGGAAGCTCCACACGCAGCAGGAACGGCATGCTGTGAGGCTAACCCGCGCAGGTTGCGGAGCGGTTTCGGGCTCGCGGGGTGGCCGGTGTCCCGCAAGTCCGCAAACGTCTGTGATAGCCGCAGGCGTCGGACCGTTTGATCGGACCGGGGGCTTAGTGTGCGGTCGTGCTAACCATCCACCGCGGATCCGGGACCGCCACGCTCGCCCGCGCGCTCGGTGCTCTGCTGGCGACACCACTCCCCGACCCCTTTGCCAAGGAGGTCGTGGTGGTGCCCGCGAAGGGCGTGGAGCGGTGGCTGGCGCAGCGGCTCTCGCACCGGCTCGGCTCCGGGCCGCGCGGCGCCGACGGCGTCTGCGCGGGCGTCGAGTTCCTCAGGCCACGGTCGCTGGTGTCGCTGCTCACCGGCACCGAGCACACCGACCCCTGGCTGCCCGACCGGCTCGCGTGGCCGGTTCTCTCGGTCGTCGACGCCTCCCTCGGCGAGGCCTGGGCGGCGCCGATCGCGCGCCACCTGGGCGACGACCTCGCGGGCGTCGAGCGCGAGCTGCGACAGGCCCGGCGCTACGGCCTGGCCCGCAGGCTGGCGGGCCTGTTCGCGTCGTACGGCGTCCAGCGGCCGACGCTGCTCACGGCCTGGCGCGAGGGCCGCGACGACGACGTGCCGGCGGACCTCGCCTGGCAGCCGGAGCTGTGGCGCCGGGTGGTGGCCGACATCGGGGCGCCGCCGCCCGACGAGCGCCACCTGGCGACCTGCTCGGCGCTACGCGACGACCCCGACGCGTGCGCGCTGCCCGACCGGCTGATCCTCTTCGGGCACACCCGACTCCCGGTCACCGAGGTGGAGCTGCTGGCCGCGGTGGCGGAGACGCGGCAGGTCCACCTGTTCCTCCCGCAGGTCTCCGGGGCGCTGTGGGACGCGCTCCGGCCGGTCGTCGCGGAGGGCCCGGTGCCGCGCGCCGACGACACCTCCGCGCGGCACGCGCGCCACCCGCTGCTCGCTACCCTGGGCCGCGACGCCCGGGAGGTGCAACGCCAGCTCGCGACGGTCTCCGCGGTCGAGGCTGTCGCCGAGGCCGACCCGCCCGGCGACCACCTGCTCGGGTGGCTGCAGGCCGACCTGCGCGCCGACCAGGCGCCGGCCGACCGCGGCGACCGCCAGCTGCGGGCGGACGACCGGTCCGTCCAGGTGCACGCGTGCCACGGTGCGATCCGCCAGGTCGAGGTGCTGCGCGACGTCCTCCTCGGCCTGCTCGACGACGACCTCACCCTCGAGCCGCGCGACATCCTCGTGATGTGCCCCGACGTCGAGGCGTTCGCCCCGCTGGTACACGCGGCGTTCGGCGCGGTCCCCGACGACCACCCGGCCCGCCAGCTGCGGGTGTCGATGGCCGACCGCGGCCTCGCCACGACCAACGCGCTGCTCGCGATCGCCGCCCAGCTGGTCGGGCTCGTCGACGGCCGTGCACGAGCGACCGACGTCCTCGACCTGCTCGCGGCCACGCCCGTGCGCCGCCGGTTCCGGCTCGCCGACGACGACCTCGAGACCGTCGCCCGCTGGGTGGCCACCTCGGGAGTGCGCTGGGGCCTCGACGGAGACCACCGGCGCCACCACGGCCTCTCGCTGGCGGAAAACACCTGGCGGTTCGGGCTCGACCGGATCGTCAGCGGGGTCGCGATGCCGGAGGAGCAGGTGCTCCTGGGCAGCACCCTGCCGCTCGACGACGTCGGCTCCTCCGACCTCGAGCTCGCGGGACGCCTGGCCGAGGCGCTCGCCCGGGTCCAGGCCGCGGTCGATGCCCTGGCCGCGGCCGCGACAGCGTCGGAGTGGAGCGAGGCGCTCCGGGTGCACGTCACCTCACTCACCGCGACCGACTACGACGACGCATGGCAGGCGTCCCAGCTCGACCACGAGCTCTCCCGGGTGGCGGCCGACTCGGGCGGCGCCACGCTGACTGTCGCCGACGTACGACGCCTCCTCGAGGATCGCACCGCTCCGCGGCCCACGCGCTCCAACTTCCGCACCGGCACGCTGACCGTCTCGACGCTCGTGCCGATGCGGTCGGTGCCCCACCGGGTCGTGTGCCTGCTCGGCATGGACGCCGACACGTTCCCGCGGTCGATCACCGTGGACGGCGACGACGTGCTCGCCCGCGCGCCGCTCACCGGCGAGCGTGACGCGCGCGCCGAGGACCGCCAGCTGCTGCTCGACGCGGTGATGTCGGCGCGCGACGCGCTGGTGATCACCTACGCCGGGATGTCGGAGCATTCCGGCCAGGACAAGCCGCCTGCGATCCCGGTCGGCGAGCTCCTCGACGCGCTCGACGCGACGGCCGCCGAGCCGGTGCGCGACCGGGTCGTCACCCGCCAGCCGCTCCAGCCCCACGACGAGCGCCTGCTCGACGCGGCGGCGCCCGCGACGTTCGACCCGGCGGCGCTCGCCGCCGCAAGCGCCGCCCGCGCCCCGCAGCCGGCCCAGCCCTTCCTGCCGCACCCGGTCTCGGCACCCGACCCGGACCTCACCCTCGACGACCTGCGCCGGTTCCTGACCAACCCGGCTCGTGCCCTCCTCGACCACCTCGAGATCGCGCTGCCCTTCGACGTCGACCCGCCCAGCAACGACATCCCGATCTCCCCGTCCGCGCTCGAGAAGTGGGCGGTCGGCGACCAGGTCGTCAACGCCGTGCTGGCCGGGAGCAGCCCCGATGCGGTGCTGTCGGCCGAGCTCCACCGCGGCGCCCTCCCGCCGGGCGACCTCGGCGCCGCCGCGCTCCGCGAGATCGCCACGTCGGCCCAGCAGGTCGTCACCAAGGCCCTGCAGCACCGCACCGACAACCCGGTCACCACCGACGTCACCCTCGACCTCGGCGACGGGCGGCGGCTCACCGGACGCGTGCCCGACCTCCACGGCGACACGCTGCTGCGCGTCACCTACTCGCGACTCGGCGCCAAGCACGCGCTGACGACCTGGCTCGACCTCCTGGCCCTGCAGGCGAGCGAGCCCGGCTTCGACGTACGCGGTGTCGTGGTCGCCAAGGACCGCCTCGGGATCATCAAGCCGGTCGACCCCGACCTGGCAAGGTCGACGCTCGCCGCGTGGGCCGCGGCCCGCCACGACGGCCTGCAGGGGCTCTGCCACCTGCCGCTCGAGACCGGCCGGGCGTGGGCGCTCGGCCGTGGCAACCGGTCGACGGCGTGGAAGAACGCAATGAAGAAGTGGCAGTGGGACCGGTTCCGCGCCGAGCGCGACGACCCCGCCTGGACCCACTTCCTCGGCCGGCAGGCCGACCTCTCCCGGCTCACCGACCTCGGCACCCTCGCCGAGACCGTCTGGCGCGACCTGGTCCCCTTCGAGCAGGGATGGTTCGTCCGATGACCGAGCTGCAGCCGTTCGACATCTCGAGGCCCGTGCCGGGCGCGACGGCCGGGGGGCTGTCCCCGACCACCACCCTGCTCGAGGCGAGCGCCGGCACCGGCAAGACCTGGACGATCGCAGCGCTGGTCACCCGCTACGTCGCCGAGGGCCACGCCACCATCGACCAGGTCCTGGCCGTCACGTTCACCAAGGCGGCGACGACCGAGCTGCGCGACCGGGTGCGCACCCGCCTGGCCGAGGTCGCCGACTGCCTCGACCGGGCGCTGGCCGGCGAGGGCCCCACCGACCCCGACGAGCTCGTCGCCCACCTGGTCGACGGCCCCGCGGCGGCTCTCGCCGAGCGCCGCGACCGGCTGCGCGAGGCGGTCGCGTCGTTCGACACCTCGACGATCGTGACCATCCACCAGTTCTGCCAGCTCGTGCTCAAGGGGCTCGGCATCGCCGGCGACACCGACCCGCGGGCAACGCTCGTCGAGGACCTCTCCGACCTGCGCAAGGAGGTCGTCGACGACCTGTGGCTGCGTGACTACTCCGGCGGCGGCCTGCTCAGCCACGACGACGCCGGCCGCATCGCGAAGGCGATCGTCGACAACCCCGGCGCCCGGCTCGAGCCCCAGCACCCCACGCCGGGCTCCACCGACGAGGCGCGGGTCCGGTTCGCGCGCGAGGTCGCGGAGGAGTTCGACCACCGCAAGCGCCGCCTCGGGGTCCTGTCCTTCGACGACCTGCTCGTGCAGCTGCGGGACGTGCTCGTCGACGCCGACGCCATCGCCGGCGAGCGGATGCGCGACCGTTGGAAGGTCGTGCTGATCGACGAGTTCCAGGACACCGACCCGGTGCAGTGGGAGGTGTTCGCCCGCGCCTTCCACGGCCACGGCGTCCTCGTGCTCATCGGCGACCCCAAGCAGGCGATCTACGCGTTCCGCGGCGGCGACGTGTTCACCTACCTCAAGGCCGCCGACGTCGCCGACACCCGGCAGACGCTCTCGACCAACCAGCGCAGCGACCACGCGCTCGTGGAGGCGGTCCACAAGGTGCTCGACCAGGCGCAGCTCGGCGATCCCCTGATCGCCGTGCACCCCATCGAGGCCGCACGCCCGCCCGGCGCCGACTGCATTCGCGGGCTCCCGGGCTCGCCGTTCCAGCTGCGGGCGCTGCTCCGTGCCGACCTGCGCGTCGCGCCCGACGAGCTCGCGAAGGTCGACGTCGTCCGGCCGCGCATCGCCGCCGACGCCGCCGCCCAGGTCCGCCACCTGCTCGGCGCCGGCGCCGAGGTGTGGGAGCCCGACGCCAAGGCGTGGACCCCGCTCACCGCGGGCCACATCGCGGTCCTGGCCCACACGCGGCGCGACCTCGAGCTCGTCCAGGACGCGCTCCGGAAGGTCGGCGTGCCCGCCGTCATCACCGGCGGCCAGAGCGTGTTCGCGACTCCGGCCGGCGCCGAGTGGCGGGCGCTGCTCGAGGCGATGGCCCAGCCGCACCGTGCGCGGCTCGCCCGGGCCGCGGGCGCCACCGCGTTCTTCGGCCACACCGGCTCCGACCTCGACGCCGGCGGCGAGGCCCTCACCGACCGGCTGTCGGAGGACCTGCGCGACCTCGCGCTGACCTACGCCGAGCGCGGCGTCGCTGCCGTCTTCGAGAGCCTCGTCGCCCGCGGGTTCTCGGCGCGGGTCCTCGGCACCGTCGGCGGCGAGCGCCACCTCACCGACCTGCGCCACCTCTCCGAGCTGCTCCACGACGCCGCCACCCGCGAGCGGCTGGGGCTCGCCGGCCTGATCGCCTGGTTCCTCGACCGGCAGCGGGAGGCCAACGACGCCACCACCGAGCGCACCCGCCGGATCGACTCCGACGCCCGCGCCGTCCAGCTGGTGACCATCCACGGCAGCAAGGGCCTGGAGTATTCCGTGGTGCTGGCGCCGTTCGTCTCCGACCGGTTCGTCGGCAAGACGCCGCCCGACATCCTCATCTACCACGACGACGACCGCGAGCGGGTGCTCCACGTCGGCGACCCGATGGCCCGCCCCGCTGCCCTGGTGGCCCGCCACCGCGCCGAGGACGCCGGTGAGTCGCTGCGCATGCTCTACGTCGCGATGACCCGCGCCCGGTCGCGGCTCGTCACCTGGTGGGCCGCCGGCACCAACGTGCCGTGCTCCGCCCTCCACCGCGTGCTGTTCGGCCGCAAGCCCGGCACCCCCGACGTCCCCGACCGGCACGAGCCGCCGTCCGACGAGGAAGCTGTCCGGTGGCTGCGCCGGTGGGCCGACCCCGACATCGGCGGGCCCGAGCTGGCCCGCGCCGAGCCGGGCGAGCCGCCGGCGCTGCCCGCCGGACCCGGCACGGGGCCGCTGGCAGCGCGCACGTTCGACCGGCGCGTCGACCAGCTGTGGCGGCGTACGTCGTACTCCGCTCTCGCCGCCGTCGCCGACGAGCCGCCGCCCGCCGTCGGCAGCGAGCCGGAGGTCGTCGAGAAGGACGACGAGCCGGAGATCGTCGCGCCGCCGGCGCCCGTACCCGAGGTCGCCACGGTGCCGTCGCCGCTGGCGGCGTTCCCGAGCGGCGCCCGGTTCGGGTCGCTCGTCCACGCCGTGCTCGAGCACGCCGACCCGGCGGCGCCCGACTGGCGCGCCGAGGTGCTCCGCCACGTGCGCGAGCAGCTGGTGGAGTGGCCGGTCGCCCTCGACCCCGAGGCGCTCGCCGACGGCCTGGTGGAGGTGTGCGACTCCCCGCTCGGCCCGCTCGCGGGCGAGCTGACCCTGAGGCAGCTGCCGCTCGCCGACCGGCTCTGCGAGCTCGACTTCGAGCTGCCGATCGGCGGCGGCGACAGTCCGGTGCCGGAGCCGCGGCTGCTCGGTGACGTCGCGGCACTGCTGCGTCGACACCTTCCGGCGGGTGACCCGTTGCTGCCCTACGCCGACGCGCTCGACAACCCCGTGCTCGGCGGACAGGTGCTGCGCGGCTTCCTCGCCGGTTCCGTCGACGTGGTGTTCCGCGTGCGCGACGGCGGCGATGAGCGGTTCCTCATCTGCGACTACAAGACCAACTGGCTCGGCCCGCCCGACCAGCCGCTCACGGCGGCCGCCTACACGCCCGACCGGTTGGCGGCGGCGATGGGCCACTCGTCGTACCCGCTGCAGGCCCTGCTCTACGCCGTGGTCCTCCACAGGTTCCTGCGCTGGCGGCTGCCCACCTACGACCCCGAGCGCCACCTCGGTGGCGTCCTCTACCTCTACCTGCGCGGCATGTGCGGGCCCGAGACGCCGGCCGTCGACGGCGCTCCTTGTGGCGTGTTCTCCTGGCGTCCGCCGGCGGCGCTCGTCGTGGAGCTCTCCGACCTGCTCGACGGCGCTCCCGTGGGTGGTGCCCGATGACCGAGCTGTTCGAGCCCACGGACGCCTGCGACCACCGGCTCCTGCAAGTCGCGCACGGCCCGCTCGCCGCCCTCAACGCCGCGGGCCTGCTGGCCGCCGGCGACGTCCGCACCGCGGAGACCGTGTGCCGGCTCGGGGGCGAGCCGTCGGCCGACGTGGCGCTCGCCGTGGCGCTGCTCGTGCGGGCCGCGCGGAGCGGCTCGGTGAGCGTCGACCTCGCCGACGTCGCCGAGCTCCTCCCGGAGCACCCGTGGCCGGAGCCGGCCGACTGGCTCGACGCCGTCCGGGCGAGCAGGCTCACCGGCGTCGCCATCCGCGTCGAGCACGACCTCGTCTACCTCCACCGCTACTGGGCGGAGGAGGGCGCCGTCGTCACCGACCT
This sequence comes from Nocardioides thalensis, assembly GCF_013410655.1. Classification (NCBI taxonomy): domain Bacteria; kingdom Bacillati; phylum Actinomycetota; class Actinomycetes; order Propionibacteriales; family Nocardioidaceae; genus Nocardioides; species Nocardioides thalensis. The sequence continues at coordinate 4,116,041 of NZ_JACCFP010000001.1, forward strand.
CCACGAGCGGCTCACCCGCACCCAGCCGGTGGTCGACGAGACCCGGCTGGCCGCGGCGCTCGACCGGCTCTTCCCGGACACCTTCGCCGAGCAGCGCGCCGCCGCGGAGGAGTCGGCACGCCGCTGGACGTCGGTGATCACCGGCGGTCCGGGCACCGGCAAGACCACCACGCTCGCGCGGCTGCTCGCCGTACTCGCCGACCAGTCCCACGCACCGCTGCGGATCGCCCTCGCGGCGCCGACCGGAAAGGCCGCCGCCCGGATGTCGCAGGCGCTGACCGCCGCGTCCGAGCGGCGCGACTTTCCGGAGTCCGACCGTGGTGCGGTCGCCGGGCTGACCGCGTCGACCCTGCACCGCCTGCTCGGCACCCGGCCCGACAACCACAGCAGGTTCCGCCACCACCGCGGCAACCGGCTCCCGCACGACGTCGTCGTGGTCGACGAGACGTCGATGGTGTCGCTGAGCCTGATGACCCGCCTGGTCGAGGCGATCCGGCCGGACGCCCGCTTGGTCCTGCTGGGCGATGCCGACCAGCTCGCGTCGGTCGAGGCCGGCGCCGTGCTCCACGACGTCGTCGAGGGCTTCCGCGGCCGCACGCCGTCGCCGGTCACCCGGCTCGAAACCTCCCACCGGTTCGGGGTGGAGATCGGCCGGCTGGCGGCCGCCGTCCGCAACGGAGACGCCGACGAGGCGTGGCGGTTGGTGTCGTCGGGCGCCGACAGCATCGAGTTGATCGACCCCGCCGACACGGCCCGCATCCGCGACGTCGTGATGCCCGGCCCGCGGGACCTGCGTGCCGCTGCGCTCACCGGCGACCAGGAGCGGGCGATCCGCGCGCTCAACGGCCACCGGCTCCTCTGTGCCCACCGGGAAGGCCCGTTCGGCGTCCGCGCCTGGAACGAGTGGGTCGAGCAGTGGCTCAGGGCCGAGGAGGGCCTCGACTGGCTGCCCGCGCGCTATCCGGGCCAGCCGCTCATCCAGACCACCAACGACTACGGCCTCAAGCTGTGGAACGGCGACACCGGCGTCGTCCTCGGCGGCGAGGAGCGGCAGGCGGTCTTCGACGACGGCGGCACCGGACGGGTGCTGGCCCTCTCCCGGCTGGCCGACGTCGAGACCGCCCACGCGCTCACCGTCCACCGCAGCCAGGGCAGCGAGTTCGGGGAGGTCACGGTGGTCCTGCCGGAGCCCGACTCCCGCCTGCTCACCCGGCAGCTGCTCTACACCGCGGTCACCCGCGCCGTCGACGTGGTGCGCGTCGTCGGCACCGAGGCGTCGGTCAGGGAGGCCGTACGCCGCGAGGCGCGTCGCGCCTCGGGGCTCGCGGCCCGGCTGGCCGCGCGGGCCTGACGCACCCCGATTGCCCTCCCAGCATCTGAATCTGTACTTTCTCGATATGGATTCCCGACCCGTGCAGGGCGACGTCATCCCGCTGCGCGAGGCGACCCGGGCGTGGTTCTCGATCTCCCTGCAGACGTTCGGCGGCCCCGCCGGCCAGATCGCGGTGATGCAGCACAAGCTGGTCGACGAGAAGCGCTGGATCGGGCAGCAGCGGTTCCTGCACGCCCTCAACTACTGCATGCTCCTGCCCGGGCCCGAGGCACAGCAGCTCGCGATCTACACCGGCTGGCTGCTCAACGGCACCCGCGGCGGCCTGATCGCCGGCAGCCTGTTCGTCCTGCCCGGCGTCCTGGCACTGCTGGCCCTGTCGGCGATCTACGTGCGGTACGGCGAGACCGGGCTGGTGTCCGCGCTGTTCGCCGGCATCGCGCCCGCGGTCATCGCGATCGTCGTGCAGGCGGTGCAGCGGGTCGGGAAGCGCGCGCTGAACCACCCGGCACTGGTGGCGATCGCCGTGGCCGCGTTCCTCGCGCTCACCCTGTTCGGCGTCCCGTTCCCCGCGGTCGTCCTGGCCGCGGGCGTGCTCGGCTGGCTGCTCGGGCGCCGCATCCCCGGCCTGGGCGGAGGCGGCCACGGGGCGGCCGAGGACGACGGCCCGGCGCCGCTGATCAGCGACGAGGCGCTGCACCACGCGCTGCCGACCAAGCGCCGCTCGCTCGGCGTGCTGGCGCTCGGGCTGTTCCTCTGGTTCACGCCGGTGGCCGCGTTCGCCGTACTGGTCGACTCCACGCCGGTCTTCACCGACCAGGGCCTGTTCTTCTCGGGCGCCGCGGTCGTCACGTTCGGCGGCGCGTACGCCGTGCTCGCCTACGTCGCCCAGCAGGCGGTGAGCGTCTACGGCTGGCTGGCCCCCGGGGAGATGGTCCGCGGCCTCGCCCTCGCGGAGACCACGCCCGGCCCGCTGATCATGGTCGTGCAGTTCGTCGCGTTCGTCGGCGCCTACCGGCAGCCGGGTGCGTTCGACCCCTGGGTCGCTGCGGTCCTGGCGTCGCTGCTCGTCACCTGGGTGACGTTCGTGCCGTGCTTCCTGTGGGTGCTGCTCGGCGCGCCGTACGTCGAGCGGCTGCGCAGCAACCGGGCGCTGAGCACCGCCCTCACCGGCATCACCGCCGCGGTCGTCGGCGTGATCGCCAACCTCGCGGTGTTCTTCGCGCTGCACAACCTCTTCGACGAGCAGCGCGAGATCGGCGCCGGTCCGCTCGCGCTCGACCTGCCGGTCCTGTCGGAGTGGGACCCGACGGCGTTCGCGATCACCGCGGTCGCACTGGTCGGGATGTTCCGCTTCAAGTGGAGCCCGTTGCGCACCATCGGCGTGTGCGCCCTCCTGGGCCTCCTGGTGTACGGCGTCCGCGCCGTCACGTGATCGCCCGCTGAGCGGGCGACGGGCCGCTCAGTCGCGGTGGTGCTTCTCCCGGAACTCCTCGATCTCCTCGTCGGCCTCGTCGATCAGCCCCTCGAGCGCCTTGACCGCGTCGGGCTTGCCGTGGAAACGCTGGTAGGAGTAGGCGATCAGCACCAGCGCGAGGACGGCTGACCCGATCTGGGTCACGCCGGTCCACAGCCCGCCGGGCAGCCACCAGCCGTCGGAGAGCGGCCACCACGACGGCACGTCGGGCTTGACGATCCAGAGCACGCCGCACGCGGCGAGCCCGATCGCGAAGACGGTGGACGCGATGATCCGCGGCCAGGTCTCCACGCTCTCCGCCGCGCCCTTCAGCGCGCGCAGCCGCACCGGCTCGACCCAGCGCTCGGCCCAGGTGTACTGCTGCGACAGCACGGCCAGGCCGGCGAACAGCAGGATCAGGCCCGGCCCGGGCAGCACCAGGGCGGCGACGCCCGCGACGAGCAGGAGCCAGCCGACGACCTCGAGGACCAGTCGCTTCGCCGCCCCGGTCATCGGGGACCCACCGCGTTCACCGGGCCATCGTGTCGTACTTCTCCAAGAACCTCAGGACATCGGGGTCGGCCCGGTCGTGGTCACGGGCGATCCGGGCCCAGCGCAGCGCCATCTCGTGGAAGCGCAGCGGGTTGTAGACGTCCTCCTCGCGGGAGAAGAGGCCGCCGCCGGCGTACGTCATGATCGTGATGTTCGGCTCCTCGAGCCGGGTGCCGTCGCCGGGGTCCGGCATCGGGTTGCGCACCTCGCACACCAGCCGCGCGGCGTCGGCGTCGACCACCTGCCAGGTCAGCGGGAAGCCGGTCATCACCCGGCCCGGGTAGGACGTCATCGTCCGCACCGCCCAGGCGCGGATCTCGTCGCGGCCGCGGAACGTGCCCATCGCGTGCTCGACGTAGACGGCGTCCTCGGTGAAGAGGTCGGCGTAGCCGGTCCAGTCCCCTGAGGCCGTGAACCCGGCGACCTTCTCGTGGAACGCCGCGTAGGCATCGGTGATCTCGTCGGCGGTGAAGGTCCCGGTCACCCCGCGATCCAACCACGGCCCCGGCCCGCCCGGGTGAGAGGCGGAACCGCTCACCCGGCAGGTCGGACTTGCATAGTCGTCTCACTTGAGTTCATAATCTCTACTTGTTCACTGTTCTTAGGTAAGACACGGAAGAAGGAGCGCGTCGTGCGCAAGCTGTTGGTACTCGGATTCGTGGGCCTGCTGGCCCAGCTGATCGACGGATCGCTGGGCATGGCGTACGGCGTCACGTCCTCGACCCTGCTGCTGGCCGCCGGCATCGCGCCCGCCTCCGCGTCGGCCGCGGTCCACTTCTCCGAGATCGGCACGTCGCTGGTCTCCGGCTTCTCCCACCACAAGCTCGGCAACGTCGACTGGCGCACCGTCAGCATCCTGGCCGTGCCCGGGTTCGTCGGCGCGTTCGCCGGTGCCACGTTCCTCGCGAGCCTCGACGGCGACGCGGCCAAGCCGTGGGTCGCCGGCATCCTGCTCGCGCTCGGCCTCTACGTGATCTGGCGCTTCCTCGTGCTGGGCGGCCGCCGTCCCACGTTCAAGACCCGCCCCTCCGCCGCGATGCTCGCGCCGATGGGCCTGGCCGGCGGCGCGCTCGACGCCATCGGCGGCGGCGGCTGGGGCCCGGTCGGCACGACGACGCTCCTCTCGTCGGGCCGGCTCGAGCCGCGCAAGGTCATCGGCTCGATCGACACCTCCGAGTTCCTCGTCGCGGTCGGCGGCTCGCTCGGCTTCCTCTTCGCGCTCGCCAACGAGGACATCCCGTGGGACTACGCGATCGCCCTCCTCGCCGGTGGCGTGATCGCCGCGCCGATCGCCGCCTGGCTGGTGAAGAAGCTCGCCGCGCGGGTGCTCGGCGTCGCGGCGGGTGGCCTGATCGTGCTCACCAACTCCAAGACGATCGCGGAGACCTTCGGCGCCGAGGGCGCTCAGGTCGCCGTGATCTGCGGCCTGCTCGCCGCGCTCTGGGTCTCCGGCATCGTCTGGGCCGTCCGCCAGGAGCGGCTCTCGCGCGAGCTCGAGGCGCTCGAGAAGGAGCTCGAGACCGTCTGAGCCTCGATACGCTTCGGGGCATGCCCGCGGCGATCTTCTCCCGACGCCGCCGCGGACCCAGCCCGTTCGGCAACCGGCTCCTGGGCCCCCGGGTCCAGGAGCCGCACCATCTCCGGATCCGGGTCCAGCTGCTGCTGACCGCCGCCCTGCTCGGCAACAACATGGTGGGCGCGGCCGCCGTCTTCCTGATCAACAGCTTCGTGGTGCCGACGCCGCCGCCCAACCAGGCGACCACCGTCGCGCTCGCGATCGGCGTGCCGACGTACGTCGTCGCGGCCGCCGCCGCGGGGGTGGCGTGGGGAACGTCGGCCACCCTCCAGTCGCTGCGCTGGGCGACCGTCCCCGACAGCGAGCCCGACGCCGAGGACCGCCGCCACGCGCTCCGGGTGCCGATGCGGCTGACCGTCATGCAGCTCGTCCTGTGGCTGATCGGCACTGTGCTCTTCACGATCCTGGCCGCGGTGCTGCAGCCGGAACGCTGGGTGAGCACGCTGCTGACCGTCGGCATCGGCGCGGTCATGGTCGCCGGGATCGCCTACCTGCTCACCGAGTTCGCCCTGCGGCCGATCGCCGCCCGCGCCCTCGAGGGCACGCCCCCGCCCCGCGTGCGCGGGGTCGGCGTGGGCCAGCGGATGGTCCTGTTCTGGACCGTCGGCACCGCGATGCCGGTGATCGGCCTCGCCGTCGCGGCGCTGCTGGCGCTCACCGAGGGCGAGACCACGCTGCGCCAGCTCGCCGTCGTGACCCTGGCCGTGTGCGGCGTGGTGCTCGTGACCGGGCTCTTCGTCACCTCGCTCAACGCCCGCGCGGTCGTCGCGCCGATCACGTCGGTGCGCGACGCGATGCAGGCCGTGCAGGCCGGCGACCTCGACACCGACGTCGTCGTCTACGACGGCACCGAGCTCGGCCAGCTCCAGAGCGGCTTCAACCAGATGGTGGTCGGCCTGCGGGAGCGGGAGCGGATCCGCGACCTCTTCGGCCGCCACGTCGGACACGAGGTGGCCGAGGCCGCCGCCGCTGTCGAGACCGGCGAGATGCAGCTTGGCGGCGAGGCGCGGGTCGTGTCCGTGCTGTTCGTCGACCTGGTGGGCTCCACGGCGTACGCCACCGAGCACGGCCCGGTCGAGGTCGTCTCGGTGCTCAACCGCTTCTTCGGCGTCGTCGTCGACGAGGTCGCCGCCCACCACGGGCTGGTCAACAAGTTCATCGGCGACGCGGTGCTCGCCGTCTTCGGCGCCCCCGCGACCGACCCCGACCACGCCGCCAACGCCCTGGCCGCGGCCCGGTCGATGGCCGAGCGCCTGGAGGTCGAGGTGCCCGAGATCGGCGCCGGCATCGGCGTCTCCACTGGCACGGTGGTCGCCGGCAACGTCGGCCACGAGGAGCGCTACGAGTACACCGTCATCGGCGACGCCGTGAACTCCGCCTCCCGCCTCACCGACCTCGCCAAGGAGGTGCCGGGCCGGGTGCTCGCGATGTGGCACACGGTCGAGGTCGCCGCGGCCCGCGGCGCCGACGAGGCGGCGCACTGGGAGCAGCAGGGCGCCACCGTGCTCCGCGGCCGGGTCGAGGAGACCCCGCTCGCCGTCCCCTCCCCCTGACGAACGGGCACGGTTGGCGTGCCGAACGGGCACGGTTGGCATGCCGAACGGGCACGGTTGGCGCGACGAACCGGCAGGGTTGGCGCGACGAACCGGCAGGGTTGGCGCGACGAACCTTCAGGCCAGCGCGTCGAGCGCGTGCACCACCCGCGGCAGGATGTTGTCGGGGTCGACGTCCGGATACACCGCGCCGACCAGCTGGTCGCGCTGGAGCACGGCGAGCCCGTGCACCGCGGCCCAGCCGAGCATCGCGAGCTCGGCGGTCGGTACGGCGGTGCCCCAGCCCGTCGCCTGCGCGTCCGCGACCGTGGCGAGCATCAGGTCGCGGTGCCGCTCGCGCGCGGCGACGAACCGCTCGTCGTCGACGTGCAGCAGCTCCGGCCGGAACATCAGGTCGAACATGGTCGGCCGCGCCAACGCGAACTCGACGTACGCCGCCCCGGCGGCGGCCACCCGCAGACCGCCCTCGACCGGCGCCTCCGCGATCGCGGCCTCGGTCTGCTCCAGCAGCAGCTCGAGACCCTCCACCGCCAGCGCGGTGAACAGCCCGGCCCGGTCCTCGAAGTGGTGCGCCGTGGCCTGGTGGGACACGCCGACCCGGCGCGCGATCGCTCGCAGGCTCGCCCGAGCCGGGCCGCTGGAGGCGATCTCCTGCTCGGCCGCACGGAGCAGCCGGTGGCGGACGTCGAGGCGGCTCACGAGGCAGCCACCTCCGCGACGCGCTTGCCGGGCGGGCGTTGCGGCCACCACAGTCGCGGTCCGAGAAGGGTCGCCAGCGCCGGCACAAGGAGCGAGCGCACGACGAAGGTGTCGAGCAGCAGGCCGCACCCGATCGTGAACCCGACCTGCGTGACGGTGGTGACCGTGGCCGCCATCATCGCGAACGTGCTGGCGGCGAAGATGAGGCCCGCGGTCGTGATGACGCCGCCGGTCGCGATCGTCGCCCGGGCGATCCCGGACGCCGACCCGTCCGGCGCCTCCTCGTGCATCCGTTTCGTCAGCAGCAGGTTGTAGTCGGCGCCCACGGCCACCAGGATCACGAAGGCGATCGGCGCGACGGTCCACTCGAGCTCTTGACCGAGCAGCACCTGCCACACGAGGACGGCGAGCCCGACCGCCGAGGCGTAGGACAGCACCACCGTCCCGACCAGGAGCCCCGCCGCCACGATGCTGCGCAGGAGGGCCAGCAGGACCAGGAAGACGGCGACCAGCGCGCAGATCGCGATCAGCCGGAAGTCCGCGGCGGAGTAGTCGGCGAGGTCGTGGTTGGTGCTCGCCATGCCGGTGGTGCTGACCGTTGCGCCTTCCAGCCTGGTGCCGCGGAAGGCCTCGGCCACGGCCTCCTCGAGCTCCACGGTGCGCGCGGCTGCCTCGCGGCCGAAGGCGTCGGTCGCGCCGAGGACGGCGATCCGCGCGGTGCGACCGTCGGGCGAGAGGTAGAGCCGGGCGGCGGCCGCGAAGTCCTGTCGCTCGAGCGCCGTCGGCGGCAGGTAGAACCCACCGACAGCGGGCGCGTCGCCGACCCTCGCCGTACGGCGCAGGTGGGCCGCGGCCTCCTGGAGGCCGCGACGGAGCTCGGGCAGCGAGCTCGCGACCTGCTCGGTGCCTCCGGCGACCTGGCCGGCGCCGTCGGCCAGCTGGTCGACGCCTCCGGCGACCCGGGAGGCGCCGTCGGCGAGGTCGTCGAGGCGGGCGGCGAAGACGCGCTGGCCGTCGGCCAGACGGTCGGCGCCGGCTCGCGCCTGCTCGAGCCCGGTCCGCAGCCGGCGGAGACCCTCAGCGAGGTCGCCGGTGCCGTCGGCGAGGCGCCGGGCGCCCGCCGCGGCGTCGCGCAGACCGGGCAGGAGCTGGTCGCGCTCGGCGACCCAGATCTGGCGGAGGGCGTCGCGCGCCTGCCGGCACGCGGGGTCGAGGCCGCAGGTGAGGCTCTTGGTGGCGAGCGCGTCGTGGACCATGCCGAGCCCGTCGACGGCCAGGGCGACCTGGTCGGCGGCGGCGTCGAGTCCGGCCGCGAGCTCGTCGGCCCCGGCGCGCAGGCCGCCGGTGCCGCGGGCCGCGGCCTCGGCGCCGTCGAGGAGCCGGTCGATGCCCGCGGCGAGGTCGCCGGTGCCGTCGGCGATCCGCCCCGCGCCGCCCGCGGCCTGCCGGGCGCCCCCGGCGAGCCGGCCGCTGCCGGACGCGAGCCGGTCGGCGCCGGTGCTGAGCTGTCCGGCCCCGTCGACCAGGCGGCGGGCACCGTCCTCGCCCTCCTCGAGGCGCTCGCCCGCGCGGCCGAGCCGCTCGCCGACGATGCCGGACTGGTGGCTGAGGGACGCCTGCTCGATGGGCCGGCCGAGCGGTCGGGTGATGCCGCGGACCAGCACCACGCCGGGCTGCTGCTCGGCGGACGCGGCGGCGCGCTCGAGGAGCGCGAGGTCGCGGGCGTTGCGCAGGTCGTGGTCGGCCTCGACCAGCACGTAGTCGGGCAGCACCTCGTTGACCGGGAAGTGCCGGTCGAGCATCGCGTAGCCGAGGTTGCTCTCGGTCTCCTCCGGTTGCGCGTCGCGAAGGTCGTAGGACTTGTCCATCACCGGGTAGAACGCGGCCAGCGCCAGCAGCGGCACCAGCGACGCGACGAGCATCCGGCCGGGCCGCGCCGCGACCAGCCCGGTCACCCGCTCCCAGACCCCGCTCACCCGCGACGGCTTGGGCTCCAGCCAGCCGCGGCGGCCGGCGATCGCGAGGAGCGCCGGCGTGAGGGACAGGCTGATCGCGAGGTTGACCGCGACGCTCACCGCGACGGCGGGTCCGGTGGTCCGGAAGATGCCCATGTGCGCGAGCGCCATCACCGAGGTGGCGAGCACGACGGTGACGGCCGACCCGGCGACGACCGCGCCCACGCGCGACGTCGCCAGCGCGGCGGCGTGGTCCGCGTCGAGGCCGTCGCGCCTGCCCTCGTGGTAGCGCGCGAGCAGGAAGACGGCGTAGTCGGTCGCGGCGCCGAGGACCACCGCGGTGAGGAACGAACCGCTGAACGTCGACACCGTGAAGACGCCCGCGATGCCGCACCACGCGGTGACCGCGCGCGCCAGTCCGAGGCCGAGCCCGACCACGGTGAGGATCAGGAGCATCACGCCGATCGATCGGTAGATGACCAGCAGGATCAGCCCGATGCCGACGATGGTGACGATCGTGATCCGGAGGATGCTCTCCTCGGTCTCGGTCGCGACGTCGGTGACCGTGGCGGTCGGCCCGGTGACGGCGACCGCGAGCCCGTCGGGCCGGTGGTCGTCGGCCACGTCGCGCACCGCATCGACCTGCCGGATCGAGGCGGGCGCGCCCGTGACGCCGGTGATCCCGACGAGCAGGTAGCGCGCCTCGCCGTCACGGCTGGTCAGCGCGTCGAGCAGCTCCGGTCGCCGTACGTCCTGCACGAAGGCGACGTTGGACTCGTCCGCGCGCAGCTCGCGGGACAGCCGTACGGCGTACTGCTTGTCGGCCGGCCGCAGCCCCGACGTGCGCTCCATCGCGACCACGACGAAGCTCTCGCTCTCGCCGCTGCCGAACGCCTCGCCCATCGCGGTGACCGCGACCATCGACGGCGCGTCCTCGGGCACCATCGCCGAGGAGTCGCGCGCGGCGACCTCCTCGATCTGCGGGACGACCAGGTTGAGGACCGCGGTCAGCGCGACCCAGCCCAGGACGACCCAGCCGGCGCGGCGGACGATGACGCGGGCGATCCACGGCGCGCGGTCGGCGCTGTCTGCGTTGTCAGGGGAGGCTGACACGGGGCTCCTGCTCCTCGGGCCACGCTCCCCGCCCAGCGTGACGACGGGTCTCCTTGCCAGTGGCAAGGAGGTCGACCCGTCGACGATAGGAACAAGTTCCAGTCACCCACAAGCGATTGTGAGCGGACCCACCTCCAGCGTCCCTCGGGTCGCTTTGTCGACATTGCGTCGGGGGTCCGGCCTAGCTTGCCTGCCGTGGACCGGTGGTACGACGAAGCGACTCGTGTGGGGCGACCCCGCGGCGTCGTCCACCGGTCCCACCTGAGCGCGGCCGCGGCCCCGGACCCCGGCCAGGAGGTCAGCAGCCGAGGTCGTGCCGGCCGGCCCGCAGGCGGTGCGCCGACGTCACCGAGCGGCCGTTGCTGCGGTCCCAGGCGCGGATCCAGTCGGCGCCCGCGTAGGTGTGCCGCATCTCGCGGTCCCCCCTGCCGACCAGCGACAGCCGCAGCGTGAGCGGCACCTTCGGCAGGGCCGCCCGGCTGCGCACGGTCCCGATCGGCTGGCTGTCGAGCAGCCAGGTGATCCGCGAGCCCGTGACCTCGACGCCGTAGGCGTGGTGGACCTGGCTGATCGGCACGCCCGTGCGCTGCGAGGTCCAGGCCCGCCGCTTGTTGGGCGTCGTGACGCCGTACCTCACGGCGCGGCCGCTCGGGGAGATCTCCGCGACCGTGATGGTGCGGGCCCCGCAGGCGCGCTTCGCCGGGTCCTCCGGCACGAGCTCGACGCGGACCCGGAAGGACTCGCCTGCTTCGGCGATCTCCCAGGTGCGCAGCCGCACCTCCCACCGGCCGGTCGCGTGGGCGTTGCCGCGCAGGGTCGCGGCCGTCGTACCGAAGTCCCCCGGGCCGGCGTCGCGCGGCGCGACCACGCCGTACTTGGACTCGAGGAACAGGCCGCCGTTGTGCCGGCCGGCGCGCCCGCCGCCGGTGGACGTCTCGGCCCAGGTGCCGCGCGGGACCTTGCCCTTGTAGGGCGCGTCGCTGAGCGACTCGCCCCACTCGTAGGCGAAGTCGTAGAGGGTCTCGCCCCAGCCGTAGCGCTGCCCCGACGAGCCGCCCTCGGACGAGCGCCCCGCGGGCTGCGTCGTCCCGGGCGCGCGGGTCTCGGTCGCGCGAGCGGGCTGCACGCCCTCCCCGCGGCGGCTGAGCACGTAGACGTGCACCGGGAACGAGGTGTTCCAGCCGATGTCGCTCCCGAAGCCGAGCCAGCCCCCGATGCGGGCGCGGTAGACGTGCACGCCGGGCTCGCTGATCGTGCGCTGGAAGCGGACCGTGCCGTTGAGCCCGACGATCCCCTGGGTCACCTTGCGCCAGGTGGTCGCGTCGACCCGCTCCTCGAGCGCAACGGTGCGACCGAGGAGGATCGGCCCGCCCTCCGGGCTGGTGTCGACAGTGACGCTGAACGCCTCGTCCTCCGCGGCCGGGTAGCTCGTGTACTCGCGGTACCGGGACCAGTCGGGGCGGAACGGCAGCGTGCCGTCGGCAGGCGCGACCGCGACCGTGGTCATCTCGTCGTGCGCATGGAACAGCCGGCCGGGCGTCGCGCCGACGGCCGAGCTCACCCGCAGGCTGATGTTGTACATCCCGGGTGCCGGGTGGCGGAACGAGAACCGGCCGTTGCGGTCGGTGCGCGCGGTGGAGCCCGGGACGACGGTCCAGGCGTCGCCCGGACGGTTCATGTGGAACTCCAGCCAGATCTGGCGCTCACCGGTCTGCGCGAGCGAGCCCTCGAAGAGGACGCCCTGGCCGGCGTAGTACTCCGACTCGCCGATGGTCAGCGTCGCCTCCTGTCGGGCGGACACCGCCCGCGCGTCCGGCGACAATGCCGCGACGAGGCAGACGGCGATGATCAGTGCGGTTGCAGCAGTGCGAAGGCGACGAAAGGTCACCGTGTCCCCCCAGGCAGACGTGACGTTGCCCGTTCCTTCGGCCGCCGGCGTCGCGACCTGAGGGGTACGCCGCGGCGGTCAGCGCCGCGGGCCGCGGCAGCCGAGCTGGTGCCGCTCGGAGCGGAGCAGCTTCGGCGCGCGGACCGACCGCCCGCGATCGAGGTCCCACCCGCGGATCCAGTCCGCGCCGGCGTAGGCGTGCCGCATCTCCCGCCGGCCGCTGCCGACGAGGGAGAACCGCAGGGTCAGCGGGACCCCCGGCAGCGCCTTGCGGTTCCGCACGGTCGCAGTCGGCCGCCCGTCGAGGAACCACGTGATCCTGGAGTCGGTCACCTCGACGGCATAGGCGTGCTGCACCTGCCGGATCCGGACGTCGTTGCGCCGGCCGCGCCAGGCGCGGTGGTCGCGCGGAGTCGTGACGCCGTACCTGACCTGGCGGGAGCCGGGCGAGATGTCGGCGATGGTGATGGTGCGGGCGCCGCAGGCGCGCTTCGCGGCGTTCACCGGCACCAGCTCGGCCTTCACGCGGTACGACGCGCCGGGCTCGGCCAGCTCCCACGTGCGCATCCGCACCTCCCACCGGCCCGTCGCGCGCGCGTTGCCGCGCAGGGTCGCGGCCGTCGTACCTCGGTCGCCGAGGCCGGTGTCACGGGGCGCGACCACGCCGTACTTGGACTCCAGGAACAGTCCGCCGTTGTGGCGTCCCACGCGGCCGCCGCCGGTGGAGGTCTCCTTCCATCGACCGCGGAGCCGAGTGCCGCGGTGCGGCCGGTCGGACAGCGACTCGCCCCACTCGAACGCGAAGTCGAACAGCGGCCGGCCCCAGTCGAACCGCTCGCCCGCGGCGCCGCGCGGCCGGGCGAGCTCACCGGGGGGGGGGGCGGGCCTGCTGCGGGGGCCGAACGTCGGGCGCGGCGGCCGGGGACCGGCGCCGGTGCGGTCGAGCACGTAGACGCTGATCGGGAACGAGGTGTTCCACCCGATGTTGCTCAGGCCCCGGCGCCAGTCGTCGGTGCGGGCGCGGTAGACGGCGACGCCGCGGCGCGCCACGTCCTGGCGGAACGACACCGTGCCCGAGCGGGTGACCCGACCCCGGCCGACCGTGCGCCAGGTGGTGGCGTCGAGACGGCGTTGGAGGATGACGCGACGGCCCCGGAGCACGGGCCCGCCGTGGGGCGCGGTGTCGACGGTGACCGTGAACGGCTCGCCCGTGACGGCGGGATAGCTCGTGGAGTGGCGGTAGCGGGAGCGTTCCAGCCGCACCGGCCAGGCGCCGTCGCGCGGCCGCACCCGGAGCGTCATCATCTCGTCGACCGCGTGGAAGAGCCGGGGCCGGGTGGAGCCGGCGGCGGAGCTCACGCGCAGCTTGATGTTGTACATGCCCGGCGCCGGGTGGCGGAACGAGAACCTGCCCGCCCGGTCGGTACGGCGCATCGAGCCCTCGACGCGGGTCCAGCGGTCGCCCGGGCGGTTCATGTGGAACTCCAGCCAGACCCGTCGTACGCCGCGCTCGGGGAGCGTGCCGCTGAAGCGGACGCCCTGGCCGGCGTAGTACTTCTTCGGGCTGACGGACAGGGTGCCGAGCTGGTGGTGACGGCGCTCGTCCTGCTTGCCGGGCTTCACGCTGGCGGGGTGGGCGGCGTGCGCGCCGACCGGGGCGGGCTCGACGACCGAGACGGTTGCGACCAGGCAGAGGGTGGCGACGAGTGCGATGGCGGCGGCGCGCAGGCGACGGACGGTCACCGAGACTTCCCTTGCAAGCAGACGACGTTGACTGCCCGTACGGACAGCGACGCCCCTACCTGAGGCGTCAGGCGGGAGACTCTAGATCGGACGACGGATCGATCAGAATCTTCGCGTGCCGCTCGGGATCGCCGAGCGCCTCGAACGCCGCGGCGACCCCGCCGAGGCCGACGGTACCGGTGACCAGCGGCAGCACGTCGACCTTGCCGCTCGCGATCCACTGCAGCGTCTGGTGGAACTCCGCGGGGTCGTAGGCGAAGGCGAACCGCAGCTCGACCTCCTTGTTGATCGCCATCGACGGGCGGAACGAGTCGGCGCCCATGCACACGCCGACGACGACGATGCGGGTGAGCAGCGGGGCGGAGGAGATGGCGTGCTCGATCATCCCGGGCACGCCGACGCACTCGAACACCACCGGGCCGCGGGGCGTCGCCCCTGCCTTCTCGGCGGCGCGCATCAGGTGGGCCCACGGGAGCAGCGGCACGGCGCGGAGCTTGGCCATCGCGTCGATGCCGACCTCGGCGAGGGCGACCGGGTTGGTCAGGTAGCGGCTGGACTCCTCGAACGACGACCACGGCGACTCGACCGCGGGGTCGACGACGACGTCGGCGCCGCACTTCTCGGCGAGCGCGCGGCGGCCGGCGGAGAAGTCGCTGGCGATCACGTGGCGCACGCCGCTGGCCTTGAGCATCAAGATCACCGCGAGCCCGATCGGTCCGCATCCCAGCACCACGGCGACGTCCTTCGCGCCCACCTGGCCCTTGCGCACGGCGTGCAGGGCGACCGCCATCGGCTCGGTCAGCGCGGCGGCCTCGACCGGGACCTCGTCGGGCACCCGGAAGGTCATCGCCTGCTGCGTGAGCACCTGCTCGCCGTACCCTCCCGGCGCGTCCTGCGAGAGGCCGGTCAGGTGGATCTGACCGTCGGTCTTCAGCACCGGGAGCGCGACGACCCGGGTGCCGACCGGCCACGCCTTCTTGGTGCGCGGGCCGTAGTCGGCGACGGTGCCGACGAACTCGTGGCCCATGACCACGTGCTGGTCGGAGCGCATGAAGCCGTCGTAGCCGAGCTCGGCGACGTCGCGCGCCGTCTCGTCACCGTGGGTGCGGGCGTGCAGGTCGGAGCCGCAGATGCCGCACCGCTCGACGTCGAGGAGCAGCTGCCCCCGGGCCGGGACCAGGTCGGCCACCTCGGCGACCTCGAGCTTGCTCTGGTGGCAGGTGACCGCCCTCATGTCGAGTTACCTCTCGTGGTTCGTCGAGTTGACCTTCATGGTCATGCGAATCGCCCCCCCGTGGCGCAACGGCGACCACGAGGGGCGATTCGACGAACCATGAGGGGTGATTCGACCTAGGACTTGTCGAGCGCCTCGGCGACCCGGCGGTGGGCCTCCCAGATCGCCTCGGGCAGGCCGTCGAACTGGGCGAGGTGCTTCTCGCGGAAGCCCATCTCCTGCTGCCAGCGGGCCTTGTCGATCGTGAGGATCGTGTCGAGGTCGGCCAGCGCCTGCTCGTCGAGGCCGTCGAGGTTGAGCTCCTCGCGGGCCGGGATCACGCCGACCGGCGTCTCCACGCCCTTGACCTCGCCGTTCTTGTACTGCATCAGCCACAGCAGCGGGCGCAGGTTCTCGCGGTAGCCCGGCCACAGGAAGCGGCCGTCGTCGCCGCGCTGGAACCAGTTGACGTGCGCGAAGACCGGCTTCTCCTTGGCCGCGCCGATGACGTCGAGCCAGTGCTGGGCGTAGTCGGCCTCGGAGTAGGACATGAACGGGCGCATCGACATCGGGTCGTAGCGGAGCACGCCCTCGAGACCGTCGGTCGCGGCGGTCGCCTCGGCACCCAGGGTGAGGCCGTCGTAGACGCCCTCGGCCACGTCGTTGATCGCGCGGATCAGCGGCTCGCGGTCGCGGGTGCGGCCACCGAAGATGATGCCGTGGATCTCGACGCCCGCCGGGTCCTCGAAGTCCTTGGCCACGTTGGGGACGTTGGCCAGGGTGGTGGTGAAGCGGCTGTTGGGGTGCGCCCACGGGGCGTCGGCCTCCTCGGCCGGACGGTCCGCGATCCGCTCACCCTTCCAGTCGAGCCAGCCGTCGAGGTCGGTCGGCTTGTCGCCGCGACCCTCCCACCAGACCTCCTGGGTCTTCTCGTTGTAGGCGACGTTGGTGAAGATCGCGCCGACACCGGGCTTGATCGAGTCGATCGCCGTGGGGTTGGTCTTCTCGTTGGTGTCCTTGGCGACGCCGAACACGCCGTTCTCCGGGTTGAAGCCGCGGAGCACGCCGTCCTCGTCGACCCAGATCCACGCGATGTCGTCGCCGTAGAACTCGACGTAGTAGCGGTCGCCGAGCGCGTCGGGAGCGAGCGTCATCGCGAGGTTGGTCTTGCCCGAGGCCGACGGGAAGCCGCCGCAGATGTTGTACTTCGCGCCGGTCTCCTTGTCGGTGATGCCCAGCAGCATGAACTGCTCGACGAGGAAGCCGTTCTTCCAGCCGTCGTAGGCACCCTGGCGCAGGCCGTGGGCGATCTTGCCCAGGAGCGCGTTGCCGCCGTACGACGAACCGAAGTGCAGGATCGTGCGCTCGTCGGCGACGGTCACGAAGTTGCGCTTGTCGTCGGGCGTGCCCTGGCCGAGGTTCGGGAGGTCGCCGGTGACGTGAACGGCCTTCACGAAGTTGTCGCCGAGGTCGTTGATGTACTCCACGCCGACCCGCGACATGCGGATCATCTGGAGCACGACGTTGATGTTGTCGGTGAGCTCGACGCCCGCGGCGAACTTCTCGAGCGGGGAGCCCTTCGGCGACATCAGGTAGGGGATGACGTACATCGTCTTGCCCGCGGAGGCGCCGGTCATCAGCTCGATGAGCTTCGGCTTCATCTCCGAGGCGGGCTTCCAGTTGTTGTAGACGCCCTTGTCGGCCTCGTCGCTCGTGGCGACGACGGTGCGCTCCTCGGTGCGGGCGACGTCCTTGAAGTAGGACCGGGAGTAGTAGTTGCCGTCGCCCGCGGGAAGCAGCTCTCCCGCCGCGAGCGCCTCCTGGACCAGACGCGCGTCGTCAGCCGCGCTGACTACCTCCACGCGCTCCGCACCGGTCACCCCCGCCCAGTGCGCGACGTACTCCCGGACGTGGGTGTTCGACAACCCCGCTTCGTCCAGAACCCGCTCGAGATCCACCATGCCAGCCAGCCTTTCGATCCTGTTGAGGGTGGGGGCAAGTTACCTCACGCCGAGGTCGCGGTCGCCGCTGGCGTCGCGCTGCCCGCTCTGCGGACATCGTCGTCCCGGGTGACAGGGAACCACCCGCGAGAGGCTCGCTGCACATCGCGGACAGGCGTTGTGGCCTTTCCCACAAGTTGGATCGTGCCAACCGGCAGGGGCGGCTCGAGAGCCGAAGATCCGCCGGTACGGCGCCGGCCGCGCCGTACGTCCTCGTGACCGGAGGTCACTCGCCGATGTAGCTCATCACGTGCTTGATGCGGGTGTAGTCCTCGAGGCCGTACATCGACAGGTCCTTGCCGTAGCCGGAGTGCTTGAAGCCGCCGTGCGGCATCTCGGACACGAACGGGATGTGGGTGTTGATCCACACGACGCCGAAGTCGAGCTTGCGGCTCATCCGCATCGCCCGGCCGTGGTCCTTGGTCCACACCGAGGAGGACAGGCCGTACTGCACGCCGTTGGCCCAGGCGAGCGCCTCGGCCTCGTCGGAGAACCGCTGGACGGTGATGACGGGCCCGAAGATCTCGGTCTGGATCTGCTCGTCGTCCTGCCTGAGCCCCGACAGCACGGTGGGCTCGTAGAAGAAGCCGTTGGCGCCGCCGTCGACCGTGGCAGGGGCGCCACCGCTGGCGATGGTGGCGTGGTCGGGTAGGCGGTCGACCATCCCCTTCACGCGCGCGAGCTGGTCGGCGTTGTTGAGCGCGCCGTAGAGGATGTCCTCGTCGTCGGGCATGCCGGTGCGGGTGCTGCGTGCCTGCTCGGCGAGCGCCGACACGAACTCGTCGTGGATGCCGGGTCCGGCGAGGACGCGGGTGGCGGCGGTGCAGTCCTGGCCGGCGTTGAAGTAGCCGGCGACGGCGATCGCCTCCGCCGCCTTCTCGATGTCGGCGTCGTCGAACACGATCACCGGCGCCTTGCCGCCGAGCTCGAGGTGCACGCGCTTGAGGTCGGTCGCCGCCGAGCCCGCGACCTCCATGCCGGCGCGGACCGAGCCGGTGATCGCGACCATCTGCGGCGTGGGGTGCGCGACCAGCGCGCGACCGGTGTCGCGGTCGCCGCAGACGACGTTGAGGACGCCGGGCGGCAGGAACTCCTGGCAGATCTCGGCGAGCAGGGTCGAGCTGGCGGGCGTGGTGTCCGAGGGCTTGAGCACGACGGTGTTGCCGGCCGCGAGGGCGGGCGCGATCTTCCAGATCATCATCATCAGCGGGTAGTTCCACGGGGTCACCTGGCCGATGACGCCGATCGGCTCGCGCCGGATCCAGCTGGTGTGGTCCTCGAGGTACTCCCCCGCCGACTTGCCCTCGAGCACCCGCGTCGCTCCGGCGAAGAAGCGGAAGTGGTCCGAGGCCATCCCCATCTCCTCGTCCATCGTGATCTGGAACGGCTTGCCGGTGTCGGCGACCTCCACCCGGCAGATCTCCTCGGCGCGCGCGTCGATCGCGTCGGCGATCTTCAACAGCGCCGTCGCCCGCTCCTTCGGCGTCGCGTAGGCCCAGCCCTCGAACGCGGCGTCCGCGGCGCCGTACGCCTTGTCGAGGTCGGCGGCGCCGGACAGCGGGGCGCGCGCGTAGACCTCCCCGGTCGCCGGGTCGACGACGTCGTACGTCGCACCCTCTGCGGCGTCGACGAGCTCGCCGTTGATGACGTTCTTGAAGGACTGGCCGGAAGCGGTGGTCATGCGCCCGACTCTAGCCAGCGACCGACGAAATCAGGAGGGAGAGACCGCGGTTTTCGTTCGGATTCGTCGCCTGCGGCGTCGTACGCAACGGATTCACTTGCAGAAGGTGGGTACATCGATCACCATGGTGACCATGCTCGACGACACCCAGCTGCAGCGCGCCGCCAAGGACCACCTGTGGATGCACTTCACCCAGCACGGGCGGTACGTCGGGGACGGTCCCGACCATGACGTGCCGGTGATCGTGCGCGGCGAGGGCGTCTATCTCTACGACAGCCACGGCAAGCGCTACCTCGACGGGCTGGCCGGCCTGTTCGTCTCCCAGCTGGGCCACGGCCGGCGCGACCTCGCCGAGGCCGCGGCCAAGCAGGCCGAGACGCTGGCGTTCATGCCGCTGTGGTCCTATGCCCACCCGGCGGCGATCGAGCTCGCCGACAAGGTCGCGGGCTACGCCCCCGGCGACCTCAACCGCGTCTTCTTCACCTCCGGCGGCGGCGAGGCCGTCGAGAGCGCCTGGAAGCTGGCGAAGAACTACTTCAAGCTCACCGGCAAGCCGATGAAGCACAAGGTCATCAGCCGCGCGATCGCCTACCACGGCACTACCCAGGGTGCGCTCTCGATCACCGGCCTGCCGGGCCTCAAGGCGCAGTTCGAGCCGCTGGTGCCCTCGACGTTCCGGGTGCCCAACACCAACGTCTACCGCGCCGACGACATCACCGGCGGCCTCCTCGACGGGTCCGACCCCGAGGCGTTCGGCCGCTGGGCCGCCGACCAGATCGAGGTCGCGATCCTCAACGAGGGCGCCGAGACCGTGGCCGCGGTCTTCCTCGAGCCGGTGCAGAACGCCGGCGGGTGCTTCCCGCCGCCGCCGGGCTACTTCCAGCGGGTCCGCGAGATCTGCGACCGGCACGACGTACTGCTGGTCTCCGACGAGGTGATCTGCGCCTACGGCCGGCTCGGCGAGATGTTCGGCGCGACCCGCTTCGGCTACCAGCCCGACATCATCACCTCCGCCAAGGGGCTCACCTCCGGCTACGCGCCGCTCGGCGCGATGGTCGCCTCCGACCGGCTGTTCGAGCCGTTCTCGACGGGCTCGTCGATGTTCGCCCACGGCTACACGTTCGGCGGCCACCCGGTCGCTTCGGCCATCGGCCTGAAGAACATGCAGATCTTCGAGGACGAGGGAGTCCTCGACCACGTCCAGGCCAACGCGCCGGCCTTCCGCGCGACCCTCGAGCGGCTGCTGGACCTGCCGATCGTCGGCGACGTGCGCGGCGAGGGGTTCTTCTACGGGATCGAGCTCGTCAAGGACAAGGGCACCAAGGAGACGTTCACCCACGACGAGTGCGACCGCATCCTCTACGGGTTCGTCTCCAAGGCGCTGTACGACGCCGGCCTCTACTGCCGTGCCGACGACCGCGGCGACCCGGTCATCCAGCTCTCACCGCCGCTGGTCTCCACCCAGGAGCACTTCGACGAGATGGAGCAGATCCTGCGCACCGTCCTCGACAAGGCGTGGTCGCTGATCTGATCCGGGTGCATGATGCGGAGATGAACGACACAGGTCTCCGCAGCGGCGTCGTCGCCGTACTGGCGCTCTGCCCGGTGCTCGCGACCGGCCCCGCCGGCGCGGGCGAGGAGGCCCCGACCTGCGCGGGGCTGGACGCGACGATCGTCGACCTGTCCGGCGACCCGGTGGACGGCACGCCGGGCGAGGACGTCATCGTCGCCACCGGGACCGTGCACGCCAAGGGCGGCCACGACGTCGTGTGCGGCACCGACATCTGGGGCGAGGGCGGCGACGACGCCCTCCTGCTCACGGGGCCTGGCGAGGCGCACGGCGGCGGCGGCAACGACCAGGTGCGCGGCAGCACCGGCGACGACGACCTCGGCGGCGGCCCGGGCCGCGACTTCATCCGCGGCAAGCGCGGCGACGACTTCGTCCGCGCCGAGAACGGCGACGACTCCGTCTACGGCAATCGCGGCTCCGACCACCTCAAGGGCGGAGACGGCGACGACTACCTCCACGGCGGCCCCGGCGCCGACTCCGGCCGCGGCGGCCGCGGCGACGACACCCTCGTCAGCCTGACCCCCGACGCCCGCTGACCCGACGAACCGGCACGGTTGGCGGGCCGAACCGGCACACTTCGGGGTGCGAACCGGCACACGTCGGGATGCGAACTGGCGGGCTTCGGGGTGCGAACTGGCGCGCTTCGGGGTGCGAACTGGCGCCGTCCGGGGTACGACGCCCGACGGCCACTGATCAGCGACGGCGCCCGCGATAGGACTGATCGGGAGCGCGCGCGTAGATGCGCTTGGTCGTCGGCCAAGGCGCCCGGCCGGCGTAGGCGCCCGAGAACTCGGCGAGCCACTGCACGCGGCCCTCGCCGCTGAACCCGTTCTTCCGCACGACGACGATGATCCAGTCGGCCGCCGCCCGCAAGGCCTCACGGCGGGCGGCGTCGTGCGCGATGTCGGGTTCCTCCGAGTGATGCTCCTCGCCGTCGTACTCAACGGCGACGCGGAGGTGCTCGTATGCGTTCTCGACCTTGGCGCGGCCCCAGCCCGGGACCTGAACCCACACCTGCGCGGCCGGCATCGGAAATCCCTCGTCGTGCAGGTCGATGGCCACCCACGACTCCGGCTGCGAGTCCGCTCCTATCCGACTGAGCCCGATCAGCTCTCGGAGCTGGATGACACCCCGGCGACCGGCGAACCGGGGCAACAATCGCTTCAGGCTCGCCTGGCTCAGGTCGAACTTCGTCCGGAACGCCTCGATCGCGCCGAACGCGCGGTGGCGGCCTCTGAGGCAGCCGAGGTCGCAGGCAGTGCGCTCTGGGGTCGTTACCAGGATGTCGCCGAGGGTCATCACCTCGTCCGGGAGCAGCTCGCGCTGGCCGCCCAGCACACCCATCCGCCGCGTCCGGGTCGCGCCGCCGATCGACACGACCTCGAGCTGGGGCGTCACGTCGAGCTCGGCGTAGTCGAGGACGTCGATACCGTGCAGGCCGGCGGCGGAGCGGTCAGAGACCACGCAATGCGGCGGCAGGACGTGAGCGGCTGCGGCAGCCCGCGTCGCCGGGGTGTCCTCCCAGTGGCCGGGCACGTAGACGCCGTACAGCAACTGTTTGACGACCCCGCACCGAACGAGCCATCGCAGTCGGTCCGGTGTCACGCCGCGGGCCAGGGCGTCGGCCGCGGTGAAAGGCATGTCGGGTGGAAACGCCTGGGTCATGCAGACGGGGTGCCCGCGGCGTCGTACCACGAAAACCGAGCGCGCAGCGGGCTGTGGAAACAAGCCCAGAACCCGGGTGGCCCAGGCCCTGCCCACCTCTCTGGAGCCCCGAGGTGTGCCGGGTCGAACCCCGCAAGGTGCCAGTTCGCACCCCGAACCCTGCCGGTTCGGCCCGCCAACCCTGCCGGTTCGGCAGTCAGACGGTTGCGAGGGCGCGGGTACGGCGCCGCGAGGCGATCTCGCCGCCGACGACGATGACGAGGGAGATCACGAGCATGAGGGTGCCGACGACGTTGACCTGCATGGGGACGCCGACGCGGGCCTGGCCCCAGACGTACATGGGGAAGGTGACGTCGCTGCCGGAGTTGAAGTTCGTGATGATGAAGTCGTCGAACGAGAGCGAGAAGCTCAGCAGTGCGGCGCCGAGGATGCCGGGCAGCACCAGCGGGAACGTGATCCGCCAGAACGTCTGCGACGGCGTCGCGTAGAGGTCCTGCGCGGCCTGCTCGAGGGTGTCGTCCATCCCGGCCAGCCGCGAGCGGACGGTGACGACGACGAACGACAGGCAGAACATCACGTGGGCGATGAAGATCGTCCAGAACCCCAGCTGGCCCGCGAATCCCGCCTGCACGAAGAGCGTCAGCAGCGACGAGCCGAGCACGATCTCGGGCGCGGCCATCGGCAGGAAGATCAGGATGTTGGACGACGAGCGGCCGGCGAAGTCCCACCGCACCAGCGCGAAGGCGGCCAGCGTGCCGATCACGGTCGCGACCAGGGTCGCGAGCAGGGCCACGCGGATCGAGAGACCGAGCGACTCGCACATCGTCGGGTCGGCGCACGGGTCGAGCCAGTTGTCGAGGGTGAACCCGTCGAACGAGTAGACCCCGCGCGACGCGGGCTCGTTGAAGCTCATCAGCACGACCACCGCGATCGGCACGAACGTGTAGACCAGCACCGCCAGGCCGAGGATGAGCACCAGGTGCTCGCGCAACCACCGCATCAGAAGAGCTCCTCCGTCCCTGCCCGGCGCACGTAGACGAGCACCATGCCGACGATCAGCACCATCAGCGTCATCGCCAGCGCGGCCGCGACCTGCGGCTGGTTGGCGTCGGTCGCCTGGAGCTCGATCACCGAGCCGATGACGGTGGTGCCGGTGTTGCCCAGCAGCTGGGCGTTGATGTAGTCACCGGCTGCCGGGATGAAGGTCAGCAGCGTGCCGGACACGACACCCGGCAGCGACAGCGGCCACGTGACCTTGAAGAACCCGACCACCGGGTTGGAGTAGAGGTCGCTCGACGCCTCGATCAGCCTCGGGTCGATCTTGTCGATGCTCGCGAAGAGCGGCAGCACCATGAACGGCAGGAAGTTGTAGGCCAGCCCCATGATCACCGAGAAGTCGGTGTAGAGCAGGCCCTCCCCGCGCACGATCCCCATCCACTGCAGCGCGTCGACGAGCCACCCGTCGTCGGCGAGGATCAGCTGCCACGACAAGGTGCGCACCAGGAAGCTGGTGAAGAACGGCGCGATCACCAGCACCAGCAGCAGCGTCTTCCAGCGCCCCACCTTGAAGGCGATGACGTAGGCCAGCAGGTAGCCCAACACCAGGCAGATCAGCGTGGCGATGCCGCCGTACACGATCGAGCGGAGGAGCGGCTCCCAGTAGCGGTCCCAGGCGTCGGGGTAGTTGCCGAACGCCCACGACATGTCCCAGCCCTTCTCGTCCGACCCGCCGGGGTCGTAGAGGCTGGCGGCGACGAGCGAGTAGAACGGGATGACGAAGAACAGGCCCAGCCACACCACGGCCGGCACCATCAGCAGGTAGCCGGCGGGTCCTCGGCGCCGCCCGGTCTCCGCCATCGATCAGGCCCCTTCCTCGGCGCCGGCGTTGACGTCCTGCGAGCGGTCGAGGAGGAATGCATACTCCGGCCGCCACGACAGCTCGACCTGCTCGCCGACGGAGAAGATCTTGGAGCGGCCGGTGTTCTGCGCGAACACGGTCAGCTCCTGCCCCCAGGGCATCCGGACGAGGTACTGCGTGCTGACCCCGACGAAGCTGACGTCGCTCACGACGCCGCCGGGGATGGTGTTGCCGGGCGCGTCGAGCTCGGCGCCCGCGTCGCCGACGAGCACCTTCTCGGGCCGGATCCCGACCCACCCCTGGTCGCCGTCGGTGTGCACGCGCGCCGCCGGCACCGACACGTGGATGCCCTGCATGTCGACGGTCACCACGTCGGCGTCCCGTCGTACGACGCTGCCGCCGATGAGGTTGGACTGACCGAGGAAGTTGGCGACGAACGTGCTCCGCGGGTTCTCGTAGAGCTCCGCCGGCGAGCCCATCTGCTCGATGACGCCCGCGTTCATGACCGCGACCGTGTCGGCCATGGTCATGGCCTCCTCCTGGTCGTGGGTCACGTGGACGAACGTGAGCCCGACCTCGGTCTGGATCCGCTTGAGCTCGATCTGCATCGACCTGCGCAGCTTGAGGTCGAGCGCGCCGAGCGGCTCGTCGAGCAGCAGCACCTCGGGCTGGTTGACCAGCGCCCGCGCGAGCGCCACCCGCTGCTGCTGGCCACCCGAGAGCTGGGCCGGCTTCTTGCGTGCTTGCGGCCCGAGCTCGACCAGGTCGAGCATCTCGCCGACCTTCGCGTCCACGTCGGCGACCTTGCGCCGGCGCATGCCGAACGCGACGTTCTCGAAGATGTCGAGGTGCGGGAAGAGCGCGTAGTTCTGGAACACGGTGTTGACCGGGCGCCGGTAGGGCTTGGCGCCGGTGATGTCGTTGCCGGCCAGCTCGATCGACCCCGACGTCGGGGACTCGAGGCCCGCGACCATCCGCAGGGTCGTCGTCTTGCCGCACCCGGACGGCCCGAGCAGCGCGAAGAACGAGCCCCGCGGCACGTCGAGGTCGATGCCGCGCACGGCGGTGAAGCCGTTGGGGTAGCGCTTCGTCAGCGCGGTCAGCCGAAGGCCGTCGTACGACGCCGCGGCCTGCCCGGTCGCCCCCTCGGTGACGGACTCATCCAGCGATGACATCGGCCCACTCCCCTTCGTACTTCTGCTGCTGCTCGTCGGTGAGCGCCATGAAGTCCCAGGTGTTCGACAGCATCTCGGCGTCGGGGAAGATCAACGGGTTGTCGACGAGCGACGCGTCGATCTTCTCCATCTCCTGCTGCGCACCCTGGACCGGACAGATGTAGTTGACCCACGACGCGAGCTTGGCCGCGATCTCGGGGCGGTAGTAGAAGTCCATCCACGTCTCCGCGTTGGCCTGGTGGGTCGCCTTGTTGGGCACCATCATGTTGTCGCTCCAGAGAGCCAGGCCCTCCTCGGGCACGACGAACTTGATGTCCGGGTTGTCGTACTGCGCCTGGATGACGTCGCCCGACCACGCCTCGCACGCGACGATGCTGCCCTGGGCCAGCTGCTGGAGGTAGTTGTTGCCGGCGATCTGCCGCAGCTGGCCGTCCTGGACGACCTGCCGCATCCGGTCGATCGCGTTGGCCCAGTCGTCGTCGTCGAAGTTCTCCGGGTCCGCCCCGGTGACCAGGAGCATGAAGCCCATGGTGTCGGCCATCTCGGAGAGCAGCGTGATCCGGCCCTTCAGGTCCGGGCGCGAGATGAGCTCCTCGAAGCTGCCCACCTCGCCGACCTCGGCTGCGTTGTAGGCGATGCCGGTCAGGCCGCTCTGCCAGGGCGCGTGGTACTTGAAGTCGGGGTCCCACGCGACGCCGCGCAGCGGCTCGATCACGTTGGCGTGGACGTTGGGGATGCGGTCGGCGTCGAGCGGCTGGATCCAGCCGAGGTTGATCATCCGCGCGGCCATCCAGTCGGTCAGGATGATCATGTCGCGGTCGATCGGCTCGCACTCGCCGAGCTGGTTCTTCACCTTGGCGTAGAACTCGGCGTTGTCGTTGACGTCGACGTTGTAGGTCACCGCGATCCCGGTCTCGGCCTGGAACCGGCTCAGGGTGCTGCCCTCGGCCCGGCGCGGGTCGATGTAGCCCGTCCAGTTGGAGATGATCAGCTCCCGCTCGGTCTCCGACACGTCGGGCGCGCGGCAGGCTGCCGCCGACTGGCTGACGCCGTCGACGTCGAAGAACGGCAGGTTGAGGGCGGCAGCGCTGAGCCCCGCGAACCCGAGCGCACCCCCGGCCTTGAGGAACCCCCGGCGCGACAACGTCGAGCGACGGGCTGGTTGCTCACTCACAGCGGGGACTCTGCCACCGCGTCGCCCCGCTGACAAGCGATCCGGTTGCGCCGAAACATGATTGCAACGGATTCCGCGTCCAGTGCGACCGTTGAGTGCGGAAGCCGGAGTCTGCAACGATGACCCCCATGGCCGGCCCCCGCGCCGCCCTCGACCCGGTGTCGAAGGCGATCATCGAGCAGCTCCAGCAGGACGGGCGGCGCTCGTACGCCGCGATCGGCAAGGTCGTCGGACTGTCCGAGGCCGCCGTCCGGCAGCGGGTGCAGCGGCTGGTCGAGACCGGCGTCATGCAGATCGTCGCCGTCACCGACCCGATGGAGCTCGGCTTCGCGCGCCAGGCGATGGTCGGCGTCCGCGTCACCGGGGCGGTGCCGCCGGTGGCCGACGCGATCGCCGAGCTCGACGAGGTCGACTACGTCGTGGTGACCGCCGGCTCGTTCGACGTCCTGGTCGAGGTGGTCGCGGAGTCCGACGAGCACCTGCTCGAGATCGTGTCCCACCGGATCCGCGAGGTCGAGGGCGTGGTGAGCACCGAGACGTTCATGTACCTCGGGCTCCGCAAGCAGACCTACTCCTGGGGCGTCCGCTGACCCTGCGCCGGCTCACCCGCGAGCACCTCGCGTGCCCGGCGCAGGCGGCGGAAGTACGTCGCCCGGCTGGCATAGGTGTCGCGCATGACCGACTCGTGCGACGCGCCCGCTTCGACGTACCGGCGCAGCACCTGGTCGAGCAGCACCGGCTCGCCCGCCAGCCGCGCGGCGACGGTGGTCCGCACCCACGCGCGCACGTGCTCGGCCGCCGCGGCGGCCGGGAGGTCGCGCGCCGCGACCGGTAGCGCAGCGAGCGCGGCGTCGTCGTGGAACTCCTCCAGTGCCGTGAGGAGTACGGCGCCGCCGGCCTCCGTGCCGCTCGCGCCCTGCTCGGTCGCGACCACGCCGTAGAGCAGCCCGGCGAGGCCGCCGTCGCCCACGTCGGCGACCCAGGTCGTGACCGGGACGCCCGCCACCGTGCGGGCGAGGCCGCGCACCTCGTCGTAGCCGTAGGCGACGAGCGCGTGCCGCTCGCCCGTCGGGTCGCCCACGAGGTTGACGACGTCGACCCGGGGGTTGGCCACCCCGCACCACGCCATCGCGGCGGCGTTGCGGATCGCCGCGACCTCCGGCTCGTCGACGTCGGCGAACGTCACCTGGAGCGCGGTCACCACGGCCCGGTCGCCCAGGCCGGCAGCCACGGCGTGCTCGACGACCGGCGCGGTCAGCCGGGCGCCCGGCGCCGTCGCGCGGCCCGCCTCCGCGAGCGGCATCGCGACGACCGCCGCGACCGGCGTGCCGTCGGCGCGCCGCACCACGCGAGCGCGGGGGTCGCCCAGCCACGGCCGGGCGACCGCCCACAGACCGCGGCACACGGACTCCATGCCCTCGCGCAGGACCGCGTCGTCGTACGGCCGCACCCGGTCGGCGAAGTAGGCGGCGCCCACGGTCGGCCCGAGCGCGGCGCGGATCGCCGGGTCCGCGACAAGGCGGGCGAGCCGGCCGAGCGCCTCGACGTCGCCCGCGACCGCACGGTCGTGCTCGTGCGCGGCGAGCCGCAGGGTGAGCGCCGACGCGCGCGCCGGCTCGGCGGTCCGCAGCCGCTCGGCGACGACCGCGGCGAGGTGGGAGTGCAGGCGCAGCCGCGGCCCGGCCTGCTCGACGAACGAGCACTGCCGCAGCCGAGCGACCTCGGCAGCGGCGTCGCGGTCGGGCAGCAGCGCGGCGACCAGCCCGGCGTCGACGCTCCCGGCCAGCGCCGTCACGGCCATCAGGTCGGCGTCGAAGTCGTCGAGCTCGGAGCCCGCGATCCACTCGATGAGGTCGTCGCCGACCTCGCGTGGCGGCGCCGTCGGCGCCCGCGCTCCCAGTACCAGCGCGAGCGGCAGACCGCCCGCCCAGGCGAGGACGTCGGCCCGGGCACAGGGGTCCTCGACCCCGTGCGCCACCAGGACGGCGTCCGCGTCCTCCCGCGTGAGCGGCGACATCCGGCACCGCTCGCCGAGACCGGCGACGTGGTCGGGCAGCCAGCGGCGCGGCAGCGACCGCGCGGCCACGACCACCCGGCTCTCGGCGGGCAGCTCGGCGATCCGCTCGCCGACGCCGCGCAGCGCGGCTCCGAGGCGCTCCGCCTCGTCCACCACGACCAGGTTGCGGCCGCCGACCAGCTCGTCGAGCGCCGCGACCGCCCCGGCGTCGCGTCCGTCGACGACCACGACCCCGTAGCCCTGCCGCTCGGCGCGCCGGGCGGCCTCGCGCAGCGCAGCGCTCTTGCCGATGCCCGCGGGGCCGGTCAGCTCCAGCACCCGCACCGGCGCGTCGACCGCGAGCAACCGGTCCAGCCGGCGGTCGATGGTCGGCGGACAGCGGTAGCGGCGCGCGTCGAGGTCCTGCGCGTACGCCGAGATCGTGAGCGCTTCGACCGACGACCGCGGGTGGAGGTGGAGCGTGCCCATCGGTCCTCTCTCTCGAGCGGCTCCGGCGGCGTACGGCCCGTCCACGGTAGCCGGAGGCGGAGCCGGGAGTCACCCGTTCCGCCGACAGCGACGTCTGCGCGGCCGAGGTGAGGTAGAACCGTCGGGTGCTCTCCCCGCCGATCCGCCCCCGCACCGGCTGGATCGCAGCGCTCGTCGTCGCGCTCGCCACCGGACTCCTCGCGGCCGTCGCCCCGGCCGGCGCCGGACCCGACCGCCGTACGGCGCAGGAGGCGCAGGCGCCGCGGCCCAACGTCGTGGTGGTGCTGCTCGACGACATGCGCGCCGACCAGCTGCGGTTCATGCCGCGCACGAGGGCGCTGATCGGCGCCCACGGCACGACCTACACCCGCGCGATGTCGCCGCACCCGCTGTGCTGCCCGGCGCGCGCGTCGCTGGTCACCGGGCAGTACACGCAGAACCACGGCGTGAAGTCGAACTTCCCACCCAGCGGGGGCTTCCCGGCCCTCCGGCGTCCCGGCAACACGATCGGCCGGTGGCTCGCGCGCGACGGCTATCGCACCGGATGGATCGGCAAGTACCTCAACGAGTACCGCAACGAGCACGGCCGGCAGCGCGGCTGGCACACCTGGCAGCCGCTCGTGCGCAACCTCTACACCTACAAGGACCCGGTGTTCTACGGCGACGCCCGTCCCACGCCGGGCTACGTCACCAGCATCCTGCGCCGCCGCACCGACCGCTTCCTCTCCGCCCGCAGCAAGCGGCCGTTCTTCCTCGTCGCCGGACACGTCGCGCCGCACGGGACGCTGCGCGGAGGCCGGTGGGTGCCACCGGTCGCGGCGGCGCCGTACACGAACGCCTACCGGAAGCTGCGGCCGAGCTCGTTTCGCAAGCCGTCGTACGCCGAGCGGGCCATCGATGACCTGCCGCGCGACCTGCGCGTGAAGAAGCCGTCGCGGCGCTACCTCCGCGGCTACGCGCGCGGCTCGGCGCGGGCGCTGCGCTCCGCGGACGACGCCGTCGCCTCGGTCGTACGGCGGCTCAAGCGCACCGGCGAGCTCGCGAACACCTACGTCGTCGTCACCTCCGACAACGGGTTCCTGCTCGGCGAGCACCGGATCGTCGACAAGGACGTGCTGTTCGACGAGGCGCTCGACGTGCCGCTCCTCGTCCGCGGCCCGGGCATCCCGGCCGGCGCCACCGACGCGACGCCGGTGACGCTCGTCGACCTGGTGGCGTCGATCCTCGACTGGACCGATGTCCGGCCCGGGCGGCGTATCGACGGCGTGCCGCTCGACGACACCGGCGGCCGCGACACGATCCTGATCCAGACCGGCGCGCAGACGCGACCGACCGCCCTCATGAACGGCGGCTGGGGCTATCGCGGCGTGACGACCGCTCGCTACCTCTACGCGCGCCGCGCCGGGCACCCGCACCAGGGACTGCTCTTCGACCGCGCCCGCGACCCCTATCAGCTGCGCAACCGGTACGGCGACCGCGGCTATCGCGCCGTGCAGCGCGAGCTCGCGCGGCGCACCGCTGCCCTCGGCCAGTGCGCCGGTGCAGCGGGGTGCAACCGGTCCTTCGGCGCCGTGCCCGAGCCCACCGCGGACGCGTCGACGGGGTCGCTCGTCGTCGAGCCCGCCCTCGCGACCTTCGCGTCCCGCGCGGCGTACCCGGACCCCGCGCTGACGTCGGCCCCCGTCGGCGACCCGAGCCTGGTGCGCACCGGCCGGGGCACGGTGCTGGTGGCGACCGGCACCCTCGTGCCGCGGGCGCGGTGGGACAAGGGGAGGGGCTGGCGCTGGACCCGTCCCGCGCTGCGGCGGCTGCCCTCGTGGGCACGGGCCGGAGGGGTCTGGGCTGCGGACATCGCCCGCGTCGGCAAGGGCTGGCGGCTCTACTACTCCGCGCCCGTCGCGGGCCTCGGCAAGCACGGCCGGTGCATCGGCGTGGCCGTCGCGCCCAGCGCCTATGCGCGCTTCCGTCCAGGGGGGAAGCGGCCACTCGTGTGCCCGCCGCGGGCGAAGACGCCCGACGCGCTCGACCAGGTGCCCGGCGGCACGGGCCTCCCGAAGCGCGGCATCATCGACCCCTCCCTCTTCGTCGACGACGGCCGGCCTCACCTGCTCTACAAGACCGACGGCATCCCGTCGTCGATCCGGCTGCTGCCGCTCAACGGTCGCGGGACCGCGCCCGCCAAGGGCACCCGGAGCCGTGAGCTGCTGCGCTCGGACGGCGTCATCGAGAACCCGGTCGTGCTCCGCTACGGCGACGACTACGTGCTGCTCACCTCCGAGGGCGACTACTCCCGCTGCACGTACCGTGAGACCTGGCGCCGGTCGTCGTCGCTCACCGACTGGTCCGGCGCCGTCCGGCACCCGCTGCTCTCGCGCCGGTCGACCGACGGCCTGTGCGGTCCCGGCGGCGCGGACGTGCTCGAGACGCCGGACCGCACCACGCTCTGGTTCCACGGGTGGGTGCGCGAGGGCACCACGCGCCCGCCGAAGCCGCCGTTCTGGTTCGGGCACCGCGGGCCGCGGGCACGGCGGGTGCTCTACGGCGCGGTGCTGCGGATGGTGGACGGGGAGCCGGTCGTGGGGCGCTGGCTGGGGTAGTGACTGGGGGTTCGGCTGCCGGCGCCGCGGTGGTCGCGGTCGCCGGTCGGGCGCGAGGAGGCCGCGGGGCATGCGTGCAACACGCTGTTCGCGCGACTTGTCGCCGCTTCCCATATCTCCGGACGCCGGACATGGGGTCCGGAGATATGGCAGGGGACTGCTGGATCAGCGAACAACGTGTTACATGCCTGACGGCGCCACCGCTGCGCGCGCAGCCGACCGCACGTCAACCCCCGGCGACGTGCCCGTCCAGCCACGCTGGGAACTCGTCCAGCGACTCCAGCACCACGTGCGTCCCCGCCTCGACCAGCTCCTCCCGCGTCGACCCACCCGTCAGCACGGAGACAGAGACACAGCCGGCGGCGAGCGCGCCCTCGACGTCGTGGACGTGGTCGCCGACGTAGATCGACGCACCCTCGCTGCGCAGCACGTCGGCCTTGCCGACGCCCCAGACCTTGCCCTCGAGATGGTCGATGTCGAAGCCGATGTGGTCGACGTGGAGCTGCGCGTTGGGAGTGAACTTCCCGGTCACGACGACCACCCGCCCGCGGTGCTCGCGGACGGCGGCCAGGGCCTCGTGGGCGCCGACCATCGCGGCCACGCTCTCGATCGCGTGGTCGGGATAGAGCGCGCGGAACCGGTCGACGGCGGGCTGGATCGCGGCCTCGGCGAGGTGCGGCTGGAGCATCAGGTCGAGCGGCGGGCCGAGCTTGGAGGTCATCTCCTCGATCGGCAGCTCGACGCCCAGCTCGCCGGCGAGGGCCCGCAGCACGTCGCGGAATCCCGGCACCGTGTCGATGAGAGTCATGTCGAGGTCGAAGCCGACGACCAGCTGCCCGTCGCGGGCCGTCACGAGTCGAACCCCAGGCCGAGCCGGTCGAGCAGCCGCAGCCAGCCGCCGCGGCGGCCGGTCTCGTCCTCGCGCGCCAGCGCCCGGCGGGTGGCCTCGACCCCCAGCCACGCGACCGGCTCGGGCGGGAACGGCACCGCCGGGCGTCGCACCATCTCGAGGCGGGTGCGCTCGGTCGGCCGCCCCGCGAGCAGGTCGAGCATCACGTCGGCCGCGAACCGCGAGGCGCCGACGCCCAGGCCGGTGAACCCGAGCGCGTAGGCGGCGCGGCCGCCGTACGCCTGGCCGTAGGAAGCGCAGAAGCGCGTGGACGTGTCGATCACACCGGCCCAACGGTGCGTGAACCGGATCCCTTCCAGCTGCGGGAAGGTCGCGGCGAAGTGGTCGGCCAGCTTCGCGTACGTCTCCGGCCGGTCCTCGTGGGCGTCGTCGATCGAGCGGCCGAAGTGGTAGATCGCGTCGTAGCCGCCCCACAGGATGCGGCGGTCGGGCGTGATCCGGTAGTAGTGGAACTGGTTGCCCGAGTCGGCGACGCCGATCGCCGGGTCCCACCGGATCACGGCGAGCTGGTCGTCGGTCAGCGGCTCGGTCGCGAGCACGTAGTCGTAGACGGGGATCGTCGTCATCCGCAGACGACGCAACAGCGGCCGGAACACGTTGGTCGCGAGCACCGCCTGCCGCGCTCGTACGACGCCTGCCGGTGTCTCGATCCGCAGGGACGTCCCATCCGGGCCGACCTTCGTGACCCGTGTGCGCTCGGCGATCACGACGCCCTGCGCCTCCGCCGCCTCGGCCAGCCCCCAGGCCAGCCGCGCCGGATCGACCAGCGCGCACTCCGCCGGCGGCTCGCGCCGGCCGGCGAGGTAGGTCGGGGAGTCGACGACCTGGCGGACCGCGTCGCGGTCGAGGAACCCCGGCTGGTCCGGCTCGAGCCAGGCGACCTCGTGCGGCTTGGTCGCGACGGCCAGGGTGCCGCCCCGCACGAACCCGCAGTCGATGCCGTAGCGCTTCACGGTCGCCTCGATCTCGTCGAGGTTCGCGACCCCGAGGGCGTGCAGCGCGTCGTACTCGTCGGGCCACCGCGACCTGCCGTTGCTCTCGCCGTGCGTCAGCGACGCCTCGCAGAAGCCGCCGTTGCGCCCGGTCGCGTGCTCGGCGATCCGGTCGCCCTCGAGCAGCAGCACCTGCCGGCCGGGCTGGCGCTCGACCGCCCGGAGCGCGGCCCACA
Organism: Nocardioides thalensis; assembly: GCF_013410655.1. Lineage (NCBI taxonomy): Bacteria > Bacillati > Actinomycetota > Actinomycetes > Propionibacteriales > Nocardioidaceae > Nocardioides > Nocardioides thalensis. Next base: position 4,149,402 of record NZ_JACCFP010000001.1, read on the forward strand.
GGCCGGTGAAGCCGCCGCCGACGACGACCAGGTCGGTGTCGGCGTCCGCGCGCAGCGGCGGTCGCGGCTCGGGGCGTGTCGGGGTGTCGAGCCACAGCGGTTGCAGCACCGAGCCGGCGAGGGGGTCCACGTCGCGGATGCTAGACGGTCGACCCGAGTGCCCTCGCATCGTTTCCGGCACCGGCGCTACCGTTCACGCCATGGCAGCGGAGATCGACGTCGAGGCCCCGCCCAGCGGCAGCGGCTGCGCCGACTGCGACGCCCACGAGCCGCCGGGCTGGTGGGTCCACCTGCGCCGGTGCGCGACGTGCGGGCACGTCGGCTGCTGCGACTCCTCGCCGGCGCAGCACGCGACCGCCCATGCGCGCGCGACCGGCCACCGCTACGTCCAGAGCTTCGAGCCCGGCGAGGACTGGTTCTGGGACTACGAGGAGGAGCAGGCGTTCGACGGCCCTGCCCTCGCGCCGCCGACGTCCCACCCCGACGACCAGCCCGCGCCCGGCCCGAAGGGACGCGTGCCGCTCGACTGGCGGCAGCACATCCACTGACCCGCCAATCCCGCCGACACGGCCGCAGATCCCCGGCGGTCGCCTGCTGCGCCGATAGCGTCACCGCTCGAGAGGCCAGGCGAGCAGGAGGGACCGACCGTGGGGTCAGCGGCGCGACCTCTGCGATGGGCGGGCCCGCCGCCCCTCCTCATCCTGGTCACGATCGCCGCCTTCGTGCTGCTCCCGCTGATCAGCGACGCGGGCTCCGCCCCACCCGCACGCGGTGACGCCCAGGCCGAGCTGGTCGGTACGACGTCCGCGCCCGACCGTGTGGAGCGCGCACCGGACCGCGAGCCGCCGACGGGACCCGGCACCGCCGACGAGCCGAAGCCGCGGAAGAAGCCCGAGCCGAAGCCCCGTCCGGAGGTCATCGGCGTCGCGAGCGTCAACCAGTGGGCGCAGCTGCCGGGCGACCAGATCCGCGCCGACGCGCTGTCCTTGGTCGCTCGCGACGAGATCGACGTGATCGGGTGGCAGGAGGCCGACGACAGCCGGCCGGTCTTCGCGACGCTCGCCGACCGCGGCTGGGACACCCGGCAGTTCTCCGGCGCCGCCGGTTCCCTGGCGGTGTCGTGGCGGCGGGCGAAGTTCGAGCTGGTCTCGGCGGACTCCCGGCGGGTCGCCTACGGCGTGGACTACACGATGGGCCAGTACCCGTTCCCCCCGCGCTTCGTCCAGCGGGTCACGCTGCGGCACCGGTCGAGCGGCGAGCAGCTGACGGTGATCAACACCCACCTCCCGCACAAGATCGAGGACCTCGACCGACCCGGTGAGTGGCTCGGCACGAGCAACGCCGCCCGCGCCCGCTTCCAGCTCGCCCGGATGAAGCGCGACTGGCGCACCGCACCGGGCCGGTGGGTCGTCGGCACGGGCGACTACAACTTCGACGCCCGCTCCGACGCGCGGCACCGGCCGCACGACGGCGTGCGCGACGCGCTCGGCGAGTACGCCGTCTCGTCGTACGCCGCGCTCGGCCTCGACGGGCTGGGGGCGTCGCACCCCCCGACGGGCCGCTACATCGACTACGTCCACGCGTCCCGTGGCGCCCTGCACCGAGGCGAGCTGGAGTTCGTGCGGCACCGGATGGTCGGCGGCCTCTACACCGACCACAACGCGGTGCTGGCGCGGATCAGGCTCCGCTGACGGCGGCCACCCGCCGGAGCTCCACCGGGACGCCGCTCACGGCCGCCGTGCCGGTCGGCTCGTCGACGAACCGGTCGTCGGTGAGCAGGTTGGTGTTGACGCCGGGCCGCCCGGAGGCCACGGTCAGCCGGGTGCCGGCGACGTCGTGGCCCCAGCCGTGCGGCAGGCTCACGACGCCGGGCGCGACGTCGTCGGTGACCTCGACCTCGACGGACAGCCGGCCGGTGCGCGTCTCGAGCTCGGCGAGGTCGCCGTGCTCGAGCCCCAGCCGTCGCGCGTCGTCGGGGTTGACCTGCGCGGTGCAGTCGTTGCCCGTGCGGTTGAGGGTCTTCACGTTGTGCATCCAGGAGTTGTTGGAGCGCAGGTGGCGCCGACCGACCAGGACCAGCCTCCGGTCCGGCGCTTCGTCGAGCACCGCGCGGAGCCGCGGCAGGTCCGCGACGACCGGCGCCGGCGCGAGCTCGACCATCCCGCTCGCGGTCGACAGCACGCCGGGCAGCCGGGGCCGCAGCTCGCCGAGGTCCATGCCGTGCGGCCGGTCGCGCAGCTCGGCGAGGGTCAGCGAGTAGGGCCCGGCCTTGAGCAGCACGTCGAGCATCCGCTCCGGCCCCTCCAGCGAGTGGTCGGGCTCCACCCGGTTGAGCGCGCCGACGGCGTCGGCCAGCTGGCGATCGAGCTCGGCGATCCGAGCGGGGTCGCGCGGATCGCCCGCACCGGCGGCGATCGAGGCGAGCCGGAGCATCGTCTTCCACTCGGGCGGCAAGTCGCTGTCGACGACCGGCGCGGAGTAGCGCGCCACGTTGCGGACGGCGTACTGGAAGAGCAGGACGTCGTAGTGCGAGCGCTCGAGCGGAGTCGGCCCCGGCAGCACGACGTCGGCATGCCGGGTGGTCTCGTTGAGGTAGACGTCGACGCTGACCATCAGGTCGAGCGACTCCAGCGCCCGACCGAGGTGACCGGAGTTGGGCACGCTCAGCGCCGGGTTGCCGCTGAGCGTGAACAGCGCGCGCACCTGGCCGGGCCCCGGCGTGAGGATCTCCTCGGCCAGCGTGACCACCGGCAGCTCGCCCATCACCTCCGGACGACCGGAGACCCGGCTCGACCAGCGGCCGTGGGTGAACGGCCGGCGCGGGCCGGGGCGGGTGTTGGGCTGGCCGGCGGCCGCCAGCGGGAACATCAGCCCGCCCGGCCGGTCGAGGTTGCCGGTCACGACCGCGAGCACCTCGACCAGCCAGCTCGCGAGGGTGCCGAACCGCTGGGCGGTCGTGCCGAGCCGGCCGTAGACGACGGCCCGCTCGGCGGTGGCGAGCTCGCGCGCCAGCTGGCGGATCGTGTCGGCGTCGATGCCGGTGTGCGGGGCGACCCGCTCGGGCTCGAAGTCGGCGACCAGCGCGGGCAGCGCCTCCATCCCCGAGACGTACGGCGCCGCCGGGCCCGCGTCGGCGAGGCCCTCGTCGAGTACCACGTGGAGCATCGCGGCCAGCAGGAGCGCGTCGGTGCCGGGCCGGATCGGCACGTGCCGCGAGGCCGCCCGTGCGGTGCGGGTGCGCCGCGGGTCGACCACGACCACCGTGCCGCGCTCCTTGATGCGGGCCAGCCGGCGCGGCATGTCGGGCGCCGTCATCAGGCTGCCGTTGGAGACGAGCGGGTCGGCTCCGATCATCAGCAGGTAGTCGGTGCGGTCGAGGTCGGGCACCGGGATGGTCGCGGCGTCGCCGTACAGGTAGCCCGTGGCGAACGTCTTCGGGATCTGGTCGACCGACCCCGCGCTGAAGACGTTGCGGGTGCCGAGCGCCTTGATCAGCGGCCGCAGGTAGAGCGACGCGCCCAGCTGGTGCGCGGTGGGGTTGCCGAAGTAGACCGCGACCGCGTCGCGCCCGTGCTCCTCGACCAGCGGGCCGAGCCGCGCCTCGATCTCGGCGAACGCCTCGTCCCACGTGGCCTCCACGAGCACGCCGTCGCGCCGCACCAGCGGGGTTCGCAGCCGGTCGGGGTCCTCGTGCAGCACGCCGAGGCTGGCGCCCTTCGGGCACAGGAAGCCGTCGCTGAGCACGTCGTGGTCGTTGCCCCGGACGCGGATCCCGGCGGGGTCGAGCGTGACCGTGAGGCCGCAGCTGGCCTCACAGAGCGGGCAGGTCGTGTGGGCGGTGCGCGGCTCCATCGTGGTCGTGCCTCCTCCCGGGCCTCAGCGGACCCGCAGCCTCCGGAGCAGCTTGAGCTGCTGGTTGCCGAGGGCCACGAACCTACCGACCTCCATCGACGGCGGCGGCCCGAGCGGCACCAGCCGCTGGGTCGCGATCGTCTGGGACTCGGTGTACTTCCGCATCCCCTCGGCGCCGTGCCGGCGGCCCAGGCCGGAGTCACCCATGCCGCCCATCCCGGCCTCGATCGAGCCCGCGGCAGCCGCGGCGCCGTCGTTGATGTTCACCGAGCCTGCGCGCACCTGCGGTGCCAGCGCCTCGGCGGCGGCGGTGTCCCGGCTCCAGATGCTGGCCGACAGGCCGTAGCTGCCCTCGTTGGCCTTCGCCACCGCCTGCGCGTCGGATCCCGCGCCGTACAGCGAGATCACCGGTCCGAACGTCTCGCCGAGGCAGACGTCCATCTCGTCGGTGACGCCCTCCAGCACGGTGGGCTCGTAGACGAGCGGCCCGAGGTCCGGCCGGTGCCGTCCGCCCGCCACGACGGTGGCGCCGCGGGCGCGGGCGTCCTCGACGTGCGCGCTGACCGCGGCGAGCTGGGCCTCGGAGGCGAGCGACCCGACGTCGTTGCCGAAGTCGAAGGACTGCCCCAGCTTGAGGCCGGCGAGGCCGTCGACCAGTGCTGCGCGGAAGTCCTCGTAGACGTCGTCGTGCACGATGACCCGCTCGATGTGGATGCACATCTGGCCGGTGTTGGCGAACGCGGCGCTCAGGCAGCCGGCCGCCGCCTTCTGCACGTCGGCGTCCTCGCGCACGATCATCGCGTTCTTGCCGCCGAGCTCGAGGCTCGCGGAGATCAGCCGCTCCCCCGCGCGGCGACCGACGTGCCGGCCGGTCGCGGTGGAGCCGGTGAAGCAGATGTGGTCGACGTGGTCGATGAGCGCGTCGCCGACCACCGAGCCGGAGCCGGCCACGATCGCCCAGAGGTCCTTGGGAAGCTTCGCCTCGGCCATCAGCGCGCGCGTCCACAGCAGCGTCAGCGGCGTCTGGCTGTCGGCCTTCGACACGACGGCGTTGCCCGCGAGCAGGGCGGGGATCGTGTCGCCGACACCGAGGTAGAGCGGGTAGTTCCAGGGCGAGATGATGCCGACGACGCCCTTGGGCACCCGCACCTCCCGCACCTTGGTGAGTCCGGGCATCGCGCCGCGCACGCGGTGGGGCTTGAGGTAGTGGGCGCCGTGCCGCGCGTAGTGGCGGGCGATGTTGGCGACCTGGAGGATCTCCTGCCAGGCGCTGAACCGGTTCTTGCCGGTCTCCCACTGGATCAGGTCGACGACCTCGTCCTGCCGCTCGACGAGCAGGTCGTGGAAGCGCAGCACCACCTCGGCACGGGTGGCGTAGGGCAGCACGGCCCACGGGCTCTGCGCCGCCCGGGCGGCGCGGGCGGCCGCGGCGACGTCGTCGACGGTGCAGGTCGGCACCGCGGCGGTCACCCGGCCGTCGTACGGCGCGACCGGCTCGATCGTGGGAGCCCCGTTGTCCGCGAGGGCGGCGACCCATGCGGTCCACGCCGCCACTCGGGCGTCGTCGACCCAGGGCGGCCGGACGCTCGGTGCGGTGGGCGTGGGCCGGACGGCTGCTTCGGTCATGCCGGTCTCCTCAGTAGCTCTTGGGCAGGTCCAGCATCTGGGTGCCGATGTGGGCGAGGATCAGCTCCTCGGCGACGGGGATGTTCTTGGCGATCCGGGCGTCGCGGAAGATCCGCTCGACCGGGTACTCCTTCGAGTAGGCCATGCCGCCGAGCGTCTGGAACGCCTGGTTGGCCGCCTCCCAGCCGACCTGCGCGCCGGTCAGCTTCGCGACGTTGGCCTCGTTGCCGCACGGCCTGCCCCGGTCGAAGAGCCACGCGGCCTTGTAGGTCATCAGCCGGCCGAGCTCGGTCTTCGCCTTGAGCTGGGCCAGCGGGAACTGCAGCCCCTGGTTGGCGCCGATCGGGCGACCGAACACGACCCGCTCCCGGGCGTAGTCGCTTGCGATCCGCAGCGCCGCGTCCGCCGTACCGATGCCTCCCGCGGCGGCCAGGATGCGCTCGGGGTTGAGCACGTCCCACAGCACGCCGAAGCCGGCGTCGACCTCGCCGATGACGTTGGCGGCGGGCACCCGGACGTCGTCGAGGAAGACCTGGCTCGAGTGGAGGATGTTGCTGCCCATCTTCGGGATCGGCGCGTAGGAGAGGGTGCCGGCGGCCAGCGCCTCCTTGACGTCGACGAGGAACAGCGTGAAGCCGGCGGTGCGTGGCAGGCCGTGGTCCTTCGTCTCCTCCGCCGGGATGGTGCGGGTGACGGCGACCATCCAGTCGGCGTTCTCGACGTTGGAGATCCAGACCTTCTGGCCCTTGACCAGGAAGTCGCCGGTGGCCTCGTCACGACGCGCCGCCGTCTGGATCTGGATGGCGTTGGAGCCGGCGTCGGGCTCGGTCAACGCGAGGCAGAACTGGATCGAGCCCTCGGCGAGGCCGGGCAGGATGCGCCGCTTCTGCTCCTCGGTGCCGTGCCGGGTCAGCGTCATCGCTCCGAAGCCGGGCGTCGTCACGTAGAAGAAGGTGCCCGCCACGCCGCCCGACGCGCACAGCGCCATGTTGGCCACGGCGAGCTCGAGCAGGCCCTGCCCGCCACCGCCGTACTCCTCGGGCACGCAGAGCCCGAACCAGCCGCCGGCGGCCAGGTCGTCCCAGGCCTCCTGAGGGAAGCGGTGCTCCTCCTCGCAGCGCGACCAGTAGGCGTGGTCGTACTTCGCGGCGACGGCGGCGACGCCGTCCCGCACGGCGAGCGCGGTCTCCGGGAGGTCGAAGTCCATCCGGGTCCTCGCGCGTCAGACGAGCGGCCGGCGGAACCGGCGCCGCAGCCGCATCTCGTGCAGGTAGAAGTTGAACGGGTAGATCCGGAGCACCTTCGGCATCCGGCGCTCGACGGCGCCGAGGAACCTCATCAACCGGTCGAAGCGGCGCTGCTTGCGCTCGCTCCACGGCAGGCTCATCGCCTCGCGGAACAGCGGCGGCAGGAAGCCGGTGGTGACGAAGACGTTGAACGACGCGGCGAGCCGGAACGGCTTCGGGAAGTTGCGCAGCGTGGTGAGCTGCATCAGGAACGCCGCGACCTCCGGGTCGATGCGCACCTCGGCCATCGACTCCTCCCAGTAGCGGTCGAAGGCCTCCCGGTCGGCGGGCCACGCGTCGGCGGGCATCTGCAGCGTCGTACCGAACCGGGAGCAGTAGGCGTAGAGGGCGTCGGCCTCCTCGGCCGGCACCGGGCCGTGCATCTTCTCCCGCATGTCGAGCGTGCCGTAGTAGAGGCACGCGGCGACCCAGGTCTGGAGGCGCGGGTCCATCGCGCGGTACTCCGCCTTCTCACCCGGCCGCGAGTAGACCTGCGCGTGCTGGACGTTGACGGCCTTGCGGTACGCCGCGCGGTCGTCGTCGTCGCCGAGCAGCGCGACCGCGAGGTAGGTGAACGTCGTGCGGCCGCGCTTGAACGGGTGCTTCATCGCGGAGCCGGAGTGCACGCGGCTGTTCATCACGCCGTAGCCGACGCCGGGCCAGCTCAGCTGCATGATCACGTTGGCCGGGCCGGCGAGGTGGGCGCCGAGCCCGCTCACGTAGTCGGTGATCTCGAAGGCCTCCGGCACGGGCAGGTCGCGCGGCCGGCGCGCCGGTGCGCGCCCCTCCGCTGGGGAGACGGCAGCCGTTGTGCTCACGGGATCCTCCACTCGGTCGGCTTGATCCGAGCCTAGCCCGCTATTGGCGGCGTGCCAATAGCTGGCTAGGGTGACCGCGTGGATACGGACCAGCTCCCCCCGTGGCACCCGTCCCAGCCCCACCACGAGCTCGCCGACGACGTGCGCTGGTGGATGGGCACGCCGCTGAGCTTCGGCCTGTTCGGCCGGCTCGCGCTCGACCAGGTCGCCTATCGCGAGGTGGCGGCGGCGGTCGACGCCTCGGGGCGGTTCGCCGAGAACTTCACCAACCGCGGCATCCGCAGCTACCTGTGGGGGCCGCTGATGCTGTTCGGCGACGACGCCGACCGGCGCGCGACGGCCGAGCGGCTCAAGACCCTGCACGGCCAGGTCCGCGGCAAGGGCCGTGGCGACTTCGCAGGCGAGCGCTACAGCGCGCTCAACCCCGCCTTGTGGAAGTGGGTCGGCACCAGCAGCCTGCTCGTGTTCTACAGCGGGTACGTCGCGACGTACCCCGGCCTGAGCGCGACGGAGCGTGACGTCGTCTTCCGCACCATGCTCTGGATGTCGGACTTCGAGCTCGCCAGCGACGCCTCCGGCGTGCCGCCGACGCTGGCCGAGGTCGAGGCCTACTACGAGGAGGTCGCGACGACCGAGCTCGAGGACAACCCGTTCCTCCAGTGGGCCAACGAGTCGTTCGACAGCCTCCCCGTGCCCACCCTCCTCGGGCCCCGCTGGCTGCACCTGCTGATCACGCCCGTCTGGCGGCTGATCACGCCGGCGCTGTCGCGGCCGGCGCGCATCTGCGGGGAGGCCGCCGCTCACCCGCGGATGCGCGAGCTGCTCGGCGTGCGGTGGACGGCCGCACGGCAGCGGGAGTTCCGGTTCTACACGGCGGTCCTGCGCGCGGCGCGACGCCGCCTGCCGAAGTGGGCGCTGCTCGACCCGGTCGCCTACAACCGCTACCGCTACGAGAAGCTGCGCGGCATCTACGGCAGCGCGAGCCTCGACTCCTTCGCCCCTGTCCGCGAGGAACGTGTGACAGAGTCCCCGTCCATCCGGCACGACGTCCCGCTCCCAGGGCGAAGCAGGAGCTCCGATGGCAGCAACCGCGACCACTGACCGCGCCAAGGCGCTGCGGGGGCCCGCCGCGCAGGTGGTCGGGATGATCGACTTCACCCGCCGGGTGTTCTCTGCCCTCGTGGCGTCGATCGCGGGCCGCCGCTTCCCGCTCGCCGAGACCGTCGTGCAGATCTGGTTCGCGATCCGCGTCTGCACGCTGCCCGCGCTCGCGGTCTCGGTCCCGTTCGGCATCATCCTCGCGCTGCAGGTCGGTGTCCTCGCCCAGGAGGTCGGAGCCGTCGCGTTCACCGGCGCCGGCAACACGCTCGCGGTCGTGCGGCAGGCATCGCCGCTGATCACCGCGCTCATGCTCTCGGGCGTCGCCGGCTCGGCGATCTGCGCCGACCTCGGGTCGCGCCGGATCCGCGAGGAGATCGACGCGATGGAGGTCATGGGCCTGCCCGTGATCGAGCGGCTGGTCGTGCCGCGGATGCTCGCGATCCTCGCGGTCGCCGTACTTCTCAACGGCGTGGTCATGTTCTTCACGATCATGACGACGCTGTCGGTGAGCGTCGTGATCCAGGACCTGCCGCCCGGCAGCTACCTCGCGTCCGTCTCGACGCTGGCGCAGATGTCCGACCTGTGGCTGTCGCTGGCGAAGGCGGCGATCTTCGCGATCATCTGCGCGATCGTCTCGTCCTACAAAGGCTTGAACGCCCAGCGCGGTCCGACCGGCGTCGGCGAGGCCGTCACCAGCTCGGTCGTGACCAACTTCGTGCTCCTCTTCGCCGCCAACTTCCTGATCTCCCAGGTGCACAGCACGTTCTCGGGAGGGCCCATCGGATGACCGCGCTGGAGGAGTCGGTCGACCGCGTCGTCGTGGGGCCGCTGGCCGGGATCGGCCTGCAGCTCGTCATGGCCTGGCGCGCCGTCAAGGGCGTGCCGCTGGCGGTCACCCGCTACCGCCACGAGGTCGGCCGCGTGCTCGCCGAGGTCACCCTCGGCTCGGGCATCTTCCTCGTCGGCGGCGGCGTGGTGGGCGTCGTCCTCCTCCTGTCGACGCTCACCGGCACCGAGGTCGGGCTGGAGGGCTACCAAGGTCTCGACGTCATCGGGCTCGCGCCGCTCACCGGCTTCATCTCCGGATATGCGAACACGCGCGAGCTGGCGCCGATGGTCGCGGCGCTGGGCTTCGCGGCACGCATCGGCTGCGGCTTCACCTCTCGCATCGGGGCGATGCGGATCAGCGAGGAGATCGACGCCCTCGAGGCGATGGCGATCCGCCCGGTCCCCTACCTCGTGAGCACCCGGCTCGTCGCGTCGTGGATCGTCGTGCTGCCCCTCTACCTGATCGGCCTCGTGGGCACCTACGTCGCGACCGACTTCATGGTCACCACGTTTTACGGGCAGTCGGCCGGCACCTACGACCACTACTTCCGCACGTTCGTGGCGCCGATGGACGTCATCTACTCCGGGATCAAGGTCGTCGTGCTCACCACCGTGGTGACGCTCATCCACTGCTATCACGGGTTCGTCGCCAGCGGCGGCCCCGAGGGCGTCGGCCGCGCCACGGGGCGGGCGATCCGGGCCAGCATCATCTCCCTCACCGTCGTCGACATCCTGCTGACGCTCGCCCTCTGGGGCGCCGACCAGCAGGTGCAGATCTCGGGGTGAGCACGTGAGCGAGCTCCTCTTCCCGCACAGCTCGGCCCGACCGCGTGCGCTCCGGCTGCGCCTCGCCGCGCTCGGCGTCGTCGGCTGCCTCGCGCTCGGCGTCGTCGCCGGGGTGCTCGGACTGCAGACGCTCGGCGTCGTCAGCGACGACGTGCGGGTCCGCGTGGAGCTGGCGACGGTCGGCGACAGCCTGGGCGTCAACTCCGACGTCAAGTACCAGGGCCTCCGCGTCGGCCGCGTCGTCCACGTCGACCCGAGCCCGTCGGAGGACGGGGACGGTTGGGACGGACCGCACGCGGAGGTGCTCGTCGAGCCCGAGCACGCCGACCTCATCCCGGCGTCGGTCCGGGCGCGGGTGCTCCCCGGCACGCTGTTCGGCAACGACTACGTCGACCTCGCGGCGCCCGCAGGACGGACCACGACCGTCGTCGCGGCCGGTGCCGGCGGGACTGGCGGCGCCGACGGTGCTGCCGACGCGCACCTCGCCGACGGAGACGTCGTCCGTGCCGACACCTCCGAGGAGACGCTGCGGCTGATGGACACGTTCTCGGCGACCCAGCGGCTGCTGGCGGCGGTCGACCCGGCCCAGTGGGACGTCGCGCTGTCCCAGCTCGCCGACTCCCTCGACGGCCGGGGCGCGACGCTCGCCGAGATGATCCGCGACGGCGGGGCGATGCTCGGCCGGTGGCACGACCTCTACCCGCAGCTGCGCCGCGACATCGAGCTGCTCGCGAGCAACTCCGACCTCTTCGCCGACGTCGAGCCCCAGCTCGTCACCGCGATCCGCGACACCCGGCCGCTCGCGCGCACCCTGGTCGAGGAGGCCGACGGCACCACCGAGCTGCTCGCCGGGGTGCCCGACCTGCTCGAGGGCGACGACGGCATGACTGCGTTCCTGCGGGACAACGGCACCGACACGGCGCTCCTCCTCAATGCCACCGCTGCCAACCTCGAGGTGTTCGCCGACCGCTATCCCTCGTTCGCGCTGCTGCTGGAGCGAGTGCCGCAGCTCCTCGAGAACGGCGCCCGGGCCGTCAAGAACGGGCGGATCCAGATGGAGGGCGTCCTCGGGCTCCAGCTCATCGACGCCTACGGCCCGGAGGACTGTCCGTCCTACCGCGGCCTCCGCGGACGCTGCGGGGGCACGCCATGAGCCGGCAGCTGAGCGAGCTCGCTCGTCACAAGGGAGCAGTGCTCGGGGTGACGGCGTTCACCATCCTCGCCGTAGCCCTCACGCTCACCGTCGCCGGGACCCTCTCCCGTGCCCAGAGCGGCGACGCGATCTCGGTGACCGCGGTGTTCCGCGACGCCACCGGCCTGCGTCCCGGCGACGAGGTGCGCGTCGCCGGCGTGCGGGTCGGCCGGGTGACCGAGACCCGGGTCGGCACCGGCGACGAGGCCGGCACGGCCGTCGTCACGATGACGATCGATGCTGACCAGGAGCTGCACGCCGATGTGATCGCGTCGGTCGACTACCTCAACCTGATGGGCCAACGGTTCATCTCGTTGGCGCGGCCCGAGCAGCCGACCACCGACGCCGCGCTCGCGGACGGCGACCGGATCCCGCTGAGCCAGACGCGGCCCGCGCTCGACCTGACGGCGATGTTCAACGCGTTCCGCCCGATCTTCGACCTGCTCCAGCCGGCCGACCTCAACCAGCTCGCCACCAACGTCGTCCAGGTGCTGCAGGGCCAGGGCCCGACCCTCGAGCACCTGCTCACCCAGACCGCCGAGCTGACGTCGGGCCTCGTCGACCGCGACCAGGTGCTCTCCGAGGTCGTCGACAACGTCACGCTGGTGCTCGACACCGCGCACCGCCACCGGGCCGACGTCACCCGGCTCGTCGACGGCCTGGACTCCCTGATGAGCGGCCTGTCGCGCGATCGCCGGAGGATCGCGACCAGCCTCGACTCGGTGGCCCGGCTCACCGAGACCACCGCGGACCTGGTCGGCGACGCCGGGCCCGACCTGGTCGAGGTCGTCCGCCTGAGCGACCCGTGGCTCGGCTACCTCGCCGCCCGCGAGAACCTCCTCGTCGACACCGGCGCCGCCGTGCCGAAGCAGCTCGACGTCTACCTCCGCACCCTCGGCTACGGCAGCTACCTCAACACCTACATCTGCACCCACCACATGAAGATGAAGGGCCACGACGCCACGTTCGACCTCGGCGTCCTCGGCGACCGGTTCTCGAGCAGGTGTCGCACGTGACCGCGGCGTCCGCGATCTGGCGCGGCCTCGGCTGGCCCGGCCGGGCCGTCATCGCGCTGGTCCTCGCCGGTCTCGTGCTGATGGGCATCCAGTCCGCCGGCGGCGACCCGACCTACCACGTGCGGCTGCGGCACGCGGCCGGCATCGAGGCCGGCGACGACGTACGCGTGGCCGGACTGACCGTCGGCAAGGTCGTCGCGGTCGACACCGACCGCGACCAGGTCGACGTCGAGTTCGCGCTCGACCAGAACCCGGCGGAGCTCGGGATCACCGACGACAGCACGGTCGCGGTCAAGCTGCTGTCGATCCTCGGCCAGCGGTTCCTCTCCCTCGAGCCCGGCTCAGGAGTCCCGCTCGCCGACGACGGCACCATCGGTGTCGAGCACGCCGTCGACACCTACACGATCGAGCGGTTCTGGCTCGAGTCGACTCCGCAGGTGGAGGCACTCGACCTGCAGAAGGTCCAGGAGGCGGTGGACGTGCTGGCCACCGACCTCGACCTCGCCCCGCAGGCACTTCGCGACGCCCTGGACGGGATCGCCGGCGTGTCCGCGGTCGCCACCGCTCGCGAGGACCAGCTCGACGCCCTGCTGACGTCGATCCGCGACGTCACCGACCTGGTGCTGGCGCAGACCGGCCAGCTCGACAGCGTGATGACCAACGGCACCCGGGTGCTGCTGATGGTGCACGAGCGGCGGGAGACGCTGCGGGCCCTGTTGACCGACGCGCACCGCTTCGTGACCGGCCTCACCGCGGTCGTGCGCGAGACCGCGCCGCACCTCCAGACAGGCCTGCGGTCGCTCCGGTCCACGCTCGACGTGCTCGACGAGCACCGCGACCAGCTCGATCGCACGCTGGAGCTCGCGGGCCCGACCATGCGGGTCTTCACCAACGCGACCGGCGACGGCCCGTGGCTCGGCGTCAACTCGCCGTGGGCGATCGTCCCCGACGACCTGGTCTGCAGCCTCACGCCGGAGGACTGCCGGTGAACAAGCAGCGTGTGCTCCTGGCCGGCGGGGTGGTGCTCCTCCTCGTGCTGGTCGTCTCGTGGGCGCGGCTCACCGGCTGGCTCGGGGGCGAGGACGACGACTCCCTGGTCGTGACGGCCGACTTCGCGGACACGACCGGTGTCTACGTCGGCAACGACGTCACCTACCTAGGGGTTAAGGCCGGCGAGATCGTCGAGGTGGAGCCGCGCGGCACCGTGATGCGGGTCGTCATGCACCTCGAGGCGGACACGCAGGTGCCGGAGGAGGCAGCGGCCGAGATCCTCCAGGGCTCGTTGGTCACCGACCGCTTCATCGAGCTCGGGCCCGCCTACACCGGCGGCGCGACCCTCGCCGACGGCGACCACATCGAGGCGAGCCACACCCGCGCCCCCGCGACGGTCGACCAGGTGGCCCGGGCGATCGACGACCTGGTGCTCGCCCTCGACGCCGGGCTCGGCCCCGGCAAGGGCGGCAACGGCCTCGGCGACGTGCTCTCGACGGCCGCCGACACCCTCGACGGCAACGGCGTGCACCTGCGCCGTGCGCTCGCGGAGAGCCGCGACGCGCTGGAGATGATCAACGCCAAGGAGGGCGACCTCACCGCGGTGACCGAGAACATGGTCGCGCTGGTGCAGGTCCTCGCCGAGCGCGACGAGCTGATCCGCACGTTCACCGGGGCCGCGACCGAGACGACCGACGTCCTCGCCGACCAGCGCGACGAGCTCGTCGCCACCCTCGACAGCCTCGACGACCTGACCCGCGAGGCCGACCGGTTCCTCCGCGAGAACGGCGACGTGCTCGGCGACGACATCCGCGGCCTCGCCGACCTCGTCGAGATCGTGCGTGCCCATCAGGGCTCGCTGGCCGAGGCCTTCGACGTGATGCCGACGATGGCCGAGAACTTCGCCCGCGCCTACGACTGGAAGCTCGGGCGGCTGCGCGTCCAGTTCGCCTTCAGCGCCGGCCCGTTCGCGGCGGCGTTCCGCGACCGCACCTGCCAGGTCCTCCTCGGCTCCGCCATCGGCGAGGTCGGCACCGAGCTGTGCAGCGCCCTGTTCACCGAGCAGGGCACCGGCCTGCTCGACGGGCTGCTGGACGGCATCTACGACCAGATCCCGGGAGGCATCCCGTGACCGGCCTCCGCGGGCTCCTGGCGGCGGCGCTGGTGACGAGCGCCGCGGGCGCCACCGCGGGCTGCGGCCTCGGCCTCGACGACGTGCCGCTCCCCGACCTGGTCGAGGGGCCGACGTACTCCGTGACCCTCGAGTTCATCGACGCCCTCAACCTGCCGATCGACGCACCCGTGAAGCTCGAGGGCGCGACCGTCGGGCAGGTCACCGAGATCGAGGCCGGGGCGTACGTCGCCGAGGTCGAGGTCGCGCTGTCCGAGAGCGTCGAGCTGCGCACCGGCTCCCGGGCGGAGATCCGGCTGACGTCGCCGATGGGCACGGCGTTCGTGGAGCTCTTCCCGGCGCGGCGCGGTCTGGTGATGGCGGAGGGCGACGTGCTGCCGGCCACCGCGACCGGCACCGCCCCCGACGTCACCGACCTGTTGTCCGCGCTGTCCACCGTCGTCACCGGCGGCAGCTTCGACGACATCTCGACGATCATCACGCAGCTCAACGTGGCCCTCACCGGCAACGCCGGTGACGTGCGCCTCTTCCTCGGCCGCCTCGACCGGGCGGTCACGGACCTCGCGTCCGACCTGCCGCTCGTCGACCGCCTCACCGCCGCGGTCGGTCGGCTCTCGAGCAGGCTCGCCAGCGACCTGCCCGTGATCACGCGGTCGCTGGTGGACCTGACCGACCTCGTCGAGTCGTTCGAGGCCCAGCGCTCCGAGCTCGTCGCCGCCCTCGACGCACTGCGCCGCTTCGACGCCGTGGCGACGCCGTTCACCCGGACGGTGCGCGCCGACCTGCTCGCCCAGCTCGAGGACATGCGGCCCGTCGTGCAGACGCTGCTCGACGGCCGGCAGGACATCGACGGGATCATGAACGGCCTGATCGCCTTCGCGTCCGGCAGCGACCGGGCCGCGCCCGGCGACTACGTCAACTTCGACCTGACGTTCCTCGCCGACCTCGAGGCGCTGCTCCAGTTCCACCACGGCGACGAGCCGCCCGTGGATCCCGACATCCCCGAGCGGGGCGGTGCGCGATGAGCACGCAGATCGAGGTGGCCGCCAAGGTCGCCGACGAGATCGACCTGCGGGCGGCGTCCGGCGCCGACACCTGGCGCCGACGGGTCCGCACCGCCCAGGCGCTGATCCTCGTCATCTTCGTCGCCGGGGTGGTCTACGTCGCCGACACGGTGGTCGGCGGGTCGCTCTTCCACGACCCGGTGCGACTCACGGTGCAGCTGCCCGAGGCCGCGGGCCTGCACGAGGGCTCCGTCGTGACCTACCGCGGCCAGCGGATCGGGGAGGTCGCCGACGTCAGGCTCGCCGCCGAGCCCGGCGTCGCCGCCGTGGCGGAGCTGGCGATCGAGTCCGACGTCGACCTCCCGCGCGACAGCGACTTCGAGGTCCGCAACCTCTCGGCGGTGGGCGAGCAGTACATCGACGTCCGGCCGCGCAGCGACGGCGGGCCCTACCTCGCCGACGGCGCGACGGTGCCCGTCGCCGACACGTCGGTGCCGTTGAGCGTGCCGACGGTGCTCGCGCACGCCCAGGAGCTGATGGCGCACCTCGACGTCGCGGACGTGCAGACCATCGCCGCCGAGACGGCGTCGATCTTCGGCAGCAACGAGGAGGACGTCGACCTTCGCGCGCTGGCCATCGAGCTCGAGACCGCGTTCGCGATGCTGCGCGACCTGGAGCCCAGGCTGACCCGCCTCGTGCGCCAGGGCGAGACGCCGCTGGAGACGGTCGACGACCTGGCGCCCGACATCCGTGCCCTGTCGACCGACCTCGAGGCGATCGCCGCTGCGCTCGCCGAGGCCACGCCCGCCGTACGGCGCACCGTCACCGACGCGCTGTCGCTGCTGCCCCGGCTCGACCGCTGGTGGCGCGACGCCTCGCCTGAGGTACGGCGCCTCCTCCGCGACGGCGTGCCGCTGACCGGCATGGCGGCGCAGCACCTGCGCGGGCTGCACCACTGGCTCGACTGGGCGCCGATGCAGGCGCTGGTGATGGCCGGCAGCACCCGCGACGGCAGCGGTCGCGTGCTCCTGGTCCCCCGGGTGCTCAAGAACTGCATCTACGACCGGAGCCACCAGCGCGACATCCAGGACCTGACCCGCCGCGAGCCCCCCACCGACGTCCACTGCACCGACCCGCCGCCCGGCACGCAGGGACGCGGCTCCGGCGCCGTACCCCAGCAGTGAAACCCGCCCCCATCCCGAGAGGACCACGATGAGCACCGAAGTCGATCCAGGCGCGATGGAGACGCGCACCCGCATCCAGGAGGAGATCGCCGGCCTGACCCTGCCGAAGGCGTTCGCCCGGACCGTCGAGACCGAGGGCGACGCGCCTGCGTGGTCGGACAAGGTCGGGGTCGACCTGTCCGCGGGCTACGCGCCGGGCTGGCGCACGGTCTCCTGGCGCGAGGCGCGCGACCAGGCGCTCGACGTCGCGGGCGCAATGATCCGGGCCGGCGTCGCCAAGGGCGACCGGGTGGCGATCATGGGCGGCAACCGCATCGAGCACGTGGTCGCCGACCTCGGCGCCATGCACGCCGGCGCCGTGTCGATGTCGGTCTACAACACGCTCTCCCCGGAGCAGGTCGGCTACGTCGCCGGCCACGCCGAGCCCGCGGTCGTGGTGCTCGAGAACGACGACCACCTCGCGCGCTGGCAGCGGGCCCTGGACGAGTCGACCTCGATCACGGCCGTCGTGCTCGTCGACGCGACCGCGCCCGCGGGCGACGACCGGTTCGTCTCCTGGGACGACTTCCGCGCGGCCGGCCGGGCCTGGCGCGCCGAGCACGAGTCCGAGCTCCAGGAGCGGATCGACGCGATCGCACCGCACGACCCGCTGACGATCCTCTACACGTCCGGCACGACCGGTAACCCCAAGGGCGTCGTGCTCGCCCACGACGCGGTGCTCTACGAATGCATCTGCTCGCTCCACGTCGCCGCACCCGAGCAGCACAACGAGTTCATCTCCTACCTGCCGTTCGCGCACATCGCCGAGCGCACCCTCGGCATGTACATCCCGCAGATCCACGGCGCCCACGTGCACCTGATCGCCGACCCCGCGCACCTGCTCGGCGCCCTCGGCGAGGTGCGGCCGACGCGCTTCTTCGGCGTGCCCCGGGTCTGGGAGAAGATCAAGACCGGCGTCTCCGCGAAGCTCGCGGCGGAGACCGACCCGGAGAAGAAGGCGCAGGTCGAGCAGGCGCTCGCCGTCGGCCTCGCCTACGTCGAGGCGCAGCAGTACGGCGGCACGCCGTCCCCCGCGCTGCAGGCGCAGTACGAGGCGGTGGACCAGGGACTGCTCGGCTTCCTGCGCGCGCTCCTCGGACTCGACCGGTGCGAGTGGGCCGCGTCCGCTGCCGCACCGATGCCGCTCGAGGTCGCGCGGTTCTTCGCCGGGCTCGGCATGCGGATCTACGACGTCTACGGCATGACCGAGACGTGCGCCGCCGTCACCGCGTGCGGACCCGGCCAGTTCCGCCTCGGCACCGTCGGCCGGGCGCTGCCCGGCATCGAGGTGCGGCTCGGCGACGACGGCGAGATCCTCGCCCGCGGCCCGGTCGTCTCGCAGGGCTACTACAAGCAGGAGGACGCGACCCGCCAGCTCATCGACGACGAGGGCTGGGTGCACACCGGCGACATCGGCGAGATGGACGACGACGGCTTCCTGAAGGTGGTCGACCGCAAGAAGGAGATGATCATCACCTCCTCCGGCAAGAACATCGCGCCCTCCAACATCGAGAACTACCTGAAGGAGAGCCCGATCGTGGGCCACGCGCTCGTCTTCGGCGAGTCCCGGCCCTACGTCGTCGCGGTGATGACGCTCGACGCCGAGATCGCGCCGCTGGTGGGACAGAAGCTCGGCATCGAGGGCGCCGACCTGGCGGAGCTCGCCCAGCACCCGGCGATCCTGCAGATGGCGCAGCAGGCGGTCGACGCCGCCAACGAGCGGCTGTCCCGGCCCGAGCAGGTCAAGGCGTGGGAGCTGCTCCCGGTCGAGTGGACGGCCGAGTCGGAGGAGCTGACCCCCACGCTGAAGCTCAAGCGCCGCGTCGTGCACACCAAGTACGCCGACGTGCTGGACCGCCTCTACGCGGGCTGACCGACCCCGGGCGGGCCTGGCGGCGGGGGTGTCGTCAGGCTCGTCCGGCCCGGGGGATCACTGCCGCGTCCACTCCATGACCCAGTTGGTCTCCCAGGTCCCGCCGTCGTCGAGCGAGAAGGCCTGCTCCCAGGTCGCCGACGTCGGGGTGATCGAGTGCCACATGTAGCGCGCGAGGATCGCCCGCCCCTCGAACTCGTCGGGACCGGTGGCGACGAACTCGGCTCCGTCCTCGGACCAGCGGCCCGAGACGGGCGGCTGCAGGTGGCCCGTCCGGCTGTTGACCCAGTAGATGGTCCAGAGGCCGTCGGCCGGGGTGAAGACGCGGACGGAGGAGCCGGCGAAACCCTCCTCGGGATACCACATCTCGTCGATGCTGATCGCGCCGTTGTGCAGGGTGGTGGCCCGCGCCGTCGCGCTCGACTCGTACCACTCGGTGGCGCCGGCGAGCGGCTGCCGGAGACGCCGGTTGGCGACCGTCCACTCACCGACGAGGAAGTCGAACCCGTCGGTCTTCTTCTCGAGCCCCGGCAGGGCTTGGGCGCTGAGGGTCATGTCGTCTCCTGGTCGGCGAGGCGTCGCTGGGGCTGGGGGTGTCGGGAGAGGCGGGTCGGCGTCAGGCTGAGCTCCTGGACCCCGATCCACGGCGCGCGCCGGAGCAGGTCGCGACGGAGGTCGGAGTCGTGGAGGCGGCGTACGGCGCCGCGTCGGTGGTCGGCGTCGTGGAACGTGGCGGCCCACACGAAGGCGTGGTCGTCGCGCACCGGGAGCCGCGGGAACCCGTTCGGGCCGGGGTGCGAGCGCCACGCGGCGACGGGTACGTCGAGGACGGACTCCACGTCGCGGTGGAACTCGGTGCTCAGGTAGGAGTCGAGCGCCTCGTCCGGCGCGTAGGTGTAGACCTCCAGGTGGAGGCGTGCCGATGCACCCGTGCCGGCGTCGCGTGCCGGCTCGGCGGGCGGATGCGGCGGCTCGGTCGGCCGGAGCAGCAGCACGTCGTCGCTGTCGATCATCGTGCCGTTGGCCACGCCGCCGTGGGTCGTCCACTCCGGTCCGGAGTAGAACCCCTCCAGCGCGCGGGTGCGGTGCTCGAGGTCGGTGAAGCCGCGCATCCAGACGAAGCGGTCGGGGTCCGCCTCGTCCAGGCAGATGCTGCCGATGGCCATCCCGTAGCGCTCCTGGCCGTCGACGAAGTGGTCCTCGAACACGTCGACGAGCGTGTCGCGCGCGCCGGGATGGAGCGTGTACTGGCGCAGCTCCGCGACGGGGGCGGTCGAGAACCGCGGTCGGTCGGTCCCACCAGGCATCGCGCGCTCCTGCTCGAAAGGTAACATGATTTGTTACACACTAGGCCCGGGCCCTCCGCTCGGCAACCGTTCCGCGCAACGGGATGGGAGAATCGCTCCATGAGCGCCACCAGCCGCCTCACCAACGCAGTGCACGCGCTGTGCTGGCTGGAGCTGGCCGCGCGCCGCGGCCGGCCGAGGCTCACGTCGGCGGAGATCGCCGCGAGCCTGGCCAGTCATCCGGTGCAGGTCCGGCGCGACCTCGCGCCCCTGCGCCGCGCCGGGCTGGTCGAGGTCGCCGGCAAGGGCCCCGGGGGCGGCTGGTCCCTCACGCGCCCCGCTGACGCGATCACGCTCCAGGAGGTGTCCGCGGCACTCGGGGAGAGCGGTCCGTTCGCGCTGCACCCGCACCTGCCGAACCAGGAGTGCCCGGTCGGCGCCGGCATCGCCCCGGTCCTGGACGAGGTCTACGCGGCCGTTCAGTCAGCGATCGACCGCGAGCTGGGCCGCCGGACCGTCGCCGACGTGCTCGAGCAGACCGTCGCGCCCGCCGCCTCGTCGTAGTCGGCGCCGCCCTGGCGGTCAGGCGTGCTGAGACGACAGCGTCGGCAGCACGTCCTCGACGATCGAGAGCAGGGCGCTGCTCAGCAGCAGGTGCACGTCGTCCCTCGACATGGTGTCGCGGTGGATCCACTCGCGGATCGCGGCGCGCGCCATCCCGCCGTACGCCCGCAGCACGGCGCGCTCGCGCTCGTTGTCGAGGTCGGCGGAGAAGCCCATCGCCTCCAGCACCTTGCCGGCCGCGATGTCGTCGGCCTTGTTGAGGATCTGCTCGACCTCCGGGTCGTTGCCGAGCCCGCCCGCACCGGTGACGGCGACGAAAGTGGCACCGTGGGCGCTGACGTTGTCGAGGAACCAGGTCACGCTGTAGGCGACCCGCTTGCGGAGCGGGCCGTGCATCGCGCTGACGTCGTCGGTGAACGGGAGCATCACCATCCGCCGGACGACCTCGAGGTAGAGCTCCCGCTTGGTGCCGAAGTAGTGGTTGACCAGGCCGCGCGCGACGCCGGCCTCCCGCGCGAGCTCGACGGTCGACACCTCGGCGTACGGCTTCTCGCCGAACAGCCGCACGGCGCACTCGAGGATCTGCTCCCGCCGTACGTCGGGCTCGAGCCGCCGCCACGAGGCGGAGGTCGCACCGGACGAGGTCATGTTGGCATTGTGCCAGCAAGGCGAGCCGCGCCGTACCGGGGCACGGGACCGGCGCGGGACCGGCGGCGCTCGCGTACTTCCAAGTAACCGATGACCTCCCGCAAACTCGTGGGGTGACCAAGCTCGCGACCTCCGGCTCCAACTCGATAACGATGCGGTTGTGGACCGCGCCCGACCACGCGGTGGTGGGTGAGGTGGCGACCGTGATCGCCG
This sequence comes from Nocardioides thalensis, assembly GCF_013410655.1. Classification (NCBI taxonomy): domain Bacteria; kingdom Bacillati; phylum Actinomycetota; class Actinomycetes; order Propionibacteriales; family Nocardioidaceae; genus Nocardioides; species Nocardioides thalensis. Next base: position 4,170,840 of record NZ_JACCFP010000001.1, read on the forward strand.
ACGCCGGGGGTGTCGTGACCGGCATCGACGTCGCCGACTCACGGCACGACCGTCTCGTCGTCGACGTCACCTGCTCCGCAGCGGACGCCGACCACGCGCTCGAGATCGTCGCGGCGGTCGAGGCGATCGACGGCGTCGAGGTGCACAAGGTCAGCGACCGCACGTTCCTCGCCCACCTGGGCGGCAAGATCGAGATCAGCTCGAAGGTGCCGCTCAAGACCCGCCTCGACCTGTCCATCGCCTACACGCCCGGCGTCGGCCGCGTCTCGAGCGCGCTGGCGGACAAGCCCGAGGACGTGCGGCGCCTGACCATCAAGGGCAACACGGTCGCGGTCGTGACCGACGGCTCGGCCGTGCTCGGGCTCGGCAACATCGGGCCCGGCGCGGCGCTCCCCGTGATGGAGGGCAAGGCCGCTCTGTTCAAGCGGTTCGGCGACGTCGACGCGTGGCCGATCTGCCTCGACACCCAGGACGTCGACGAGATCGTGCGCACCATCGAGCTGATCGCACCGGGCTTCGGCGGCATCAACCTCGAGGACATCTCCGCGCCGCGCTGCTTCGAGGTCGAGGCGCGGCTGCGCCAGCGGCTCGACATCCCGGTCTTCCACGACGACCAGCACGGTACGGCGATCGCCGTCGTCGCCGGCCTCACCAACGCATTGCGGGTCGTGGGCAAGGCGTTCGCCGACATCCGGGTCGTCGTCTGCGGGGGCGGCGCGGCGGGCACTGCCATCGTCAGTCTGCTGGAGGCGGCCGGCGTGCAGGACATCATCGTCGCCGAGCGCAACGGCTGCCTCGTCGCCGGGACGCCCGGGCTGCCGCCGGCCCACGAGGCGCTCGCTGCGCGCACCAACCCCAACAAGGTCTCCGGCTCGCTGCACGACGGGCTCCGCGGCGCCGACGTCTTCATCGGCGTCTCCGCCGCCGGCGTGCTCGACGCGGAGTGGATCCGCGACATGGCGCCCGACCCGATCGTCTTCGCGATGGCCAACCCCGACCCCGAGGTCGACCCCGTGCAGGCCGCGAAGTACGCCGCCGTCGTGGCATCCGGGCGCTCCGACTACCCCAACCAGCTCAACAACGTGCTCGTCTTCCCCGGCGTCTTCCGGGGCCTGCTCGACGCCCGGGCCACCGACGTCACCGTCGAGCGGATGCTGCGCGCGGCCGACGCCCTCGCCCGAGTGGTCACCGACGAGGAGCTCAACGCGAGCTACATCGTGCCGACCGTCTTCCACGCCGACGTGCACCACGCGGTGGCGGCCGCGATCGCCGGCAGCTGACGCGCCGGGCGCCCCGGTCCGTGGCGGTCGGTGCGGTCTGCTCGTAGGGTCCTCGGCATGCCGAGGATCCCCGCATGAGCATCGACGTCGAGCAGGTCGGCGCGGTCACGGTCGTCACGATCAACCGTCCCGAGGTGCGCAACGCCGTCGACACCGAGCACGCGCAGGCGCTCTACGACGCCTTCCTCGCCTTCGACGCCGACCCGGACGCGAGCGTCGCCGTCCTCACCGGTGGCGGCGGCACGTTCTGCGCCGGCGCCGACCTCAAGGCCGTCAGCTCCGGCACGATGAAGGCCGACCCGCCCGGGACCGACGGTCCGGCCCCGATGGGCCCGTCGCGACTGCTGCTCTCGAAGCCGGTGATCGCCGCGGTCGAGGGTCACGCCGTCGCCGGCGGCCTCGAGCTGGCGCTGTGGTGCGACCTGCGCGTCGCCGACCCCGACGCGGTGTTCGGTGTCTTCTGCCGTCGGTGGGGTGTGCCGCTGATCGACGGCGGCACGATCCGGCTGCCGCGGCTCATCGGCCAGTCGCAGGCGCTCGACATGATCCTCACCGGTCGCCCCGTCGGCGCCGACGAGGCCGCTCGGATGGGCCTGGCCAACCGGGTCAGCGCGCCGGGCGCCGCTCGCACCGAGGCGATCGCCCTGGCCGAGGAGATCGCCTCCTTCCCGCAGACCTGCATGCAGCAGGACCGGCTGTCGTCGTACGAGCAGCACGGCCTGCCCATCGACCGCGCGCTCGATGTCGAGTGGGTGCACGGCGGGCGGTCGCTGCTGGAGGCGATCGCCGGTGCCGGCCGCTTCGCGGGCGGGGCCGGGCGGCACGGCGAGTTCTGAGGAGCGGCCCTCACCGGGCCGACATGAGACCCGCCGCCTCGAGGATCGCCGGGCCGACGACGAGCACCCCTCCGAGCACCACCGGCGCACCACAGATCCCCAGGAGCACGGTGCGCGCGCCGGGCCGGGCCCGGCGCTGGAAGGAGGCGGCGAGGATGCCGAAGCCGGCGGCGGCGAGCAGGAACGCCGCCACGTAGGCGATCGAGCGACCGTCGAGGGTGTCGACGTCGCCCGCGACACCGGCCAGGATGGCGACGACGAAGGCGATGCTGCCGACGACGTACACCGTCACGGTCGCGAACGCTCCCCACAGCACCACCCCGACGGACCGCGGAGCGACGGGTCGTCGCCGGATGGAGAGCAGGGCCGCTCCGGCGCCGACGAGCTTGAGGACCGTGACCACCCAGTTCATCACCGAGAGCGCGTCCTCCGCGTCGGCGTACTCGCCGGTCGAGAACCGGTCGGTGGCCTCGAACCAGACGTTGAACGCGGCGAACCCGAGGCACCACAGTGCGGTGACCACGCCGACGGTCACGACGAGCCGACCGGGCCGGACGGCGACCGGACCCGCCCCCCGCGCGAGGGCGGCGTCGGCCGCCCGCGCTTCGGTCCGCGTCACGACTCGGCCCGGGACAGCGAAGCCCGCGTGCGGGCCACCGTGCTCGCGGCAAGGGTGTCCACGAGGCTGGCGACCGTCACCCCCTGCAGGCTCTCCCGCCACGCGTCGTGCGCGTCCCGCATCTTCTGGGCGAGGATGCACCTGTCCTTGCACTCCCCCGGAGGCGCGGCACCGCGCCCCTGCTGCCTGATCTCGCGGCAGACGTAGGGATCGCGCGACCCGTCGACCGCCTCCACCACGTCGAGCAGGGTGATGTCCGAGGCCGGGCGGGCGAGCCGGAAGCCGCCGCGCGGTCCGGTCGTGGCGGACAGCACGCCGCCCCGGACGAGGAGGGCCAGCTGCTTCGAGAGGTACGGCGCCGGGAGCGCGAAGTGCTCCGCGAGCTGGACGCGGCTGACCGCCTCGTCGGGCACCTGCGCCAGGGCCGTGACGCAGTGCAGCGCCCATTCGGTGGTCTCCGGCAGCTTCACGATCTCGGCCCCTCTGCGATGTGGTTATTATGGATCCGTTACATCCACAATACAGGAGTGAGCAGGATGCGCGTAGCAGTAGTCGGAGTCACGGGACGCATCGGGAGCCTGGTGCAGCAGGCGCTGGAGCGCCGTGAGCACACGGTCGTCCCGATCAGCCGCAGCCATGGGATCGACGCGCGGACCGGCACCGGCCTGGCATCCGCCCTGGAGGGCGTCGATGCGCTGGTCGACGTGACCAACTCGACCGCCACCGACAGCGCCGAGACCGTCGACTTCTTCTCCGGCACGACGCGGCAGCTCCTCGCGGCCGGGACGGCCGCGGGCGTCAAGCACCACGTGGTGCTGTCGATCGCCGGCCTCTGGAAGGTGCGCGGCAACGCGCACTACGAGGGGAAGCGGGCACAGGAGACCGCCGTCATCGAGGGCGACATCCCGTTCACGATCGTGCCGGCCACCCAGTTCCACGACTTCGCCGAGATGGTCGCGTCGTGGACCGAGGTCGACGGCACGGCGTACCTCCCGCCCCTGCTCATCCAGCCCGTGGCGCCGTACGACGTGGCAGAGGTGCTGGCGACCGTCGCCACCTCCGCCCCGCAGGGGCGCCACCCGGACGTCGCCGGCCCGGACCCGCACGACCTGGTCGACATGGCACGACGCACGCACGCTGTCCGCGGGCGGTCGGTCGCGCTGGTGCCGACGTGGCACACCGGGATCTTCGACGCCGAGATGGCCGGAGACGCCCTGCTGCCGTCGTCGGACGCTGTCATCACGCCGACCTCCTTCGATGCCTGGCTCGCGGAGCAGGCCGCGACCGGTGGACCGGCCGGGCGCGCCGCGGACGCCGTCGACGAGATCCGCTGACATGCCGGGTGCTGTGGTGGTCGGAGCCGGGCCGGGGATCGGCCGGTCCGTCGCGCGTCGGTTCGCCCGCGAAGGCATGTCGATCGCGCTCGTCTCCAGAACCGCGGCGACGGTCGAGGGCGTCGCGCGGGCTGTCCGTCCGCTCGGCGTGGCCGTGACGCCGCTCGTCGCCGACTGCGCCGACGAGTCGGCGCTCCGATCGGCGCTGGACACGGCCGTGGCCGAGCTCGGCGTGCCCGACGTGGTGGTCTACAACGCGGCGATCATCCAGGCCGACACCGCGGGCCAGCTGTCCACCCGCGCCCACCTGGACGCGTGGTCGGTCAACGTCCTCGGCGCGCTGACCGCCGCTGCCCACGTCGTCCCCGCCATGGCACGTCGCGGCAGCGGGTCGTTCATCGTCACCGGGGGGATGCCCGAGCCCAAGCGGGAGTACGTCAGCCTGTCACTCGGGAAGGCCGGCGTGCGGACCCTCGTCGACCTGCTCCACCTGGAGTACGGCGCCGCCGGGGTTCACGTCGCGAGCGTGACCGTCGACGGGCCGGTCGCCCCGGGCACCCCGTTCGACCCCGACGTCATCGCCGAGCACTACTGGACACTTCACCGTCAGCCCCGTGCGCAGTGGCAGGCGGAGGTCCTTCACACGGACGGGGTGGAACCTCAGTCCGGGTAGATGTTCTGGATGCGCACCTGGCCGCGCGCGACGAGCCGGTCGGCGACGTCGCGCGTCTCCACGACCCACACCTGCTGCAGGCGACCACGATGGACCGGCGTCGCCCGCGAGGTCATCTCGCCCTCGGTGACAGCGCGGAAGAAGTCCGTGCTGTTGTTGACCCCGACGACCTTGCCGCGGTCGCCGAGCCAGGTCGCCGCGGCGACGCTCGCCAATGTCTCGACGACGCTGCAGTGCACCCCGCCGTGCACGATCCCGTAGGGCTGGTGCAGGTGCGGCCGCGCCGTCCAGGTCCCGTGGACCTCGTCCCCAGTGACGCTCACCAGGCGCAGGCCGAGGTGCTCGACGAAGGCCCCCGACGCACCTCCCGCCACGTCGGGTGCGGGCGCGGACATCCAGTCGCGAGACTCGTCAGCCATGGCGTCATGATGCCGTCTCCCAGCTCCGGGTCGAGCGCGGGGTGGCCGCGGTCGGCGTACGACTTGCGTGCGACGGCCCGGCGATCGGGTGACGCGTGTCATGGGAGCGCGCGGCCGGCCGAGGTCACTGGGGCACCCGCTGTCTCGTCTCAGAGGACGAGCGGGCCGAGCGACCCGCGAACTGCAATCGCACGTCCTCTAGGAGGAAGCCGTATGGACATCGCACTCTGGATCGCTGCCGGACTTCTGGCGCTCGTCGCCCTCACCGGCGGGTTCACGAAGACCTTCATCCCCAAGGAGAAGCTCGAGCACCACGAAGGGGCGGCGTGGACCCGGACGGCCAGCCGCGCGTTCGTGAAGACCCTCGGCGTGCTCGAGCTGTTGGCGGCGATCGGACTGATCCTCCCGGCCGTGACCGACGTGGCGCCGGTCATGGTGCCCGTGACCGCGGTGTGCTGGATCGCGCTGATGGTGGGCGCGATGATCACGCACGGGCGCCTCGGCCAGCTCAAGCTGGTCGCGGTGAACCTGGCCTACGTCGCGCTGGCCCTCTTCATCGCGATCGGCCGGTTCGGGCCCGAGTCATTCACGGCCTGACCGGTGGAAGTCTCGCTGCAGCGCCCACGCGTCGGCCACCGGGCCCAGGTGTCCGAGCTTGTCGGGGTTGCCGACGGACCTGATCGTCTGCACCTCGCCGTCGCGCACGTCGAGGACCAGCGCGTACGCGACCCTGTCCTCTCGGTCGCGGAGCAGCGCGCCGGGTTGGCCGTTGACGGCGCACAGGTCGAGACGCGCACCGACCCGGTCGAGTCTCGGGAACGTGGAGGCGAGGAGGCGGGCGACCTGCTCGGCGCCGACGATCGTCCGCGCCAGCGCAGGCGCCTTGCCACCTGCGTCGCCGACGAGCTGCACGTCCGCCGCCAGCAGGTCCTTGAGGCCGTCGACGTCTCCGCAGCGCAGCGCGTCGAAGAACCGGGCCGCGAGCTCCTCGTGATCGCGGCTGTCCGCCTCGAACCGCGGGCGAGCGGCCTCCATGTGCCGACGAGCCCGGACCAGGAGCTGGCGGCACGCGGCCTCGGTCCTGTCGACCGCGGCGGCGACCTCCGAGAAGTCGTAGGCGAACACGTCGCGCAGGACGAACACCGCCCGCTCGAGCGGCGAGAGCCGCTCGAGCAGGAGGAGCGCCGCCATCGACACCGAGTCCGCGAGCTCCGCCGACCGCGCCGGGTCCTCGTAGGGATCGGTGAGCAACGGCTCGGGCAGCCAGTCGCCGACGTATTGCTCGCGCCTCACGCGCGCCGACCGCAGGACGTCGATCGCCATCCTCGTCACGACTGCGGACAGGTAGGCCTTGGGCGAGCGCGGCCTCTCGGGCACGGCGGCATACCGCAGCCACGCCTCCTGGACCACGTCCTCGGCCTCGGCGACGCTGCTGAGGAGCCGGTAAGCCAAGGAGTACAGGAGAGGCCTGAGCTCCTCGAATTCCCCGGCGCGGTTCATCCCAGCTCCCTGACGACCGGAGACACACCCGCGAGCCACCGCGGTCGCTGCTGGGTCCCAGGCCTTCGGTGCACCGGAGGCGGCTGACCTCCTCGTCGCCGAGGTGACCACACGGCGGGTCTAACTGTCGTCGCGGCGGTCGTCGGTGGCGAACCCCTCGCGTTGGGTCCGCTGCTCCAGCGTCTCGAGCTCCTGGAAGAACGTGACCTGCCATCCCGCCGGGCCCTGGATCCGCGCGTTGAGGCTCCGGAAGGGCGTCTCGACCGGCTCCGACACGAGCTCCATCCCGGCTGCCTGCGCCTCCTGCACCGCGACGCGTGTGTCCGCGACCTCGAGGGCGATGCGCATCTTCGAGGAGGGGTCGTGCGGGGCGCCTTCGATCTCGTCGATGGCGCGGACGTGCTGGGTCGTCGCGATCTCGATCGTCGCGATCCCTGCGTGGAGGATGGACACCCGGTCGTCGCCTCCGCCGGCGAACGCCGGCTGCTCCGGCATGCCGAGCACGTCGCGGTAGAACCGCACCGCCTCGTCGAAGTCGGCGGCCTCGATGATCAGGCGCAGCTGTCGGGGGGCGTTCGATTCGCTCATGGAGTACATCGTGTCCTTTCCATGGGCGACGGCCGGCCGCATCCGACCGACCGTCGCCCGATGTTGGTTGCGCGGCGGGATCCGCTATCGAACCGCCTCGGGCACGACGGCCGGGAGCGCGTTGCGGGCGAGCGCCTGCCGGCGCGACAGGACCAGGTAGAGGAGCCCGGCGACGAGACCGCCCGAGAGCCACGACAGGTCCGTGTTGTTCATGAGTCGGGCGAGCGGGCCCTGCATGACCGGGACCAGGCCGTACTGCCACGCCCAGCCGGCGACGATGCCGAGCGCGAGGCTGATCATCCCGACCTTGTTCACCGCGCCGTACGGCGAGTCCGCGCCGTCACGGTAGAGGTCCGCGACGTCGAGGCGCCCGCGGCGGACCACGAAGAAGTCGACCAGCACGACTGCGGCCCACGGGCTGATCCAGACCAGGATCGACAGCATCCAGTGGTCGAAGGCCTGGGCGAAGCTGTCGGCGCTGACGAAGACGACGAGCACGACGGACGCCACGACGCCGGCGACGAGGGTGACCTTCCAGCGTGCGGCACGGACGCCGACCGAGAGGGCCGCCAGCGAGCAGGAGTAGAGGTTGAGGATGTTGGTGGCCACCGGCCCGTGCATGATCAGGAGCAGGACCGGGATGGCCATGACGCCGAACGTCGCGATCACCAGCTCGGCCGGGTCGCCGCCGTTGCCCGCGCTGGCCAGGCAGGCTCCGAGCACCGCCAGCCACACGGTCGGGACGTACATGCCGGCGGCCGAGGCCCAGAACACCGACTTGTCCGTGGCGTCGCGGCGCACGAACCGGCTGTAGTCCGCCGAGTAGGGGATCCACGAGATGCCCCAGCCGACGCCGATGGCCGTGACCAGCTGGGTGATGGCGGTGACCTTGTCGGCGGTCGTGGTGGCCTGCCCGGTGGTCCAGTCGATGCTCACCTGCGAGAGGGCGACCACGGTCATCACGATCATGACGACCGCCGTGGCGGGCACGGTGTACTTCTCGAACGTCCGGATGGCGTAGAACCCGTAGAGCGCGAGGCCCAGCTGGGTGAGCATGATGACGGCGGCGACGACGTACTTCAGGACCGTGCCGCCCTCGATGCCGAGCTCCGCGAGGACGCCCAGGGCCAGGTCGAGGACGACCCAGGTGTTGACGCCGACCCAGCCCATCGTGAGCAGGCCCTGGATGAGGCCGGGCACGATGCTGCCCCGTCGCCCGAACGGGGCGCGGCCGAGCACCATCTGGTTGACCGCCGTTCGGTGGCCGATGACGTTGAAGAGGCCGAAGAGCGCGCAGCCGACGACGTTGCCGATCGCCACTACGAGGATCGTCTCGAGCAGGCTGAGCCCGAGGACGATGCCCAGCGCGCCCAGGACCCAGTTGACCGGCGCCAGGTTGGCGCCGAACCAGATCCAGAACTGCTCGGCCGGCGTCGAGTCGCGCGACTCGGCGGGGATGGGCTCGATGCCGTGGGCGTCGAACGGGACGGCGTCGGTGTCGTGCGGCGGTGCTGACGAAGTGGTCATGGTGGTGGTCCTCCTGGTGTGATGGCCGCCACTGAACCACCGGCAGAAGCGCGTCGTCAGTGGAGATTCACACAGGATGATGCGGGGACAGGTGGAGGTTCTCATCCGTCGGCCGTCGGCGCCAGCCCCGGCAAAATCGCAAGCGCCCGGCGGGGTCTCCCCGCCGGGCGTCGTCGTTGCCGGAGCCGCGGCTCCGCGGCGCTCGGCCCTTCCTAGTCCGGATAGGTCTCGGGGTCGATCTCGGTCTCGCCGACCCGCACCTCGCGCACGCCGCCGACTTCGGCGACCCGAGCGGCGACGTCCCTGCACCGCTCGAACGTGATGTCGCCGCGTTCGCGTGCCCACTCGACCAGGCGCCGGACGACCGCGAGGCGACCGGGGCGCGCGGAGAGAAACGGGTGGAGGCACAGGTTGAACAGGCAGCCGTGCTCGGTCATCGCGTCGAGCTCGTCGCGCCACATGTCGAAGACCTTCGACGGCGCCTCGATGATGCTGCCCACGTGCGGCTCCGGCAGGAAGGCGTACTGCTCCCAGTCGTCGAGTGACCAGTGCACGGGCAGCTCGACGACGGAGGCGCCGTCGAGCTGGAGGAGGTAGGGCCGGTCGTCGCCCATCATCGAGGAGTCGTAGGCCATCCGGTGCTCGGCGAGCAGCTCCATCGTGGTGGTGGTGGTGTGCCAGAGGGCGGCGCGGTGGCCGACCACGTCGATCCCCTGCTCCTCGAAGACGGCGAGCCCGCGCTCGAAGTCCTGCCGCTGCGCGTCCGGCGTCATCTCCGTCGCGGACCGGTGGCTGTAGGAGTGGTGGGCGACCTCGTGGCCGCGGTCGACGATGCTCGCCGCCAGGTGCGGGCGCCGCTCCGCGACCCAGCCGGGCAGGAAGAACGTCGCCGGAACCTCGAGCCGGTCGAGCAGGTCGAGGATCCGAGGTACGCCGACGTCGGGGCCGTAGGCCTGGTGCGACATCGTCGTGAGGTGACGCGCGTAGCGGCCACTCGACGCGAGGACGGGGGTCTCGGCGTCGACGTCGAACGTCAGTGTCGCCACCGCCGCCGCTCCCCTGCGCCACGCGTCGCTGTCCACGTCCATGCTCACCCCGCCTGTCGCCACCGGATGCTCGACGCGATTGTGACATCGGGCCGCAGCATCGCCGGGTCGAACTCGGCCAGCTCGTCCCCGGCCGCCAGCCGTCGGGGCAGGTCGGGGTTCGCGAGCGCGACGTGGCCGATCGCGAGCAGGTCGGCGTGTCCCTCGCCGAGCACGCGCGCCGCCTGCTCACGGTCGTGCATGCCGCCGTTGGCGATCACCGGCAGGCCGGACACCTCGCGGGCCAGCCCGGTGACCGTCGAGCCGTCGGCGAGCTGTGCGGTCTCGAACCAGGAGCGACCCTCGCTGGCGACGTGGATGTAGTCGGCGCCGGCCTTCGCGAGCGCCTGGGCGATCTCCACGACGTCCTCGGCCCCGCCGGACCAGCGGTAGACGACGTCGTTGACCTTCGTCTGCGACACGCGCACGCCGACGACGAAGCCGTCGGGCACCTCGGCCGCGATCCGCTCGACGACCTCCGCTGCCAGCCGGATCCGGTTGGCCGTCGATCCGCCGTACTCGTCGGTGCGGAGGTTGGTGTACTCGGTGACGAACTGGTCGAGCAGGTAGCCGTTGGCCGCGTGCACCTCGACGCCGTCGAAGCCGGCGGCCACGGCGTTGCGCGCCGCAGCGACGAAGCCGTCGACGACCTCGGCGATGTCGTCGCGGTCGGCCTCTCGCGGCACCGGCCACGGCCCGCTGCCGCCGTACGCCGGCATCATCGTGCCGAGTGGCTTCACGGCCGACGGTGCGAGGGTCTCCGCGCGGTGCGGGTTTCCCTGGGAGAGGGCGCCGGCGTGCATGAGCTGCGCGACGATGCGGGCGCCCTCGCCGTGGACGCGATCGGTGACGGCTCGCCACCCGGCGACGTGCTCGTCGGTGACCAGGCCGGGCTGGTTGAGGTATCCCTGGCTGTAGGCGGCGTCGGGATAGATGCCCTCGGTGATGACGAGCCCAAAGCCACCGGACGCGAACTCCGCGTAGTAGTCGGCCATCAGGGAGGTGGGCACGCCCTCGGGCGTCGCCGAGACCCGGGTCATCGGCGCGACCACCAGCCGGTTCGCGAGATCCAGCGGACCCAGAGAGCGGGGCTGGAGGGCAGGGTGACGGTCAGGAGCTTCGGACATGGGCGGGACTTCCTATCTGTTCTCTCGGAGGTGCTTCGGACAGCTCGCGAACGTCGTCGAGCAGCTGGGCCGCCCGGACGGCCGCGTGATCGTGGCCGACAGGGGCGGAGACGAGGAGACCGAGGCCGAGCTGGCGGCCGGTCCCGCGCGGGACGCTGACGCCAGGCATGCCGAGATAGCTGAGCAGCACCGTCGTGCGCAGGATGCGGGCGTTCCACCGGTCGAAGGCCTCGTCCGACGCCGTGACCTCGGCGATCGGGGGCGGGGCGTGGCGGACGGTCGGGCACAGCAGGAGAGCGCCGGCGAGCTCGACGCGGACCCGCTCGCGCAGCTCGCCCATCCGCGACCGCACGGGACCGACGGTCTCGCGGACGGCAGACGCGCCCCGGAGCCGACGTACGACCGCTGGGTCGAGGAGGGCTGCGGCGGGCCCCTCGAGGAGCCGGCCGTAGCGGGCGAACGCCTCGGCGGCGACGATGGTGCCGAAACCGTCCATCAGCGCCTGCGCCTCGGACAGCACGGGGAGCGGCCGCCGCTCGATCCGGACGCGGTCGAGCTCGGTCAGCTCCCGCACCGCCCGGTCGAACCAGTCGGCCACCTGCGGGTCCGCGTCCGCCACGACCTCGTCGCCCTCCGGCACGACCAGACGCACCGGGCCGCCCGACCCGGCATCGGGTGCCACGCGTCCGCCGTCCAGTGCGGCGATCACGAAGGCGAGGTCGGCCGCCGTCGGGGCGAGGAGGCCGAGGGTGTCGAGCGTCGGCGAGAGCGTCCGTACGCCGTCCCGGCGGAAGCGGCGCTCCGACGCCTTGTAGCCGACCACGCCGCAGAACGCCGCCGGGACCCGCACCGAGCCGGAGGTGTCGGTGCCCAGCGCGAGCGGCACCTGGCCGGACGCCACGGCGGCGGCCGAGCCGGACGACGAGCCGCCGGTGACGAGCGGTGTGTGGGTCGAGCGCGGGTTCACCGGCGTGCCGTGGTGCGGGTTCGTGCCCACGCCCGAGAACGCGAGCTCGCTGAGGTTGGTCTTGCCGACGGGGATCGCACCCCGGGCGCGGAGTGCCCGGACGACGTCGGCGTCGCGGCTCGCCGCCGTGGGCGACGCGTCCACGACCGAGCCGTTGGTGGTGGGCATGCCGGCGACGTCGATGCAGTCCTTGACCGCGATCGGCAGCCCCTCCAGGCCGCCCGCGGGATTGCCCGACCGCCAGCGCGCGGTGGACGTCGCGGCGAGCTCGCGAGCGTGGTCGGACGCGAGGTGGGTGAAGAAGCGGTCCTCCTCGCGGTAGCCGTCGAGAACGCCCTCGACGACGCCCGCGGGCGTGTCCTCCCCGCGAGCGAAGCGCGCCACGAGGCTCGCGATCACGGCAACGCCTCGTCGAGCGCCGGCAGCAGGTGCAGCTCGACGTCGCGGGGCTCGTGGTGCGACCCGTTGGTGGGGGCGAGGTCCTGGGGGCACGCCGAGAGGACCAGCACGAGCGGCCGTACGGCGCGGAGCGTGACGCGATCGCCCGGGCGGCTCACCGGCGGCTCGATGCCGAGCGTCCCGTCGGGGCCGACCGGGACGTTCATGAACAGGTTGAGCGGCTGGGGCACCTGGCTGGGCAGCGGGAGCGCGAGCGCGCGCACCGTCTCGGTGAAGTTGGCGGCGCAGCTGGCGTGGTGGCCGGACGCGCCGAGCTGGCGGTACCGCGCGGCGTCGCAGGCGGGGATCAGGGTGTCGTGGCGGCCACCGGTCGTGTCCGACTCCACGACGAGCATCGGCTCGCGGTCCGAGCCGACCAGGGTGTCCCCCGCACCGACCGCCAGCCTCCCGTTGGCCATCCGCGTGTGGGCCATCGACAGCACGATCGATGGATCGGCGACGTCGATCGCCCAGGTGTCGACCACCTGCTGGCCGAACAGGTTGACGATGGTGACGGCGCCGCCCGCATCGAGCCGGACCGACCGGCCGGTGCGCGCGGCGAGGGTGACGACGGTCAAGACAGGCCCCTTCCGGTGACGTCGGGTGAGTCGCCTACGACACCAGCCCGCCCGACAAGCCGTCATTGGAGATGTCGACAGACATCGCCCGCCAGACGGTGGATAATCACAGCCATGCTGTCCCTGCGCCGCCTGCTCGAGCAGCCGGAGCTCGAGCTCACGCTGCTCGTGCCCGGGGAGGGTGACGGCGTCGACCGCGAGCTCCTCTGGCTGCACAACACCGAGCTGGCCGATCCCGCGCCGTACGTCCGTCCCGGCGAGCTCGTCCTCACCAACGGCGTCTGGCTCGACGAGGCCGAGCCGGCGGCCTTCGTCGACGCGGTGCGCGGCGCGGACGCCGCTGGCATCGTCTTCGGGCTGCGCAGGGAGACTCCGGCCACCCCGCCCGCGCTGATCGCGGCGTGCCGGCGCGTGGGCCTACCGCTCGCCGAGATCTCCATCGAGGTTCCCTTCACGGCCGTCACCCGCGCAGCGGCGACCCTGCTCGCCGAGTCACGGCTGAGCGAGCTCTCCGGCACGGTGCGGCGGACCGGCGCCCTCGCTTCGGCGATCTCCCGCGGCGCCGGTGCCGCCGGGATCCTCCAGGTCGTACGGCGCGAGCACGACCTGCCGATGGTCGTCGTCGACCGGACCGGCCGCCAGCTGGCCGCCGCCGGTGCCGACCTCTCGCCGGCGCAGCTGAGGGATGCGACCCGTGCCCTCACCCGCCACCCACCTCCGCTGGAGGTCGACCTCGACGGCCAGACGTCCTCCGTCTTCCTCGTCGCGGCGGTCGGGGACGTCGAGGCCGCCCTCTTCTGCCTGCGCGCGTACGGCGAGCTGCGGCCCGACGAGGTGACCGCCCTCGAGCAGGCCGGCACCTACCTCAGCCTCGAGGTCGCCAAGCAGCAGGCCGTGCACGCGATCGAGCAGCGCTTCGCCGCCGAGGTGCTCGACATGGTGCAGGCCGGCCCGAGCCGCGAGGCTGACGTCGCCGAGCGGCTGCGCGCGTTCGGGGTCGACCCGACCGGGCCGGTCGCGGTGCTGGCGGTCGCCGGGCCGACGGCTGCTCCGGGCCGGTTGTCGCACGACGCGGACACGGTCGCGGACCTCCTGCTCGACCAGGGCCTCGCCGCGCTGGTCGTCGGCGGCTCGTTGGAGACGATCGCGTTCGTGGCGTGGCCGCAGGCCGGTGGGCTGTCGCTGCGCGCGATCGCGGAGGAGCTCCAGCGCGGGGTCCACCGGTCCCGTGGCGACGGCCGCGTCCTCGTCGCGGTCGGCGGGGTCAGCCCCACGTCGGCAGGGCTGGGCGTGATCCTCACCCAAGCGCGGGAGACGTGCCGCGCGATGCAGGCGCAGCCGGACGGGCCCGTCGTCCAGGAGTTCCGCGACCTCGACAGCCACCGGCTGCTGCTGGGCATGCTCGACCGCGACGCGCTCGCCCGCTTCTCACGCGGCGTCCTGGGCGAGCTCCGCCGCAACGACCGCGGCGGGGACCTCGAGGCCACGCTGCGGGCGTTCCTCGAGCTCGACGGCCACTACGCCGCCACCGCCGAGCGCCTGCACATCCACGTCAACACCCTGCGCAACCGGCTCGCCCGGCTCGCCGAGCTGACCCGCCGCGACGTACGCACGACCGCCGGCCGGGTCGACCTCTTCCTGGCGCTCGAGGCCGACTCGTTCGGGTGACGCCGCCCGGCGGAGCCCGCGTCAGGACAGGCCGACGATCGTCCCGTCGTCGAGCAGGTCGATCCGCGACGCCGCCGGCGTCACCGGCAGACCGGGCATCGTCATCACGTCGCCGCAGACGAGGACGACGAAGCCGGCGCCCGCCGAGAGCCGCACCTCGCGCACGTGCAGGTCGTGCCCGGTGGGCGCGCCCCGGAGCGTCGCGTCGGTGGAGAACGAGTACTGGGTCTTCGCGATGCACACCGGCAGGTCGCCGTACCCCTCGGCCTGGAGGCGGTCGATCCGGCGCCCGGCCTTGCCGTCCCACGTCACGGACGTGGCGCCATACAGCCGGTGGGCGATGGTCTCCGCCTTCTCCCGGAGCGGCAGCGCGTCGGGATAGGTGAACGCGAACCGCTCCGGCCCGTCGGTCTCGAGCAGGTCCAGCAGGCCCTTGGCGAGGTCGGTGGCGCCGGCACCGCCGTCCGCGAAGTGCGTCGCCGGGTAGGCGCGGACGCCCAGGTCGTCGACCAGCTCGACGACCCGCGCGACCTCGGCGTCGGTGTCGGTCGGGAAGCGGTTGAGCGCGACCACGCAGGGGATCCCGTAGACCTCGCGCACGTTGCGCAGGTGCCGTGCGAGGTTCTCCATGCCCCGCTCCACGGCACCCAGGTCCTCCCGGCCGAGATCGGGTACGTCGACGCCGCCGTGGTACTTCAGGGCGCGGACCGTGGCGACCACGACCGCCGCGTCGGGCCGGAGCCCGGACTTGCGGCACTTGATGTCGACGAACTTCTCCGCGCCCAGGTCGGCGCCGAAGCCGGCCTCGGTCACGACGTACTCGGCGAGCCGCAGCGCCGCGCGAGTGGCGACGACGGAGCTGCAGCCGTGCGCGATGTTGGCGAACGGCCCGCCGTGCACGAACGCGGGCGTGTGCTCGAGCGTCTGCACCAGGTTGGGCGCCAATGCGTCGCGCAGCAGCACCGCCATCGCGCCGTCGGCGCCGAGCTCGCGCGCCGTCACCGGCCGCTTGTCCCGTGTGTAGCCGACGACGATGTCGCCGATCCGGCGCTTGAGGTCGGCCCAGGACTCGGTCAGGCAGAAGATCGCCATCAGCTCCGACGCCACGACGATGTCGAAGCCCTCCTCGCGGGGATAGCCGTTCGGCACGCCGCCGAGGCCGACCACGACGTCACGCAGCGCCCGGTCGTTGAGGTCCAGCACCCGCTTCCAGTCCACCGACCTGACGTCGATCCCGAGGGCGTTGCCGTGCTGGACGTGATTGTCGATCAGCGCTGCCAGCAGGTTGTTGGCGGCCGCGATGGCGGCGAAGTCCCCCGTGAAGTGGAGGTTGATGTCGGTCATCGGCACGACCTGCGCCCAGCCGCCGCCCGCAGCGCCGCCCTTCATGCCGAAGACTGGTCCCATCGACGGCTCGCGCAGGCACGCCATCGAGCGGAGCCCGAGTCCGCGCAGCGCGTCGGCCAGCCCGACGGTCGTGGTCGTCTTTCCCTCACCCGCCGGGGTCGGCGACATCGCCGTCATCAGGATCAGCCTGCCGAGCGGCCGGCTGTCGAGCGAGTGCAGGTAGCCCAGGTCGACCTTCGCCTTGTGGTGGCCGTAGGGCACCAGGTGGACCGGGTCGATCCCCAGCTCCTCCTGGGCGACCTGGGTGATCGGAAGCAGCTCGGCGGCATTCGCGATCTCGATGTCGGACAGCATTCAGACCCTCCCCTTCGCGACGCCCATCCGACGCAGGAGCCGGGAACGGCTCTCGGAGTCGGGCAGCGTGCGCACATTGGACTCCACATTCATCCGCGCGATCGCGGATCCCGCTCTGGCCACCTCGCCGGCCGCGACCAGGTCGGAGAGGAGCCCTCCCTTCGCCGCGGGTCGCAGCTGGTCGATCAGGACCAGCACCTCGACGGCCGCCTCGACCACCTGCGCCTGCGGCTCCGATGCCCCCAGCAGTGCTGCGTCGATCGCCGCGCGCCGCTCGTCGTCGGTGCCCGCCTCGCGGGGCGCTGACCACGCCGCGGCCACCGCGCCGAACGCCCGCTGGTCCTCGACCACCAGCTCATGGGCGCTGGCGACCAGCTGCTCGGCCCGCTCGACGACCTCGGCGGCCTCGCAGTAGCGCGCCACCATCGCCACCAGGGCCGCGGCCTGGGCCGTGCACAGCGCCGCCACCGCACCGCCCGCCGGAGTCGGCGTACGGGCAGACAGACGGTGCAGGAAGTCGGGGACCGTCCCGGCGTCGACGTCGTTGTCACGCGCCATCAGCACACCGTACGCCGCAGCGGCCGGATGCGACCGGAAACCGGAGGCGGAGCCGCCTCCGTCAGGGCCGCTCCGGTTGCTCCGTCCCGAGCCAGGCGGCGGTCTCGTCCCACAGCCGGGCGGCCACCTGCTCGTCGCGCGCGTCCGGCGACGGGTCGGCCGGGGCGGAGTCGCGGTAGTAGCCCGCGGCGAGCCCCGGCGCGGTGACGCAGTAGACGGTCGTGGCCGCGCCGTCCTCGGGCGACCTCAGGACCCGCCGCTCGACCGGCGCCAGCACCTTGCGCAGGCGGGCCAGGGCCGGACTCGTCTCCAGGCCGCGATCGGCGATCCGGGTGTAGACCTCGCCCGGGTGCAGGGCATAGCCCGTGACGCCGGGGTGGCGCCGGCCGAGCTCTGACGCATGGTGGACCAGCGCGAGCTTCGACGTGCCGTAGGCCGCCCACGAGTCGTAGGGCCGCACGCCGTCGAAGAGCGCGGCGTTGCTCCCCCGCCTGTGCAGCTTCGACACGACGTTGACCACGCGCGCGTCGTCGGCCTCCTCGAGCAGCGGCAGCAGCCGAGACGTCAGGTGCCAGGTGCCGAGGTAGTTCACCCGCCAGTGGATCTCGTGGCCGTCGACCAGCTGCGGCTCCCGCCATGTCGACCGCAGGTCCAGATGCACCCCGGCGTTGTTGACGAGCACGTCGAGCCGGCCGCGCTCGGCGGCGTACCACCGCGCGAACGCGTCGACCGATCCGCGATCGGCGAGATCGAGGTCGTGTCCCACGACGCCCGGTCCCAGCCGCTCGGCGACCTCGGACGCGCCGGAGCGGGTGGTGACGGTGACCTCCGCGCCGCGGTCCACCAGCAGCCGGGCCGTGGCGAAGCCCAGCGACCGCTCGCCCGCACCCGTGACGAGGACGTGGCGGCCGGCGATCACGAGAACATGTTCTACCCCGGCGTCAGCCGGTGCAACTCGCACGCCGGGCGGGTCCGGGCGGGTCGTTTGCCGCCGCGGGGCGGCGGGTACGAGCGTGCAGTCCACCAGACCTGAGGAGAGAGCACGTGCCACCATCGGGAGGGCCGCTGATCGGAAGCGGCATGAAGGCCAGCATCGCCGAGGCCGCGATCGTCGCCGACATGGAGCACCGCGGGTTCACGCACCACGGCGACGGCGTGTTCAAGGAGCTCGGCGCGAGCGGCGGCGAGTACGACGGGGTGTACTGGAACGTGGTCGTCAAGGACGGCTCGGTCGCGATCGAGATGGTCATGGGGCAGCGCAGCGACATCGTTCCCGACGAGTCCGAGTACGCGCACCTGCAGGCCGAGGTCTTCGACTACTGGCCGCGGGCGATCGACGACGCGTTCAGCAACTGGGAGGACATGGCCGAGTCCGACCCGCTGCGGTGGGACCTGTCTTCCGTGCTCAGGGGAGCGGAGGAGATCCGGGTGACGGCCACCAACGACGCCGGCTCGGGCAAGTCGAACGGCGCCAACGTGCGCCTCGACGCGGACATCACGAACCTCAGCACGCGCACCGCCGAGCTCAACGGGCTCTACGCGGAGGCGTTCAACGAGAACTACGTCTCCCGGCTGCGACCGGTGCTCGACAACCTGCACTCGATGACGATGGTGCTCGCGTTCGGGGTGGCCGGCGAGCAGGAGCTGTTCCAGCGCACGCGCGAGCAGATCGCGCAGGTCGCCCTCGACGCCGAGAAGGCGATGAAGGCGTCCGGGCCGCGATCGGGTGGCGTCGACATCACGGGCATCACGATCGGTTTGATCGTCGTCGGCGCGGTGTGTGGCGGCATCGCCGCGGTCGCCTCCGGCGGAGCGGCGATCGCCGCGGCGACCGTCGTCGCCACCTCGCTCGGCAACGTCGGGGCCGGAGCGGTCAAGGACCTGCTGGGCGCCCTGGTCAAGCCCCCGGCACCGCCTCAGCCGATCCCCCTCGGCGCGGGCCACCCCAAGGAGGTCCTCACCAACATCGTGAACGGACTGGCCGAGATCAATACCCGGATCCGGGCCGAGGAGCAGCAGCTCGTGGACCTGTTCGAGGCGGCGCACGGGGACCTGTCCTTGGCGGCCGCGGCCGGGCCGTTCAACATCGCCCGCCCCGAGATCATCGACCACGGCGGTACGTCGGTCCTGGAGTCCGCGCAGACCGTCCTCGTCGACCCGACGGCGATCGCCAAGATCACCGAGCTCTGGATCCCGACGATCATCGGCGACATCAACGCGTGTCGGTCCGAGCTCGACGGCCAGGCCTACTCGTGGACGCGGCCGGCGGGCATCGGCCTCTCGGAGACGGGACCCTGGTCGTCGTACTCCGCCCTCCAGAGCGGCGTCGCCTCCTTGCTGGCGGAGACGGCGACCGAGCTGGAGGGCGCCGCCGGCAGTCTTCAGGCCGCGGCGGCCGACATCGGCCTCTCCGACGAGACCGCCAACGAGACGTACGCCGCGCAGGCGCGTCGGATCACCGAGGACAACATCAACTACTGATCCCTCCGGCCCGCGAGGAGCGGTGTTCGGTCCGGGAGCCCCGCATCTCGGACCGACGGGTTCTGGTTGGTGGCCAACCTGACGGCGGTTGGCTACGTCTTAGGACGTGCGACCCCACCTCCTCGGTTTCTAACATGCGTAAGTTGTTTAGCATGTTAGGTTCGCAGGGTGAAGGCGCAGCAGCGGAGGCCGGTCCTCCGGTACGACGACGGCGGCTGGGCCGAGGCGATCGGTGGGCATCTCGCCCTCGACCTCGTCAACACCGTGTCGTGGCGACTCGACCCGGACCGGACCGTCGACCGGTTGCCCGACGGCGCTGCCTTGGCGCGTTGGGCGGAGTTCGTCGGGCTCGAGATCCGGTCCCGGGTGGCCGACGAGACCGCGGTCGAGGTGCGCCGACTACGCGAGCGCATCTACCGGGTCGTTCATCCCCTGGCCCTCGGCGCCGACCCGGACGGCGCCGACGTTGCGCGTCTGCGGCGCCTGCTGCTCGGCGGGCTCGGCCGGGCCGAGGTGACGTCGGTGATGCCGCTCGAGCTCGCGGCGGCGAGCCTGCCCGACCAGCTCGCGCTCGCCGCTTGGCAGCTGCTCGAGCGCGAAGACGCACACCGTCTGCGGCAGTGCCGTGCGAATGACTGCGGGTGGCTCTTCCTCGACCGCACGAAGAACGCCTCCCGGGTGTGGTGCAGCTCAGCCGACTGCGGCAACCGCACCCGGGCCCAGCGTCACTACGCCCGCCGTACGACGGAGCCGCGGTGAGCGTCCGCGCAGGCTTCACCGAGGGCGCCCGCAACGCGGTCGGTCCCGCGGCCGCGACCCTCGCCCTCGGGGTGACCTTCGGGGCGGCCGCGGCCGCTGCAGGCTGGGGATTCGCGGCGCCCCTGGCGTTCTCGGCGTTCGGGTTCTCGGGCTCGGCACAGTTCTCGCTGCTCACGACGCTGCACACCGGGAGCGCCGCAGCCGCCGTCGCATCGGCGGTGCTGATCAACGCGCGCTACCTGGTCATGGGGATCGCGCTCAACGACAGCCTCGAGGGCGGTCGCGGCCGGCGGGCGCTCCAGGCGCAGGCGCTGGTCGACGCGTCGTTCGTCGTGGCGCACCGGGGCGGCGGTCGGTTCGACATCGCCCGGCTCTTCGGGGCCACAGTGCCGCAGTGGTCGTGCTGGCTGCTGGGCACGCTCGTCGGGCTGCTTCTCCGCCCCGACCCCGCGTTGATGCAGACGCTCGGCCTCGACGTCGTCTTCCCGGCGTTCTTCCTGCTGCTCGTGCTCGAGGAGATCACGTCGGGTCGAGCGGCGGTCGCCGCCGTCTGCGGGGGCTGCATCTCCGGCGGGCTCCTGCTGGTGACCGAGCCCGGCTACGCGCTGTTGGCTGCGACAGCAGGCGCCCTCGTCGGGCTGCTCGCCGCAGCGGACGAGGAGCCGGCATGAGGCTCTGGCTCTCCATCCTGGCCGTCTCCGCCGCCAACTCGCTGCTGAAGGCGACCGGCCCGCTCGCGCTCGGCGACCGGCGCCTGCCTTCCACAGCCCGCCGCGTCGTCGCGCTCATGGCACCGGTCCTGCTGGCCGGCCTGATCGTCGTCGAGCTCGCCGGACCGGGCTGGCACGAGCTCGACGGCGCGCAGGTGCTCGGCGTCGGCGTAGCCGGCCTGGCCTGGGCGGCCCGGGCACCGATGCTGGTCGCCGTGCTCGTCGGTGCGGCGGCAGCGGCCGCGGTCCGCCTGCTCTGACGTCGCGTCGGGAGTCGGGGACTGCAGGTGGTCAGGCCTTGTTGTCCGCGAACAGCAGCGTGCCGCCGAGCCCGATCATCATGCCGCCGCCGGTGCCCCGGACCGCCGCGAGCCGCCGCGGCGATCGCTCGAACCACGCCCGCGCCGACCCCGCGCCCAGCGCCCAGAGGCCGTCGCAGGCGAACGCGATGACGGTGAAGACCAGTCCGAGCACCATCATCTGCAGCGGCACTGCGCCGGCGTGGAAGTCGACGAACTGCGGCAACGCGGCCACGAAGAACACGATCGTCTTCGGGTTGGTGGCCCCGACGATGAAGCCCTGTCGCAGGACTGTTGCCGACGACACTGTTCGGGGCGCGTCGTTCGTCGCCTCGCCCACCCCGTCGCGCCGGCGGCGGATCGCCTGGACGCCGAGCCAGGCCAGGTACGCCGCGCCGAGGAGCTTGACCGCCGTGAACAACGCGACCGACTCCGCCACGAGCGACCCGACGCCCAGCGCCACCGCAGTGATCGGGACGAGACCGCCGAGCTCGTTGCCGAGGACGCTCCACAGGCCGCCGCGGCGTCCGAGCGACAGCGAACGACCGATGACGAACAGCACGCTCGGCCCCGGGATCGCGATCAGGATCAAGGAAGCGAGCGCGAAGGCGAGGAGCGCTTCAACGGTGGGCATCGACCAAACCTATTCCTCGACCGTTCGGATCCGGCCCGGTCGCGGGTCAGCCCGTCACGTCGCGACCCAGCACTGCCCTCGCGACAACCCATCGCTGGACTTCGTTCGCACCCTCGTAGATCTCGCCGATCTTGGCGTCGCGATAGATCGCCTCCACCGGGCCGATCACGCCGTCGCCGCGTTCCTGGACGAAACCGAGCGCACCGAGTGCCTGAACGGCGTCCCGTGCCATCGAGACCGCGAGCTCGGTACCGCGCAGCTTGGCCATGGCCGCCTCGGGCTCAGGGAACGCCGCACCTCCATCGAGGCGACGGGCCGCCTTGAGGTAGAGCGACCTGGCCGTCTCGAGATCGGTCGCCCGGTCCGCGACGAGGAACTGCCAGTGCTGAAGAGAGCCGAGCGGACGGCCGAACGCCTCGCGAGCACGCAGGTGGGCGACCATCTGATCGAAGGCAGCCTGCGCCATCCCGACCCCGGCGGCCGCGATCCCGATACGCCCGTAGGTAAGAGTCTGGAGCGCGACCCGCAAGCCACCCCCGACCTCGCCAAGCACGTGCTCTGGACCCAGACGCACCCCGTCGAGCACGACGTCGGCGGTGACTTGCGCCCGATTGCCGATCTTGCGGTCAGGGGTGCCGATCCGCACCCCCGGCAGGTCCCTCGGCACCAGGAAGGTGGTCAGGCGGTCACCCGTCCGCGCCAGGACGACCACCACTCCCGCTGCGACGGCGTTCGTGATCCAACGCTTGTGGCCCGACAACACCCATCGCTCGCCGTCCTCGACCGCCACCGTGCCGATCGCCGCCGGCGACAGGTCGCTCGACGCCCCCGGCTCGCTGGTCGCGAACGCGCCGACGACATCACCGCTGACGATCGGACGCAGCCATCGCTCGCGTTGATCCGCGGTGCCCTGCGCGAGCGCGTTGCCGGCGAGGATGCAGTGGACGTCGAAGATCGCGGCCATCGAGTTGGAGTGGTAGGCCAGCTCTTCGACCGCCACCGCGGTGACCGTGGCGCGGTGGGCGAGGCCGTCGCCGCCGACATCCGCGCTGAAGGGCAGGCGGAACAGCCCGCGCGCCGCCAGGGCGTCGAACACGTCGCGGGGAAACCCGTCGACGCGCTCGTCCTGGGTGGCGAGCCGGTGGGCTACGGGCGCGACCACCTCGTCGGCGATCGCGCGGACGCGATGGCGAGCGGCCCGCACCTCGTCGGGCAGGGTGCCGTCGTCGTACAGCCGGTCAGCCTGACGGGGGACGGGCGGGCGGGTCTTCACGTGCGGCAACTCCTCTGGTGACGGGTGCGGTCATTCGCCGCCGAGCCAGTGCGCCGCGTCGCGCCGCGCCCGCTCGATGACGGCGTGGTCGTGGGTGTGCAGGGTGATCGCGACGTCGCCCCGCGCGACCACGTGGTAGTCGGCGTCGGGTTCCTGGTCCATGCCGGGCTCGCCGGCGTCGGGCCCCCAGACGTCGAAGCGCCCCGGACTCGACGGCCGAATGTGCAGCTCCCTCTGGTGCCGACGTCCGGGCCGCGAGGGGACCAGCCGACCGGCACCCTCGCCGGCAGGCACGTTGACGTTGAGCACCGAACGCGCGGGCAGTGGACGGTCGACCAGTCGGCGCACCAGTTCCTGGACCACGCTGACCGCGCGGCCGAAGGACGGCGGAGGCGCGGCGGGCGAGAACCAGGTGACGCCCGAGAACTGCTGCGACACGGCGAGGGCCTGCCGCCCCAGCAGCGCACCTTCGAGGGCCGCGCCGAAGGTGCCGGAGTAGTAACGGTCATCGCCGAGGTTCGCCCCGTGATTGATGCCGGAGACGACGAGATCCACGGATCGAGCCACGTCGCTCAGCAGACCGACGCGCACGCAATCAAGCGGCGAGCCGGTGCACGTGTGGACGGGCGACGCCCCCACAGCGACGGTCAGCACCTCCACCGGACCGTTGATGCTCATGGCCCTAGAGCTCCCGCTGCGGTTGCGGTCCGGGACGACGCACACGACCTCGTCCACCACGCCGGCGAGCGCAAGCAGCCCGTCGCGCAGCGCGTACATCCCCTCTGACAGCCCGTCGTCATTGGTCACCAGGACCTTCACGTTCTGCTCCTGCGCATCGTGGTCGGTACGGTCAGACAGACTCGAAGTAGCGACGTCGCTCCCACGCCGTGACCGCGTTCGGATCGGCACCTTGCGTGTGGCACGCGTACCACTCCCAGCGACGGGTCCCCGCCCAGTAGCGGACGACCAGCTCACCCAGGAGGCCGCCAAGTTCCTCGTCGGCGCAGAGGGCGTCCGCTGCTTCGATCAGTCCGCTCGGCAGTGAGGGTTCGAAGTCCTCCGGTAGGCCCCAGGCCGACCCCGCGAACTCCGGCGGGAGAGGCCGACGACCCCGCGCGCCGATCAGTCCGCCCGCCACGATCCCGGCAAGCATCAGGTAGGGGTTCGCATCGGCACCGGCCAGCCGGTGCTCAAGCCGGGCGCTCCGGTCGCCCGGGATCACGCGGAGGGCGACCGTCTTGTTCTGCCGCGCCCACAACGGCGCGGTCGGCGCGCCGTGCCCGGGCACCAGCCGTCGGAAGGAGTTGAGACCCGGCATCACCAGCGAGGTGAAGGCAGCCATCGTCGAGACCAGGCCGGCGATCCACAGGTCTAGGTGACGTCCGTCCTCCCGGTCAGCGAAGAGATTGCGGTCGCCTTCCCAGAGGCTCAGGTGAACGTGGAGACCAGCGGGGGTGCGAGCGGTCGGCAGCGGCATGAAGGTCGCGGTGCGGCCGCAGCGCTCGGCGACCGAGATCATGGCGGCTCGAGCACGCACGAGGTCGTCCGCGGCCGCGAGCGGGTCCTGTGGGTGGAAGTTGACCTCCAGCTGGCCGAGACCGCCCTCGTTCACCCAGCCCGACCACGGCACCCCGATCCGGTCCAGCTCCTGGGTCACCGCCTCGGCGTAGTCGACGTACGACGCCGGCGGCCGTCCGTGGCACAAGCGCTTCTGGTGCGAGCCCAGGGGGGTGAGTCCGTCGTAGTCCCGCGCCCGCGCGACGTCGAAGGGCTCCTCGAAGACGGTGCCCTCCAGCTCGAAGGCGACCCGGAGGCTCAACCCGGCGTCGCCGAGCTCGCCGAGCAGCCGCTGCAGAAGCGACCGGGGGCACACGGGGAGCGGCGCGTGGTGGTCGTCGTAGAGATCTGCCAACACAGCGGCCGAGCGAGCAACCGGGTCGAGCGAGACCAGCGTGCGGAGATCAGGACGGGCCCACACGTCGCGCAGCTCGCCAGCCCACGGACCGGGTTCGAACGTGAACGCGTAGTCGCCGCCGACGTTCTGGTGAAGCACGGTCGCCGGCAGTCCGATCCCTTCCGGAAGGACCGCCAGGAACTCGTCAACGGCGAGCCGCTTCCCGACGATGCTCCCCTGGAGCGTCAGGGCCTGGACCTGCACGGAGCGGATGTCGTGCTGCTGCAGCCAGGCCCGGGCGGCGTCGACCTCGGAGTCGCTCATGGCGGCACTCTACACAAGATCAACACGATCGTAAGCGTTGATTAGTGATAGATTGGCGCTCATGAGTGTTGATTCGCTTGCCGGTAGCGCCGGACAGTGTGAATAGTATCGTGCAGCAGCCATTGGTCGGGGTGTCCGGGCGCCGGCTCCCCTCCGCACGCGTCGCAGGCTTGGAGGAGCGATACCGGCTGACGGAGGTCGACGTCTTCTTCGCCGACTACTCGCGGGCGGTCGCAGACGCCGGAGGGCTCCCGGTCGAGCTGCCGTACGACGGCTCGAGCGCCGTGGTCGACCGACTGGACGCGCTCCTGCTCTCGGGCGGTCAGGACGTCGACCCCGAGCGCTGGGGAGGTCCGGCCGAAAGCGTCCGCGGGGAGGTGGACCCGGCCCGGGACGCACGCGAGCTCGACCTGCTCCGCGCCGCGCTGGCCCGCGGCATCCCGGTGCTCGCTGTCTGTCGCGGGATGCAGGTGCTCAACGTCGCGCTCGGCGGCACGTTGGTGCCCGACCTCGCGGGACCACTCGACCACCTTGCTTCCGGCCGGTCCACCGGGCACCGCCATCACGACGTCCACCTCGACGGCGAGTCTCTGGCTGCCGAGCTCTACGGAGCCCAGGTGACGGTGAACTCGCTCCACCACCAGGCCGTCGCTCGCGCTGGGCGTGGCCTCGTCGTCACCGGGCGCAGCTCCGACGGCGTCGCCGAAGTCATCGAAGCTCCGGGCCGTCCCGTGCTAGGCGTCCAGTGGCACCCCGAGTGGCTCCATCCCCGCGACCCGGCCTTCGACTGGCTGGTCGCCGCCGCGACACCGAGGAGTACGAAGTGAACCAGACCGACCTGCGCCAGTCCTGGATCGACCGCGCCGCCTCCTTCGTCCCGCCGAGCGGGATGTGGGTGGACGGCCGACAGCTCACGGACTCCCCTGCTCCCAGCATCTCGGTCGTCTCCCCCCGGGACGGGAGCGTCCTGGCGACGATGCCGTCGGCGGACGAGGCCATCGTCGAGCGCGCGGTCGCTGCCGCCCGCAGATCCTTCGAACGTGGGCACTGGTCCGGGATCAGCGCCTCGGAGCGGGGAGGGGTTCTCCGGCGCTGGGCGGACCTGGTCGCCGCCCGCCGCGAGGAGCTGGCGCTCGCGATCAGTCTCGAGATGGGCAAGCCGGTCAGCGACGCGCTCCTGGTCGAGGTCAGGGCGGCCGAGCGCACGCTTCGCTGGTACGGCGAGGCCGCCGACAAGCTGCAGGACGAGGCACCCCGCGGGCTCACTGATGCCCTTGCGCTCGTGACGCGGGAGCCCGTCGGTGTCGTCGGCGCCATCACACCGTGGAACATGCCCGTCACGATCACCAGCTGGAAGCTCGCCGCCGCCCTCGCGGCCGGCAACAGCGTCGTCGTCAAGCCCTCCGAGCTGAGCCCCCTGTCGGTGCTCCTCCTGACCCGCTGGGGCTGCGAGGCGGGAGTGCCGGATCAGGTGCTCCAGGTCATCCTCGGCGCAGGAGACGTCGCCGGGGCGGCGCTGGCCCGCAGCCGGGGTGTCGACAGCCTGACGTTCACCGGCTCGACACGGGTCGGCAGGCTGCTCCAGCGCTACGCCGGCGAGTCCAACCTCAAGCCGGTCTGGCTCGAGCTGGGCGGCAAAACCCCGTTCGTCGTGCTCGCGGATGCCGATCTCGAGGCCGCCGCCGACGCCCTGGCCTGGGGCATCACCTTCAATGCCGGCCAGCTTTGCACGGCGGCGTCACGCGCGATCGTGCACCGGGCGGTGTACGCCGACTTCCGCGACCTCGTCGTCCAGCGCGTGTCGGCCCGCCGGGTCGGTGATCCGCTCGACCCGACCACCGAGATCGGCCCGTTGGTGAGCGAGCACCGTCGGGAGGATGTCCTGCGCCGCGTCCGGTCGGCGGTCGCGGCGGGGGCCGTCCTGCGCTCTGGGAGCGAGAGTCCCCGGCCCGGTGCCGGCTGGTACGTCGATCCGTCCGTGCTCGTCGACGTCGATCCCGCTTCGCCGCTCGCGCAGGAGGAAGTGTTCGGGCCGGTGCTCGCCATGATCCCGGCCGACGACGCTGACCACGCCGTCGCTCTGGCGAACGACTCGGCCTACGGACTGGGGGCTGCCGTGTGGACCCGCGACCTCACCGCCGCCCACCGACTGGCCCGCCGCGTGCGCGCAGGGACGGTCTGGGTGAACTGCTTCGAGGAGGGCGACCTCTCCGTCCCCTTCGGGGGACGCGGCCTCTCCGGACACGGGGTGGACAAGAGCCTCCATGCCCTGGACAAGTTCACTGCCCTCAAGACCACCTGGATCGCGCTCTAGGCGCGAGGTCAGGAGTGCGCGTGCAACGGGCGGCCGGCGAGCACCATGGCCGCTTCACCCAGTGCCTCGCTCTGGGTCGGATGGGCGTGGGGTAGCACGGCGACGTCCGCCGCGTGCGACTCCCACGCGACCATGAGGAGCGCAGCGCCGGCTTGCTCGCTCACCCGGTCGCCGACCAGGTGCACCCCGGCGATCTGGCCGTCTGGACGAGTCACGATCACTGCGTGCCCGGACGTGCCGAGGATGAGGCTGCGGCCGTTTCCTGCAAGGTCGTAGGTCGTGGCCGTCGCACTGCCGTGCGCCGTACGGGTCTCGTCCTCGGTGAGCCCGACGGACACGACCTCAGGACTCCCGTAGGTCACCCGCGGGACGAGCGCGTCGTCGACCGGCATCGGCGCCAGACCCGCAATCTCCTCGGCGACGAAGACGCCGTGCGCAAAGCCACGGTGCGCCAGTTGGGGGCCGACCACCAGATCACCGCCGGCGAAGACGCCGGGCGCCGACGTGGCGAGTCGCTCGTCGGTCGCGACGTGTCCGCTGTCGAGGAGACGCACCCCTGCCTCCGCGAGCCCCAAGGCGGACGTCCGCGGCCGGCGGCCGACGGCGACCAGCACGACGTCGGCGTCGAGCGTCGTGTCGTCGCCGAGTGACACGACGGCACTCGTCGGACTCGCCTCGACGCCGGTGACGGCCACGCCGGTCCGCACGACCATCCCCCGCCGGCGAAAGGCGCGGCGGACGGCCGCGCCCAATGCGGCGTCGGTGTCGGGAAGCACGCGTTCACGTGCCTCGACGACGGTCACGTCGGCGCCGAGGGACCGCCATGCGGACCCGATCTCCAGCCCGATGACGTTGCCTCCGACGATGACGGCACGCCCGGGAACCTCCGGCAGCTCGAGCGCGCCGTCGCTGGTGACGATTCGATCCCCGAGCGTGACCCCGGCGGGCACGATCGGCTCCGCGCCGGTCGCGATCAACACGTTGCCCGCGGTGATCGTCCGGTCGCCGACACCCACCGCGCCCGGAGCGACCAGTTTGCCTCGCCCGGGCACGACGACGGCGCCCGACGCGGCGATGAGGGCCTGCAGTCCCCGGTGCAGGCGTCCGACCACGCGCTCGCGGTGCGCGCGTAGCGCCGAGCCGTCGACACCACCGACGCCATCGACGGTGGCGACCAGCCCGAGCGCGGCGGCCTCCCGCACCTGGTCGGCGACCTCCGCGACATGGAGAAGCGACTTCGTCGGGATGCATCCGCGATGAAGGCAGGTGCCGCCGAGGAGATCCTCCTCGACCAAGACGACCTCCAGCCCCAGCTGACGGCCGCGGAGGGCGGCGGCGTAGCCGGCGCTACCGCCGCCCAGCACGACGAGGTCGGCCCGCTCCGGAACCAGCTCAGCCACGATCGACCCGGCCCACCACGTTGACGCCCGGCAGCGCCGCGGTGCCGAGCACCCAGCTCAACCCGACTCCTTGCAGCACGCTGAGATGGGCAAGCGATCCCCGCGCAGTGAGGTCGACGTCACCCAGCACCGAGAGCAGCAGCGGCAGGTCGCCCCGCGCGTAGCCGTGCAGCGCGACCTCCGAGCCGGTCACCTCTACCTCTGGCTCCCCCTCGCCCAGGACGAGCTCCGACCCGTCGTCGGTGCACCGGAAACGGACGGCGGCAGGCAGGCCGGGCGCCTTCTGGCCGCGGGACCACACGTCGCTCAACCGGTCAGCCCACGCTCGCTCCGGGCCCGCGAGCAACGTCGCCAGCCGGTCGGCCGTCGCGGTCGTCGACGTCTCCAGGGCCCGGACGGTCCCGTCGCCCTCCCAGACGAAGGTCGGAGCCTCGTGCCGATCCGCGGATCGCACCCGCACGACGCGCTCGCCCGATTCCACGACGCAGGCCTCGGTGGGGGCGGACCCGAGGGTCACCTGGCCCGGCAGCTCATCGATGAGGGATGCGAGGTCATCGCTACCGATCGAGTCCGCCAGCCGCACGGCGACCCTGCGGACCAACGGCGCGGCATAGGCGCTCACCTCGATCTCGCGGCGCGCAGTCACGTCGCGACTCTATCCCGGATGCACCGGCACGACAAGTGATTCGTCGGTAGTAGAGGCAGGTAGCAAGCGTTTCGTAATCAGAAGGGCGAACTCAATTAAGATTGAGATCGCTGAGGCGGGGGTACGCCTCCTTGCGGATGGCGAGATGAGCGAAGGTCTCCACTGCCGCGACCCCCCCGACCTGGCGTACCTGGTCGTACGCCTCCACCGCCGCGTCGTCGGACGGCGCCCGGAGGGTGCCCACGACGTCCCAGCGTCCTGCCGTCAGCGCCACCAGCTCGGTACTGGGGAGGGAGGCCACCGTTTGCGCCACCTGCCGCGCGGGCCCCCCGACCTTGAGCCCGAACCCGCACAGCTCGCCGATGCCGAGCGCGATCGGATCGACGACGGCGAGCACGCGGATCGCGCCCGCGGCGAGCAGGGCGTGCACGCGAGCGCGGGTACCGGCCTGGGACAGCCCCGTCGCGGCGGCCAGGTGGGCGTACGACGCCCGACCGTCCTGCTCGAGCTCGCGCAGCAGCACGTGGTCGATCTCGTCCAAGGACCCGTTGAGGCGCAGCTCCGTGTGCGGCGCCTGGGTCGCGCTCTTCACCCGGTCAAGGTGCTTGAAGGGCTCGACCGAGGTCACCCCGGGCAAGGCGAGCATCCTGTCGAGCACGCCGACCAGGTCCCGGTTGGTACGACAGCTCACGTCCGCGAGGACGTCGTACCGCCCGGCGGTCACGACCACGAAGGTCGTCTCGGCGAAGCCGGCCAGGTGTCCGGCGCAGTCCTCGATCCCCCCGTCGACCTTGAGCCCCACCGTTGCCGAGCAGTCGATCCCAAGGATCTCCGGATGCACGACTCCCAGGGTGCGAACGACCCCCGTCTCATGCAGCCGCTGCACGCGCACCCGGACCGCCGCCGCCGAGAGCCCCGTGCCCTCGGCGTACTGGACGTAGGTGCCGCGAGCGTCGTCCTGCAGATGGGAGATGAGCCGGGCGTCGATCTTGTCGAGGGCGGGCCACCCGGCCGACGGGCCGGCCGCGGATCCAGCAGAGGGCACCAAGGACACGCGTCACCATACCGAAATCGCGACAGCTCCGGTCACAGCAGGAGGGTCAGCGGGTCCTCGAGGCGCATCCGGAGCGCCCCCACGAACCGGCGTACCGCCGCCCCGTCGATGACACGGTGGTCGCACGACACGTCGACTGGCAGGCGGACGCCGGCGACGACAGCGCCGTCGCGCACCACAGGGCGCTCCTCGGCACGCCCGAGCGACACGATCGCGGTGGTGCCTGGCGGGACGATCGGCACCACGGACGCGCTGCCACCACCGGCAGCGCCGATGTTCGACAGGGTGATGCTGCCCCCGTCGAGCTCCGCCGGGGTCAAGGAGCGGTCGCGCGCCCGGGTGACCAGGTCGGTGATCCGCTCGGTGAGCGCAGCGGCCCCGAGCCGCTCGGCCCCCCGCAGGACCGGGGTCACCAGGCCTGCGGGGGTGTCGACCGCGACCGCCACGTCGAAGCTCGCGTGGAGAACCAGGTCATCCCCGTCGAGCGTCGCGTTGAACTCGGGGAACTCCGGGAGGACACGCGTCAACGCCATGACGGCCAGCACTTCCAACGGCACGGGTCCGCCCATCGCGCGCGCGAGGGCGGATCGCGCCGCGAGCAGTGCCTCCGCGTCGACGTGGTCGTGCGAGGTGATGTGCGGTATCTCCCGCCAGGCGCGGCTCATCCGCTCCGCGATGGTGCGCCGGGTGACCGACAACCGGCGTCGCTCGGCGGCGAGGACCTCGGGCGCGACGGGGGCCTCTGCCGTCCGGCGGGCGACTTCGCGCTCGACGTCCGCCCTGGTGACGACACCGCCCCTGCCGGTGCCCGTGACGGCTGTCAGCGCCAGCCCGTGCTGGCGGGCGACCCTGCGGGCGAGCGGGAACGCCCGCACCTCGCTGCCAGGGTCGATGTCCCGACCCGCGGTCGTCTGAGCACCGGAGGGGACCACGGTTCGGCTGCTGCTCGCGGGCACGTCCGCGGCACCGGACCCCGCCACCGGATCCGAGGGGACGGGAGTATCGATCTCGGCTCGCGAATCGGTCTGGAGGGTCACCAGGACCGCACCCACGGCCAGCACCGTGCCCGGGGCGCCCGCGAGTCCGGACACCACACCGTCGAACGGCGCAGGGACGCTGATCACGGACTTGGCGGTCTCGACATCGACCATGTCGTCCCCCTCGCTCACCCGGTCCCCGACGGCGACGTGCCACTCGAGCACCTCGGCCTCGACCAGGCCGGAGCCGAGGTCGGGCAGCAGGAACTCCCGCAGAGCCACGTCAGCCGCCTCTCACGATCCGACGCGCGGCGGCAGCGATTCGGGACGGGGTCACCATCGAGAACGATTCCAGCTCGGCGCCCGGGTGCCAGAACGTGTCGGCGTGCCCGACCCTGGCCACCGGCGCGTCGAGGTACTCCAGTGCCTGTTCGGCGACGGTCGCCGCGATCTCCGCACCCAGGCCGGCGGTCAACGCCGCTTCGTGCACGGTCAGGAGGCGCCCGGTCCGGCGCACGCTGGCAAGCACCGAGTCCTCGTCGAAGGGGTACAGGGTGCGCAGGTCGATGACCTCCAGCTCGATCCCCTCATCGGCGAGAAGGTCGGCAGCGTCCAACGAGGCGGCCACGCCGTTGCCGTAGGTCACGACGGTCAGGTCGCGTCCGGGGCGGCGCACCGCCGCGACCCCGATCGGCACCGTGTAGTGCTCGTCGGGCACGCCGTCCTCGGGCAGGTGGTTGCGGAGGATCGGCTCGAAGACGATCACCGGATCGTCGGACGCGATGGCGCTCGCGAGAAGGCCCTTGGCGTCGTACGCGGTGGACGGATAGACGACGGTGAGTCCGGGGTTGTGGACGAACATGGCCTCGGGCGAGTCGGAGTGGAACTCGACCGGCGAGGCGAAGCCGCCTCCGGCGGGCATCCGGATCACCAGCGGAAGCGACACCTGTCCACGGGTCCGCCAACGCATCCGACCGACGTGGCCGATCACCTGGTCGATGCCGATGTACGAGAAGCCGGCGAACATGATCTCGACGACCGGACGCAAGCCGGCCATCGCCATCCCGACCGCGGCGCCGACGATGCCGTTCTCCGACAACGGTGTGTCGATCACGCGTTCCAGGCCGAACTTCAGATGCAGGTCCTTCGTCGCTCGGAAGACACCACCCTCGATGGCGACGTCCTCGCCGAGGATGACGAGGTCGGGTCGCGTGGACAGCTCGTGCTCGAGGGTGGCGCGGATGACCTCGACCTGGGTGCGCGTCGACGTCGGCCCGTCCGGTCGGGGCTCCGCCGGCCGGTCGGGCACCGGCAGTCCGAGCTCGGGCTCGCCCTCGGCAGCCGCCTCGTCCTCGAGCTGCCGCACGAGGCGCGCCGGAAGATCAGCCACCAGGTGACGGCTCATCGATGCACGCGAGGGCCGGTCCCCCAGCCGGCGGTTGATCTCGGCGACCGCCTCGTCGACCTCGGCACCGAGCGCGGTGACGGTCTCCTCGTGGAGTGCCGCCACATCGACGCCTCGGTGGGCGAGCTGCGCAGCAACTCGCAGGATGGGGTCGCGGTCGCGCCACTCGTCCTCCTCGTCGGCGGTTCGGTAGACCGGACGGCCGTCGTAGGAGGAGTGGGGCGCGAACCGGTAGGTGAGGCACTCGATGAGCGTCGGCCCGCCACCGGCGACCGCCCGCTCGACGGCATCCCGCGTTGCCTCCTCGACCGCCAGCGGATCCATGCCGTCGACCAGGACGCCGGGCATGCCGTAGGCCGCGGCCTTCCGGGCCAGCGTGTCCGACGCCGTCTGCAGCCGGACCGGTGTCGCCTCGGCGTACTGGTTGTTCTGGCAGAGGAAGACCGTCGGCGTCCGCCACACCCCGGCGAAGTTGAGCCCCGCGTGGAAGTCGGCCGTCGAGGTACCGCCGTCGCCGAAGATGGCCAGCGACACGGTGTCCTCGTCCAGCAGCCGTCGCCCGTACGCGAACCCCGTCGCGTGCGGCAGGTGCGTGCCGATCGTCGCGTTGAGCCGCGTGATCCGCAGCTCTCGGGGGTCCCAGCCGTCGTCGACCAGGCCCTTCCATTGGCTCAGGATCACGAACGGGCTCACGCCGCGCGCCAACCAGACGTGGGGCTCGCGGTAGGCAGTGAAGATCCAGTCCTGCTCCCGCAAGGCGTAGACCGCGCCGAGCACGGCCTCCTGGCCGGACGACTGATAGTAGGAGCGCAGCCAGCCCTTGCGCTGGAGCGCTATCGCCCGCTCGTCGAGCGCCCGGGCGCGGACGAGGTCGCGGTGGGTGCGCACGAGCGCGTCGGTCGACACCTCGTGGCCATCGGTGAGGACCCCTGCCTGGTCGAGGACCTGACGTGGCTTGAGGGCGGGAGCGGAGCTCACTGGTCGGTCTCTCTCGGCTCGGGAGTGGGCATCGCGTCGGCGCTCAGGTCGTGGAGCGGGCGGTCACGAGGTGTCCCGCCGCGGGAGCGCAGCACCTCGACCACGGCTGCGGTGTCGTCGGACCCGTGCCCCATCGCGGCAGCGGCGGCGAAGACCTCGGCGACCGAGCCGAGGACCGAGGGGGGCAGGCCTGCCGCCGCGAACGCGTCGATCGTCCTACGACTGGTTCGGACCTGCTTGTCGATCGTGGTCCGGGGCGGGACCCACGTCCCGGCCGCCAAGTGGTCGAGTGTGGAGTCCCAGATCCCCTTGACCGTGCCGACGAACGGCCGCATCACTTCGACGTAGTCGGCAACGTCCATGCCCTCTGCCTCCGCGTACGCCGCGCCGGCCGCCAGTGCCACCATGACGCCGTGGTAGGCAGGGGCGCTGGCGATCGCCGCTGCCTTCGCGAGTCCGGGGTCCTCCCCCAACCAGGCGTGACGACCGAGACTGTCGAGCACCTCCCGGTGCTCCTCGTAGGCCCGGCGCGGCCCGGCGTACACGGTCAGGGCGTCGGCGGTGCCGACCCGGTCGGCGTGGTGGGTGGGGTACCCGTCGAGCAGCACGGCTCCCGCCCGGCGGACCGCGTCGGCGAATCGACGCGCCTCGGCCGGCGTACCGGTGCAGAGATTCACCACCGTCGGCCCCGACGGCGGAGTGCCTAGGACGGTCGTCGCCGCCGGGTAGTCACTGACCGTGACCACCACGACCGGTGCGGACGCGACTGCGTCCGCGAGATCATCCACTGCGGTAGCACCGAGGTCGACGAGCGGCCCGGTGCGGCCCGGCGTACGGTTCCAGACGGTCACGCGGTGCTGGGACGAGAGCAGCCGCCGTGCCACGGCGACTCCCATGTTTCCGGCGCCGAGGACGGCGACGGGGGCAGGATCGGCAGCCATCACGCGTGAGTCAGCTTCTCGGTCTTCGCCGCGCTGCCGGTCTCGTCCAGCAGACCCCGGAGCTCGCGGCTGACGCGCAGCCCCGACTCGATCGCCCCGTCGATGAAGCGCTTCCACGCGGTCGCCGTGCCCGAGCCGGCGAAGTGCACCCTTCCGTGAGGCTGGTGGAGGTGCTGGAGCCAATGTGCCATCTCGCCGACCTTCGAGCCGTCACCACCACCCCAGGCGAGCTCGTCCTCCACCCAGTTGTGGGTGAGGTAGTCGATCACCCTCACACCCGGGATGTACCGCTGGAGCGCTGCCTCCACCGACGCGTGGTCGTCCACATCCACGAGCTCGTGCCGGTGAGTGCCCGCGATCACCAGCGTCCCGTCGGGGCCGACGTCCTCCGCGAAGATCCAGTTGAACGGCTGGTTGACCGCGCCCTGGGCGAAGAAGTCCGGCAGCTGGCGGTCGAGCAGAGCGTGGATCTTGACCCCGCGGACAGCGGTCGCGGTGTCGGAGATGTGCTGGAGAGCCGGAGTCAGGGCGGGGGTGAACGCGATCTGCTTGTAGGCCGGGGTCGGCACCGTGACCACGGCGTACCGCGCATCGACCTTGGTGCCGTCCGCGCAGCTGAGCTCGACGCCCGCGCCGCTGTCGAGAATCTCGCGGACATAGGCGCCCAGGCGGACCTCGGCGCTCGAGTCGTCCATGATCGCTTGCACGAGAGCGCCGGTGCCGTCGCGGAGCTGGTACTTCGCGCCGGCATCCATCAGCGATCGCGCGCTCCAGTTGGCCGCGGCGTAGGTCCTCATGATCTGCGCGGCGGACCCTTGGTCGAGCTCGCCGGCAAAGGACAGCATCATCCCGCCGACGTAGTCGCGCACGAACGGAGGCATGAACCGCAGCGATTCCAGGTGGTGGCGCACGGTCGTGCGATCGAGGGCCGTCTGCTCCGGTGACATCGCGGCGTCGTACGGCCGCGGGAAGACCTGCTCGGCGTCGCGGCAGAACCGGTCGAACCCATAGCGGAAGACCGCACGCATCACCTTGCGGGCGGGGCCGTGGGCGTCCAGCGTGAGCAGGCGCCCGCCGCGGGTCAGGTACACCAGCTCCTGGGCACGGGCGCCGGGCGTCTCGACGACCTCTGCACCGTAGCGGGTGATCTCCGCCCACACGTGCGGCTGAAGCCAGTGCACCCAGTGACCACCGAGCTCGACGGTCCGGCCGCGGAAGGTCGTCGAGTAGCCGCGTCCCCCGATCCGGTCCTTCGCCTCCAGCACCACGACGGTGCGTCCGGCCCGGGTGAGCTCACGGGCGGCCACCGCTCCGGCGAACCCCCCTCCGACGATGGCGACGTCGTACTCGGTCACTTGTGACTCCTTCTCGTGCATGCGGTGGTAGGTGGGCGATCAGCGAAGTGTGCGGAAGAACTCACGGACGTCGCCGATGAACAGGTCCGGCACCTCAGCCGCGGCGAAGTGGCCACCACGGTCGTGCTCCCGGTAGGACTGGAGGTTGAAGTACTTCTCGGTCCAGGCCCGCGGCATGTAGGGCGCGATCTCGCCCGGGTAGACCGCCACGGCCGACGGGGCCTCGACCACCGGGAAGCGGCCGTGGGAGGGGCGCCAGGCGTTGCGCAGCTGCTCGCGGTAGAAGCGCATCGACGTGCCGATCGTCTGGGTGAACCAGTAGATGCTCGCCGTCGTGCAGAGATCGTCCTTCGACCACACCGACTCGATGTCACCGCCGGTCTGCGCCCAGGAACGTCGCTTCTCCAGCAGCCAGGAGGCGATCCCCGCCGGTGAGTCGTTCAGTGCGTTGGCGACCGTCTGTGGCTTGGTGAAGTGCATCCAGGCATAGCCGTACTCCTCGTTCATGATCCGCTCGTTGTGGAGCAGCCAGTGCTTCTCGTCCGCCGCGAAGACCTCCGGAGCGGGCATCGCGTCGGGGCCGTAGGGCATCCCGGGGATGGCGTCGCCGTGGAAGTCGTCGTCCTGGCTGAGCTGCACCGGCATGTGGCAGTAGAGCCCGCGAACCCGGTCGGCGTACGCGTGCCCGAGGTATTCCACGGCGCACGCACCCCAGTCGCCCCCCGCGGTGAAGAAGCGGTCGTAACCGAGCCGCTCCATCAGCACCACCTCGAGGTCGGCTGCGCTCCAGAAGTTGAGACCCTCCCGGCGCAGCGGCGAGGACCAGGCGTGCCCGGGCAGGCTCATCAGGACGACGTCGAAGGCGTCCGCGGGATCACCTCCGTGCGCAGCGGGGTCCGAGAGCGGCCCGATCACCTTGGCCAGGTCCCAGAAGGTCTCGGGCCAACCGTGGTGGAGCAGAAGTGGCTGCGGGGCGGGACCGACGCCACGTACGTGCACGTAGTGGATGGGCAGACCGTCGATCTCGGTGCGAAACTGCGGGAGCTCGTTCATCCGTCGCTCCTGCTCCCGCCAGTCGTACTCGTCGGCCCAGTAGGCGACGAGCTCGCGGAGGTAGTCGGTGTTGAACCCCTGATTCCAATCCTCATTCGCAAAGTCGTCGGGCAGCCGACTCCGCAGCAGCCGAGCCCGGAGGTCTCGCAGGTCGGCGTCGGGGACCTCGATCCGGAACTCGTGCACGGCCCTGTGGCCGGCCGTTGCGGCGCCCATGGCTGCTCCTCCTCGCTCGCGGTGTCTCGAGCGCCAGGGTACGCAGGATCCACGTCGATTGACAAGCAATTCGCATGCCCGACGGCCGAATTATTGTTGATTGACTCGTCGGGACCTTGTCATGAACTTCATTTCACTCTTCAATGGTCTGAAACATGCCATGACCGTGACCATTGGAGGTCCGCCCATGAACCCGACCACGCCCGCGCCGGCCGGACCGACCGTGTCGTGCGACGCCACGATCGATCCCGCACGCCGCGCCGCGGTTGAGCAGGCGCTCGCCCGGCTCACGCCCGAGCTCGGGCTCGCTCGCGCCGTGTGGAGCGCGACAGAGATCCCCGGGGGCGCGGCCAACGCCAACTTCCGCGTCACCACCGGAGACCAGCGGTTCGTGCTCCGCATCGCGGATCCCAACGGCGCCCGGTTCGGAATGGACCGCGGCTGCGGGTTCGCTGCTCACCGCGCGGCAGCAGACCTCCTGATCGCGCCGCCGCTGCGGGCTGCGGTAGCACCGGACGGGCACTGTCTGACCGATCTGGTGGACGGACGTTCGGCCTCGGCTGCGGATCTCGCGGACGACGCGCTGCTCGCAGAGGTCGGCCGCCTTCTGGCCCGCCTCCACTCGTCCCCGGTCCGAATAGGCCGCTGGTCGGTCATCGACGCGACGTTGTCGTACGTGGACATCGCGCGCAGCGAGGGGCTCACCGTCGCCGACGACACGCCATTGCTCATCGAGGCGCTCGAGCGGACGCGCGGCGTCTTCGCCGGCCTGCCGGCCGGCGAGGTCCTCTGCCACAACGACCTGGTGCCACAGAATCTCATCATCGGACCCGAGGGCGTCACCCTCGTCGACTGGGAGTACGGCGGGATGGCCTACGGCGACTTCGATCTCGGCAACCTCGCGATGAACGCAGATCTCAGTGACGGTCAGGTCGACCACCTGATGCGGAGCTATCTCGGACGGCCCGCGACAGATGCTGAGCTGGCCAGAGTCCGCCTGATGGCGCTGGTAGCTGCCCTCCGAGAATACTTCTGGGCGGTGGTTGCCGATCCGGTGCTCAATTACGACATCGAGCACCACGGCGTGGACTACCTCGGGTGGGGTCATCGGCACCTGCTGAAGGCGAGGGCGGTCGTGGACTCACCGGAGCTCGACCGACTGCTCCGCGCGGCGGCAGCGAGCTGAGGCCCTCGTGCGACGTCATCTCACTCTCGACGACCTCGACGGGCTCCTCGAAGAGCCACTGATCGCGGTGATCGGCACCTACCGCAAGGACGGCGAGGTGCTGCTCGCACCGGTGTGGCACGAGTGGCGTGACGGCGCGTTCTCCGTCATCACGCCTCTCGCCGGGATCAAGGGTCGCCATGTGACCCGGGACCCCCGTGCGAGCATCGTGGTCTACGAGCAAACCAGTCCCTTCCGCGGCGTCGAGGCGTCCTGCACCGTCACCGTCGACACCGACGACGTCCACGAGCACCATGTGCGCATCGCGACCCGCTACCTCGGGCCGGATGCGGGTCGCGAGTTCGCTGACCGCAAGGCGGCGGGCCAGGTCCGGCTGAGGCTCACGCCGGTCCGCTTCCGGGCGTGGGACTACCGCGGAGAACTCTGACCCAGGGACGCCGAAGGGTGGGGTCGGACGGTCCGACCCCACCCCTTCTCCTCGCTCAGCCGTCAGAGCGAACGCGCCGCTGGTAGGCGACACCCAGCAACACGACCAGCACCACGATCCCGACCAGCACCACCCATGACATCGCGTCGATCGGCGGGGCG
This sequence comes from Nocardioides thalensis, assembly GCF_013410655.1. Taxonomy (NCBI): domain Bacteria; kingdom Bacillati; phylum Actinomycetota; class Actinomycetes; order Propionibacteriales; family Nocardioidaceae; genus Nocardioides; species Nocardioides thalensis. Next base: position 4,210,225 of record NZ_JACCFP010000001.1, read on the forward strand.
GGTGGGTTCACGATCCCGTTGACGTAGAGCCAACCCATTCCGGCGAAACCCACCGCTGCGCCGAGGATCGTCAGGGGCGCGAGCGCGCGCTCGCGGACCAGCAGGACCACGGCTCCGACGGTGATCATGAGGTAGGGCAGGACCCACGCGTAGACGATCGACACCGCGATGGAGTTGTAGGCGGTCAGCAGGTCGCCAGCGAGCAGGAAAGCAGCGGCCAGCACCGCGAACCCAGTGACGGCAAGCAGCACGATCGCGGCTGACGGACTGTGGTGGCGCGGGTGAATGCTCGTGATCCTTCGCGGAAGCAGGCCGTCCTGGGCGAGCGTGAGGAAGAACCGAGACCCGTAGTTGACGAAGCCGATGAGGCTGGCGAACACGGCGAGCGCGAGGACGACGTCGGTGGCGGTCGCGACGCCGCTGCCGAGCCCCGACTGCTCCGCGAGTGCAGCGGTGGGCGACGCACCAGCCGCGAGCGCGTCGGACGCCGCGGCCAGCCCGGGCGTCTGCAGGAACGTCGCCAGAAGATAGAGACCGCCGAGAAGGACCGGGATCGACATGACCGCGATCGGCACGTTTCGCCGCGGGTCCTTCGTCTCGGCGGCGAGTGCTGTGCAGCTCTCGAAGCTCACCAGGAACGCGATGCCGCCCGCAAGACCGAGAAATGTGCTGCTCATGCTCATCGAGCCGAGGTCGAGCTGCGAATCGAGCTGTAGGCCGGTGCTGCCGACGCTCGCGAACGTGATGAGCAGGACCAGCGGGAGCGACACCACCGTCAGCAGCACGGCGACGCGGACCGAGGTGTCGAGTCCGCGGTAGGCGACGGTGGCCGAGACCAGGATCGCGATGGCGTAGATGACGATCTGAGGGCCGAGGTCGAGGGCGCTCCCCATGCCGCGGGCGGAGAGGAAGCTGCCCGTGAAGATCCCCACGATCGCGGTGGTCCCGGCCAACTGGAGCACGAAACCGAGAAGCAGTGTCGCCGCCATCAGCACGCGGGACCAGGCGCCGAACACTTCACCCACATAGGAGTAGAGAGACCCGGTTCCGACGTAGCGGCGGGCGAAAGCAACGACGGCGAGACCGACGCCGATGACGGCGATCATCGCCAGGAAGGCGGCTGGCCAGGCATTGACGCCTCCGGCGGAGAAGAAGAGGACAGGGGCCAGCGCCATCCCGACCGCTGGCGTGTACGACGCGATGGCGAGCGAGGCGAGCGAGAGCCGGCCGAGCTGACCGGTCTCCAGGCCGGACGCGGACTTGCCAGGCTCCCTCGTGGACGTCGGACCGATGGACGTGGGCATAGGTGTTTCTCCTAGGTCGGGCCGAGATGCGAATCGATTGAATGTGACGACAGTCACGCACGATTCTGTGCAATGTCAAGGCCTGTACAAGTTTTATGCTTCTCTAGGAACCCATCTGCCAACGGATCGACAGTGCTATGGCAGCTGCGCGAAGCGATCGACGCGATACGGCCGCAGGTCGAGCGCACTGCGCCCGTCGACGATCCCCTCCGCGACCGCCCGCCACGTGCCCGGCCCCAGGATGAACCCGTGTCCGCTCATGCCGGCTGCCACCCACGCATTGTCGGCCGTCGGCACCCGGCCGACGTAGGGCTCGAAGTCAGGGGTGATGTCGACGACTCCCGACGAGGTCCGCTGGAGACGGTGGTTCGCCAGCGACGGCACCACGCGCGCCGCGGAGGCGAGCTTGCTCTCCGAGTAGCGTCGCCACGGCCGCGGTTCCCAACCCGTAGGGACGAAGTCGGGTCCGTTCCGAAGTCGTCGCCGCCGGCGTCGCAGGTCGTTGCGGGCGATCGCCCAGTCGACGCGGAAGGTCGCTCCGCGCACGTGATGGAGCAGAGCCGGGGCCCAGGTCCGGAGGTCCCTCACGTCGTCGAGCGACAGGTCGTGGACGTACTCGGGCGCCCGGTAGCCCCCGCCGAACCGCACTACGCCGTCGGCACTCTGTCGCATTGTGAATTTGCCCGCCCGGATGAACCCGGGAAACAGCCGGTCGCCGATCGGGGCCGTCTCGCCACTCGGCACGCGGACCCGCTGCATCGGGACGCGTGTCCCGAGAGCGTCGAGCAGACGAGGCGTCCAGACCCCTCCGGCAATCACGACCTGCTGGCAGGAAAACCGCTCCTGAAGCGTGCGGACGGCGGTGATCTTGCGTCGCGAGAGGTCGAAGCCGACCGCCATCGTGCCGACCGAGAACCGCGCCCCCCTAGCAAGCGCGGCGCGGTGCAGTGCGGCGACCACGCGCATCCGGTTCACGTGACCGCCTGGCTTGGTGTGCATGCCGAGGAACTCGCCGGCCAGGGCGGGCCACCTCGCCCGCACCTCGTCGGGAGGCGTCAGCGCGGTGAGATCGATCTGTTCGCTGACGCCGAGGGTCGTCGACTGCGCCGCCAGCCAGGCGCGGTCGTCGTCGTCGACGACGAGCGTGCTCCAGCCGCCGCGGTCGAGCTCGATGTCCTCCCCGAAGCGATCTTCGAACTGATCCCAACCCACCATCGATGCCCCGGTCACCGACTCGCTCTCGATGGCGAGCGGACCTGGCCCGGGGAGGCGGAGGGCGGCGTTGCTCCGGACGGTCTGCTCGAAGCCGAGTCCGTCCTTCTCCAAAACGACCACCTCGGCGCCGCGATCGGCAAGCTCGACAGCGGTCCCGAGGCCGGTGAGTCCGCCCCCGATGATCACGACATCAGCCACGGGACTTCCCTCGCTCCCCCGACCCGGTCAGTGGTGCTTCCCCTCGCTCGGCGGGGGCGTCAGGAAGATGAGGGTCGTCTGGTCGTTGTCGGGATGCTCGATGCGGTACGCCGAGCCCCGCGGAATCACGAGCACCTGTCCGGCCTGGAAGTCGAACTCGTGATCGTCAACCCACGCGGTGGCCGAGCCCTCGAGAGCGTAGATCGCCACGTCCTCACCGCTCGTCCCGCCGTACGAGCCAGGTGCCTTGACCGTCGCGTGGTGCACCCCGAACGGGAGGCCGTCGCTCCGCTGCACCATGCGACGGCTCACCCCGTCCAGTCCATTCTCCTCGCGCGTGTAGCGCACGGCTCGGGCGTCGTTGTAGTGGACGGTGAACGGAATCGTCACGATTGTTCTCCTTCGTCGGGGAGATGGGCGCATCCATGCGAGCGAAACTTAAGCGTCAACTGACTCTAGCAAGTGATTTGATGCTTGGTAACGGCTCACGCGCACGTTTCGAGATGCGTGTACGTCCGCCCCCTGGCTACTCGACATACCTCAGCCCCTTCGCAGACCGAGCCCAGGTGCAGCGCGCCATGACGAAGCTGGACGCCCGCGACCACGCGCAGCTCGTCCTCGGCTTACCAGACCATCCTGGCCGAGGCCGCACCTCGATCGGCAGGGCCGATGGTCCTGGCGACGAGGATCCGTAGGCGAGCCGGCCGCTCTCTGAGCTGCCACTCGCCTAGGAACAGTGGAGTCTCGATCGTGCGATCAGCCCAACGGCGTGACCGTGACGTTCTGGAACGTAGCGGTGGATCGGAAGACCTGGAGTCCGAACTGCCCCTCGGTGTAGGAGTCGTCGACCACGTCTACCAGCGGCTCCTCCGAACCGTCGACGAACACCTTGATCCGGCTCCCGTCCACCTCGACCTTGAAGTGATAGAAGCGGCCGATCTCGACATCGAACGGAACTGTATCGAGCACCACTCCGCCAGCCCGCCAGAGCTTGACCATTCCGCCGCTGTCGACAGAGTCCACGTTGATCGTGTAGTGCCTGGTGAGGTTGCGGTCGGCCCGGAACGTCAGCGCCGCTGCCTGGCCTGAGTCGATGCGGACGTCGCCTTCCAGGACGAAGTCACCCCCGGTCGCCTTCGAGAGATACCAAGCATCACCGGTCGAGGTTCCCTGCTTGCCGTCGGCACTCTCGGTCCAGGTCCCGCCGTGGGGATACCAGGGTCCCTCGATGTTCGTCCGCAGCGTGGATTCCCCCGCGGCCTTCCAGATGGACTTCAGGTCGGTGATCTTCAGCGACTCCAGAACAACGTGGCCGTCGGCGTACAGGTCGACCCCGTCCCCACCCGGCAGGCTGTCGAAGTTGATGTTCCTGCTCTTGTAGTACAGGCCGTCGCTGCCGAAGATCTCCAACTGACCGCGGTCGACGAGCAGTTGCATCTTCACCTTGTTCGGATCATCGCCAGCCGGCAGAGGGCTCCCGTCCAGGGTGCGCGCGGCCACGTCGTAGGTCACCTCGGCGTCGTGCCAGCCGTCGGCGTCGGTGTGAAGACGCAGACCGAAGGCGGTAGCGGCAGGTCGGTCTCGCTCCACGTCCATCGCTTCGCGGGTCGTGGCCAGGTCGGACCGCAGTTGCGTTCGCCGCGTCGTCAGCCTGACGTTCGTCCGGCGCTCGGCCTCCAGTTGTCGGCGCAGCTTCGTGCGGAGCTCCGACTGGTGCGGCTCGAGATCAGCGATCCGCTTCTTCAAGCTCTTGATCTTCTGGTTCGACGTTCTGATCTGCTTGCTCACGGTCGCGATCGCCGCGAGCTGACGTGCCTCAACGTCCTGGAGTCGCTCCAGCTCGAGGTTGCGGGCGAGATCGAACGTCGCCGTCACCTCGTAGGTGTCGGCCTCCACGTTGTCGAGCAGTGTCTCCGCGCCCGCGGGGGTGAGGTCGACGTCTTCGAACGTGGTGCTCCTGCCGCGGATGTTCTCGAGCTCCGCGACCGGAGTGCTGCGCACGCGCAGACCGTCATCGGTCTCGGCAAGCTCCATCTCGACGGGGAACGTCGCGTTGCCCGTCCAGACCGAGCCTCGGTTGCCGCCCTGCCATGCCATGTTGACCACCCGGTCGTCGGGCAGGTTCTCGAAGGTCAGAGCCGCGTAGTATTCGCCGCCGGGACCGGAGGCGTTCAGGTTGACGCGCTGGGGAGTTGCCCAGTCCGTGCTGAACTCCCCGTTCGTGTAGTCGCCGAGGACGTATTCGCCCTGGGCGTCGCTGAGCATCCACGTCGTGCCGCCGTCCGGAGTCTCCATCTCGACGAAGTCGGGACACTCGAACAGCCAGCCGGCGGCGAACCGGCTCTCGTACTCCCAGTCCAGCAAGTTCTCCGAAGAGTAGAAGTTGACACCGTTGCCACCTTCGTCGGACCACACCACCATGATCCATTTCTGCGACTCCGGGTCCCACGCGACCTTGGGGTCGCGCGACGTACCGGCCGGCGTCGCGATGGGGTTGCCCCCGTCATACGTCTCGAACGTGTAGCCACCGTCGTTGCTGTAGAAGGCGCGCACGCCGTTGGTGCCGGAGTACACGATGATCGGATCCTCGTCGCCGGACTTGAGGCCGGACACGTTGTTCGTGTCGACGACGCCGCCACCTGAGAACAGGTCACCGGGATGCACCCCAGGCTCCAGCGCGATCGGCTGCTGCTTCCAATGCACCAGGTCGGCACTGGTGGCATGGCCCCAGTGCATCGTGTCCCACTCGAGTCCGTGCGGGTTGTGCTGGTAGTAGAGGTGGTAGAGACCGTCGTAGTACAGGGGCGCGTTGACGTCGTTCATCCATCCGCCGCGCGAGCTGAAGTGGTGCTGGCCGCGGTTGTCCTCCTGGTAGTTCGTCGAGGGATAAGGGAACTCGGGGTAGTCCTCGACCTCTCCACCAGTGGCGGTCACGGTGGTGACGCCCAGCGTGACCGCCGTCAGCATCAGCACTGCACCGGCGCGCCTGCGTGTCCATCTGCTCATGCCTGTCGAACTCCTTCTCAGCGGCTGGCTCATGACCGTCAACGTGACAACGTTGTCTTAACCTTCCATGTGACGCCGATCACGTCAAGACTCAGCTCGACCGCGCGCATCGGTCCCGACGACAGCGCACGTGGCGCGGCCCGAAGGGTCGGTCCGACCGGCCTCAGCGATGAACGTGACGACGCCGGCCTGGGCGAGACGAAGGGATCTACGTCCGATCCGCGCTCACGCGCGTCCGGGGCGGCAAGTAGGAGCCCCGCCCGGGGCCGGACCCCGCTGTGAAGAAGAGGGATCCAAAGCGGTCGCTGCCGTAACGCCACGCCGCCGCCGGACACTACCTACACATGAGCACTCCCGATGACGCCGCGTTCGGCCGGGCCTGGGACGAGTACGGGCCGCGGGTCGCGGCGTACGCGCGCCGCCACGTGCCGGCAGACGACGTCCACGACGTCGTGGCCGAGACGTTCCTGCAGGCCTGGCGGCGCTGGGACGCGGTTCCGCAGCCGCCGATCGCCTGGCTGATCGGTACCGCGCGGAAGGTGATCGGCAACAGTCGCCGCGCCACCCGCCGCCGAACGGCGCTCCACGACCGGCTCTCGCTGCTCTTCGAGGCCGCGCGTCCCAGCGAGGACGCCGGCGTGCTGGCCACCGAGCGGATCGCGGCGTTGCAAGCCCTCGCCGACCTCCCCGACCAGCAGCGGGAAGCGCTGCTGCTCGTCGCGTGGGACGGCCTCACGCCCGACGAGGCGGCTGCGGCGCTCGGTATCAGGCCCGGCGCCTTCCGGGTGCGCACGCACCGTGCCCGCGCCGCACTCGACCAGTCCACCACTCCTCCCCGGCACGCAACCGTGCCCAACCGACTCCTCAACGAAGGCGGAATCCGATGACCAAGACCGACCTCATCGCCGACATGGCGCCGACACCTCAGCCGTTCGATCCCGACTGGTCGGAGCAGACCCTCCTCGGCATCCTCGCCACCGACCAGGAAGCGCCCGCGAGGAAGCGGCGCGGCCGTCGGATCGCGCTGGCAGGCCTCGCGGCGAGCGCCCTCACCGTCGGCACGGCGGCGTCGGTCGCCGCGGGCGGGCCTGACGACGTCGTACGACGCGTGCTGACGCAGTTCAGCGAGCAGCCGAACACCAGCGGCAACGGGCTCGGGGTCCTGCACGACCCGGAGCTCGTGGCTCAGTTCGAGAGCGAGAACGGCGTCTTCGCGTTCTGGGTGGCCACGTCGTCCTCGGGCACCGTCTGCTACGCGCTGAGCGACGGGCAGTGGGATGGGACCGGCACTCCCACCGAGGACCAGCTCGAGTACGGCTGCGGCGGGCAGCTCTGGATGGGCCCGAACCGGCCGCCGGAGCACCTGACCCGCCCCGACCAGTTCGGCGGGTTCTTCGCGGCCGAGGTCGGGCTGGTCGTGTACGGCGTCTCGCCGTACCCGCGCGCCACCGAGGTGATCGTCGAGGGCGACGGCGTGGACCGCACGCTGCCGGTGCGCGCTGACTCCCTCGGCTACGGCGACGCCTTCCCCGAGGCGTCGCAGGCCACGTCACTCACGCTGACCTTCCTCGACGCAGGCGGACAGGTGCTGGGCTCGAAGCGGGTCGTCGCGCAGGTCGGCTGATCAGGATCGGCCGACCGCATCGACTCTGGCAAGCACTACTGGCGCGACACGCAATGAGCCCCCGGCCGCTGGCCGGGGGCTCATTGACTGTCGACCGTCGCGACTCAGGTGTCACCCATGTCCCGACTCATCACATTTGCGCGCCTGTAGGGATTCGAACCCCAAACCTTCTGATCCGTAGTCAGATGCTCTATCCGTTGAGCTACAGGCGCCCGTCGTCCCGCTGCGCGGAGCGACCGGACGAGGATAGCCGAGTCGGTGCACGGATACCGAATCCGGGTCGTGGGATCATGACCGCATGCCCGGCTTCGATTCCGAGAGGCGCGATCTGTTCGAGCGGGTCGCCACCGAGCTCTACGAGGTGGTCGTGGAGGCCGGCGGCATCTCGGACGACGACCCGCGGCTCCTCGAGGGCGAGCAGCGCAAGGCGTTCGACCTGTTGGTCGAGCTCGGCCTGCTCCAACACGAGCCGGGCAACCCCCGCTGGACGGCGGTCGAGCCGAGCACCTCGCAGGGCCGGGTCGTGAGCCCGCTCGGCGTCGAGGGCGCTCGCCTGCTTGACGAGTCCGCGCGTTGGGCCCGGGCGTTCCAGACCCTCACCAGCACCTGGCGCCGGTCACCGCAGGCCGAGACCCGGGGACCGTTCACCTACCTGCACGGCGAGGCGATCAGCCCCTACCTCACGACGATCATCGGGGAGGCCGAGGAGGAGCTGCTCACCGCGCAGCCGCAGACCGGCCGCGATGCCGCGTCGATCGCGTCCGCCGCGCTGCGCGACATCCAGGCCCTGGAGCGTGGCGTCTCGATGCGGATCCTCTACCAGCACAGCGCGCGGCGGCACGCGATCACGCACAAGTACGTCGCGCAGGTGACCGAACGCGGTGCCGAGGTGCGCACGCTCGACGAGTTCTTCAACCGGATGATCGTCGTCGACCGGCGGGTTGCGGTGATCCCCGCCCCCGACGACCTGACGACCGCGGTCGCCGTACGGGAGCCGTCCGTCGTCGCCTACCTCGTCGACGTCTTCGACCGCGCGTTCGCGCGCGCCCGGCCGTTCACCAACACCGAGACCTCGCTCATGCGTGAGGTCGCCGCCGAGCAGCGGGCGATGACGATCCGCATGCTGATCGAGGGCCACGCCGACGCGGTCAGCGCCAAGCGCCTGGGCGTGAGCCCGCGCACGTACGCCGGCTACGTCGCCGAGCTCAAGGAGGAGTACGACGCCGAGACACGTTTCCAGCTCGGCTACACGATGGGCAAGCTCGGGGTGTCCGGCAAGGAGCTCCCCAAGCAGGAGTGAACGCGGCCCGACGACCCCTTCAGGTCAGCGCGTGCGGCAGGCCCCGCCGCAGCCCCAGCCGCTGTCGAGCGCCTGCGCCGGAGGGGCGGAGACGGCAACCAGTCCGACCGTCGCAGCGGTCGCGGCCAGTGTCAGTGCGGCCTTGCGAGCGAGCTTCTTCATCACGTTCCCCCGTGACTCGTGTGGGCTGTGACGTTCATCCTGCCTCATCGCCCCTGGAAACGGAACAGGCCCCTGATGAGGTGTCCTCATCGGGGCCGTTCGCGTGGCTGGGCCACATGGCGGAGGCGGAGGGATTTGAACCCTCGATGGGGTTGTAGCCCCAAACCCGCTTAGCAGGCGGGCGCCATAGACCAGACTAGGCGACGCCTCCTCACCGACCCTTCGGCCGGCGGGGCAAGGTTACTCGCCCGGCCGGTTCGCGCCGAATCCGGCCCGTCCGGGGCCGCTGCCGGTCAGCGAGCAGCCGAGCGCAGGCGGGCCCGTACGTCGCGCGCGAAGTCGTCCTTGTCGGCGGCAAGGAGGGCGACCGGGATGGTGGTCGTGCGCCCGTCCTTGAGCCGCAGTACGACGCACTCGACCCCCCGTGGCGTGGCGGCGACGGCGTCCTCGACCTCCGGCCAGCGGCCCTCGGTCACGCCCGCGGCGCGGATCATCCGCACGCGGTAGCCCGTGCCCGTCAGCCGGACGAGCACCAGGCGGGCGCGCAGCCACCACGACAGCGCGATCAGGCCGAGCACCCCGACGCCCAGCACCACGACGAGCAGGTCGCCGCTCCACTCCAGCGCGCCCACCAGCGCCGTACCGGCGAGGAGGAGCAGCGCGAAGACGATCAGGTAGGCGCCGACGATCCGCGCGAACACCAGCGGGGACAGGCGGTACTCGCTGACGTCGGTGGGAGCCGGTGCACTCATGGGGCGCAATTCAACTGCACCCCGGCGGTCCTAGACTCTCGGGGTCGGCACCGGGCGCACCGGGTGCCGCGAGGATGGTTGGCAGAGCGGCCGATTGCACTCGCCTTGAAAGCGAGCGTGCCGAGAGGCACCGGGGGTTCAAATCCCTCACCATCCGCCGAGGGTCTCGTGACGGCCGTGGCCGGCCTCCTCGACCAGCGGGGCGCGGCGGCCTCCTCGACCAGCGGGGCGGGGCTCAGGAGAGCGTGAGCTCCACGAGCACGTCGCCCTCCTGGACGACGTCGCCGGCCGAGACCTTGATCGCGCTGACCACCCCGCCGGTCTCCACGACCACCGGGATCTCCATCTTCATCGACTCCAGCAGCGCGACGGTGTCGCCCGGCTGCACGGTGGCGCCCACCGGCACGTCGACGGACAGGACGTTGGCCACCATCTCCGCGGTGATCGCGACGGTCGTCTCTCGGGGCATGTCGAGGACGCTAGGCGCTACTTCCGGGTACGGCGACTCCGGCGCGTCCAAAGCGCCGGGCCGATTCTTGGAGGGTCAGAGGAGCGGCTTGGTGCGCGGGGGCTCCGGCCGGTGGGCCGCGGCCTGCTCCTCGACCCGGCGGCGCCGGCCGCGGTTGCCGCTCAGGGCGAGGTCGAGCCGGATCAGCAGCCAGCCGATCAGCCAGCCCACGACCAGCGCGTAGGCCACCGACAGGCCGATCTCGCGCAGCGCGACCGTCGGGTCGGTCAGGGCCGTCGCGACGCGAGTGGTGGCCGCGACACCGAACATGCAGACCCACCACCCCTGCCGCCGGCGCGCGCGCATGTGGCCGCCGTACACGATCGCCGGGATGCCGAGCACCGCCATGATCGGCCGCGGGAACGCGCCGAGCTCGTCGCGTGACCAGGCCACCCAGCTGTCCAGGGTGTCGATGAAGCCCGCGGCGCCGTAGCGGTGCAGGGTCTCGGCGTAGAGCAGGATCAGCAGCAGCACGATCGAGCCGCCGCCGACGACGATCAGCCCTCGCCTGCCGAGGCCGTGCAGGCCGGCGCCGAGCCGGTAGACGAGCAGGAACGCGCCGACCAGCGCCAGGCCGAGCGTGACGTACTCGAAGCGCACCACGCGGATCGTCGGCTCGAAGCCCACCGCGCCGAGGGCGCCGACGGCGGCGACGGCGGTCGCCACGACGCTCTCGCGGACGGCCTGCAGGAAGCCCTGGGCCGGGACCGTGACCATCACGCCGAGCACTGCGGCGATGCCCGCCGTGAGCACCGCGGCCCCGGTGCGGAGGAACTCGTGGCCGGCGAGCACCACCGCGAGCGCGAACGCCAGCGCCACCAGCCCGAAGATCACCGGGCGCCCGCCCGTCCGCGCGGCGAGCGCCCAGGTGAAGGTGCTCGCGATGGCGACCGCGCCCGCCGTACCGAGCCAGTCGGGGCCGACCGGCACCATGGCGCACACGAGGACGGCGGTCGCTGCGGCGACCACGAGCAGCCACACCGTCACCGGCAGCCGTGACTCCGAGATCCGGCGCAGCCGCTCCTGGAGCGGGGAGGGTGCGGCGCGGGACACGGGCGACGAGCCTACAGACGCCGGTTCGCGAGGGAGGGATTGGTCCGGCGTGCGCCGTCGAGCAGGTCGCGGTCGAGGGTCGCGGCGACCACCTCGGGCCGGTCGGGACTGCCCGGACCCGCCTCCGCGACGACGTCGCCGAGGGGATCGACGACCATCGAGTGCCCCGTGTAGCGGGGCGCCGGCTGGCCGACGGCAGCGACGTAGACGGTGTTCTCGATCGCCCGGGCGGTGAGCAGCGTCTGCCAGTGGCGCACCTTCCGCTCGCCGGCCACCCACGCCGCCGGCACCACGATCAGCTCCGCGCCGCGGTCGACGAGCGCCCGCGCGAGCTCGGGGAAGCGCAGGTCGTAGCAGGTCATCAGCCCGACCTGCCAGCCGCCGACCTCGACGACCACCGGCTCCAGCGGGCCCGCGGTGAGCCGGTCGGACTCGCGGTAGCCGAACGAGTCGTAGAGGTGGATCTTGCGGTAGTCGGCCGTCGCCGCGCCCCGCAGCACCAGGGTGTTCGCGGGCCGTGCCGGGTCGTCGCCGCGCTCGAACATGCCGGCCAGCAGCGTCGTACGGCGCTCCGCCGCCACCCGTGCGACCTCGCTCGCGAACGGGCCGTCGACCGCCTCGGCGAAAGCGCTGACGTCGGACCCGGCCTCGCCGAAGTCGCGGGCGAACGCCTCGGGGAAGACGACCAGGTCGTGACCCTCGGGCGTCAGCTCGTCGAGCGCCGCGCGGTTGGCCTCGGGGTCGAGGGTCGATGCCGCCTGCACCAGCGCGATCCGCAGCGTCGGGGTGGTCTCGCTCACGATTCCAGTCTCCCAGGTGTCCCGAGCGCGCCCGGCTGGGAGACTCCAGGGGTGATCGAGCCAGGACTGACCAGCTTCGCCGCGATCATCCTCGCGGGCGGCCAGGCCACCCGCCTCGGCGGTGCCGACAAGGCCACGATCGAGCTCCGCGGCCGCACGCTCCTCGAGCGCACCCTCGACGCCGTCATCGACGCGGCCGAGGTGGTCGTCGTCGGCCAGCACGTGCCCACCGACCGCCCGGTGACGTTCGTCGTCGAGGACCCGCGCTACGGCGGGCCGGTCGCCGGCCTCCTCACCGGGCGCGACTCGCTGCTGCGGCGTACGCCGTCGTTGGTGGTGCTCGCCGTCGACATGCCCAACGTGACGACCTCCACGATCCGGCGGCTGTACGACGCCGCGGCCGGCCACGACGGCGCCGTCCTCACCGACCCGGACGGCCGGCGGCAGCTGGCCTTCGTGGTGTCGACGGCACGGCTCGACGCGGAGCGGCCGGACCGGGAGGCCCAGCACGGCGCCTCGTTGCGGTCGTTGCTGGAGCCGCTGGACCTCGTCGACGTCGCACCGACGGGCGAGGAGCACCGCGACGTCGACTCGTGGACGGACCTTCGCGACATGGGCGACTGACGGCCTTCTCAAAACCCTTGTCAGGGGCTCCCGAGTTTTGCACTCTGGTCTGGTGAACCTCCACGACTGGATCGATGAGCTGAGCGACCTGCTCGATGTCGAGACCGAGGCCGACGAGGTGCTGCTCGCCGACATCGCGGACATCGCGGTCGAGAACGTCGCGTCGAACGCCGGTCCGGTCACGGCGTTCCTGCTGGGGGTGGCTGCCGGGGTGCGCGAGGCCGGGCCGGAACGGATCGAGCGGATGGCCGCTCAGGTGCAGGAGCTCGCCGAGTCCTGGGACCGGCCGGCCGACGCGGTCGACGACGACGATGACGACACGGTCGAGGAGCTCGACGACCTCGACGAGCTCGAGTTCGACGAGGAGGAGGAAGAGGCCACGGTCTAGGGCCTCGACACCCTGGCTAGCCTGCACGTCATGCGTGCAGTCATCGCGGACGGCAAGGGTGGCCCGGAGATCCTCTCGGTCGGGGAGCTCCCCGACCCCGAGCCCGCACCCGGCGAGGTCGTCGTCGACGTGGTCGCCACGGCCGTCAACCGCGCCGACCTGCTGCAGCGGCAGGGGTTCTACCCACCGCCGCCCGGCGCCTCGGACGTGATCGGCCTCGAGTGCAGCGGCACCGTCGCCGCCGTCGGCGACGGCGTCACCGGCTGGTCGGTCGGCGACGAGGTGTGCGCGCTGCTGGCCGGAGGCGGCTACGCCTCGAAGGTCGCGGTGCCCGCCGGCCAGCTGATGCCGGTGCCCGACGGCATCGACCTCGTGACCGCCGCCGCGATCCCCGAGGTCGCGTGCACGGTGTGGTCCAACGTCTTCATGGTGGCCGGGCTGCGGCCCGACGACGTGTTCCTCGTCCACGGCGGCGCCGGCGGCATCGGCACGTTCGCGATCCAGCTGGCCAGCCGGCTGGGCGCTCGGGTCTTCACGACGGCGGGTACGGCGGAGAAGCGCGCCACCTGCGTGGAGCTGGGCGCCGAGGTGGCGATCGACTACCGCGAGGAGGACTTCGTCGAGGTGGTGCGGTCGCGCACGAGGACCGAGGACCGCGCGGGCGGTGCCGACGTCGTGCTCGACAACATGGGGGCGAAGTACCTCCAGCGCAACGTCGACGTGCTCGCCGACCAGGGCCGCCTGGTGATCATCGGCATGCAGGGCGGGGTCAAGGGCGAGCTCGACATCAGCGCGCTGCTGCGCAAGCGCGGCGCGGTCATCGCGACCACGCTGCGGTCGCGGCCGGCCGACGACAAGGCGGCGATCTGTGCGTCCGTGGTCGAGCACGTGTGGCCGCTCGTCGCCGACGGCTCGGTGAAGCCGATCGTGCACGCCACGATGCCGTTGGAGCAGGTCGCCGACGCGCACCGGATGCTCGAGGAGAGCTCGCACGTCGGCAAGGTCCTCCTGACGCTGTGATCCGCCGGAACCGGCGCCGACTAGGCTCGGAGCCATGACGGAGAGCACCCCCCAGGACGAGGAGCAGCGGATCGTGGTCATCGGCCCCGACGGGCGGCCGATCGGCGCCATCCCGACCGACGGCGAGGCCGCCGCGGGCGACGACGGCGACGACGGCGACGACGACGAGACCTCGCTGACCGACCTGGTCGAGCAGCCCGCCAAGGTGATGCGGATCGGCAGCATGATCCGCCAGCTGCTCGAGGAGGTGAAGGCGGCCCCGCTCGACGAGGCCAGCCGCAACCGGCTCGCCGAGATCCACCGCTCCTCCATCAAGGAGCTCGAGCAGGGCCTCGCCCCCGAGCTCGTCGAGGAGCTCAACCGGCTCTCGCTGCCGTTCACCGAGAACGCCACCCCGTCGGAGTCGGAGCTGCGGATCGCGCAGGCGCAGCTCGTGGGCTGGCTGGAGGGTCTCTTCCACGGCATCCAGACCGCGATCTACGCCCAGCAGATGGCGGCCCGCGCGCAGTTCGAGCAGATCCGCCGCGCGCTGCCGCCCGGGATGCTCGGCGGCCAGCCCGGTCAGCCGGGCCATCCAGGTCAGCCCGGGCAGCCGGAGCAGGCGTCGCCCGAGGAGGGCAACTCCTCCGGCGGCGGGATGTACCTCTAGCGAGGGAGCCAGGCGCGAAGCGCCTAGGCCCGCCGGCCGACCCGCGAGAACAGCAGCAGGCCGAGCAGCCCGACCAGCCCCAGCGCGACGCCGGGCGCGATCGCCCGGGTGAGCGACGGGGGCTCGGTCGCGCCGCCGTCGGGCTCGGTCAGCTCGACGGGCATGCCCGGCTCCTCGGGGGCGCGGAGCGCCTGCTCGAGGTCGCGCTCGACGCGACTGGTCATCGGCTCGTCGAGCTCGGTCGTGCCCGAGCACTGCAGGGCCTCGAACCGCCGGTCCTCGGTGAGGGCGCCGGCGCGGTCGGTGTCGACCTCGTCGGCGAAGAACAGGTAGTCCGATCGCGGCCGCAGCGGGCCGAGCCCGGTCGCGCGGGCGTCGGTGGTCAGCACCTTGACGACGTTGCGGACGTCGCCCTGGAGCGCGGCCTTCACCGTGACGGTGTGGATGTAGCCGGCCGTCCTCGGGCGGAGCCCGCTGGTCTGCGGCCGCAACGCCCTGCGGTCGAGCACCCGGCCGACGAACACGAAGTCGACCTCGGCGGCGTAGTCGCGCACCTGCTGCGGTTCGACGTCGGCGAGGTCGAGCGGAGCGCACACAGCGGCCCTCGTCGGCGCGGTGGCGGCAGCGGCCGGCGCCGCAGGCGGTACGGCGCCCGCGGCTACTGCGGCGAGGGCAGCAGCCGCGACGGCGGCAGTCCGGAGCACGGTCACCCGTCCATCTCACCAGATCGCCGGGAACGCAGGCACACGGGCTCGCCGCTCACGAGGCGGGACGCGGCCGCCGTACCATCACCAGCTCGCCGTCCTCGGTCGTGCCGCGCAGGTCGGAGAAGCCGCACTTCGCGAGCACCCGCAGGCTGGACGTGTTGTCCGGGGCGACGCTCGCGCGCAGCCGGACGCCGACCTTGTCGGCCTCGGCCGCGAGCAGGCCGAGGGCCTCGGTCGCGACACCGCGTCCCCGGGCGTCCGGCACCAAGCCGTAGCCGACCTCGGTCTCGCCGTCGACCGGTGGACCGAAGCAGCCGATCGAGCCGACGGCGAGCCGGTCGAGCACGATGTGGCGCGGGCCCCACGTGGCCCCGTCGGCCCCGTCTGCCCCGTCGCCGCCGGCGCGGATCATCGACGCGGCGTCGACGTCGTCCTTGCGCGGGTAGTCGGGGTGCCAGCGGTCGTCGTGCCGGCGGCCTGCGACCATGTCGGCCGCCTCCTCGGGCGAGATCAGGAAGAGCCGGATCCGGTCGGAGCTGATGAGCGCCGGCAGACCGGCCATCTCAGGCAAACCCCTGGGTCGAGGAGCCGAGGGACGAGGCGTTCACGCAAACCCTTGGGTTGAGGAGCCGAGGGACGAGGCGTCTCGAAACCAGCGGTCCAGCTCGGTCGCGGCGCCGTCCTCGTCGACGGTGCCGGTCGACGCGTCAGCGGCGTCGTGGACCTCCTGCACGGCCTGGCCCATGGCGACCCCGCGCCCCGCCCAGCGCAGCATCTCGAGGTCGTTGCGTCCGTCGCCGATCGCCAGCACGTCGGCACGGTCGACGCCGAGCTGCTCGGCGACGTGGGCGAGGCCCGACGCCTTCGAGACTCCGACCGGCGAGAGGTCGAGCCACGCGGTCCACCCGACGACGTAGTCGGTGCCGTGCAGCCCGAGCTCGGCGGCCATCTGCACGAAGTCGTCGGCGGTGGCCTGCGGGTCGCGGATGATCACGCGGCTCACCGGTCCGGCGACGAGCTCGTCGATGTCGGTGACGATCTCCTCGCCGCCGAGCTCACCGGTCGGGAAGGGCGCGGACACGCGGTAGCCGACGCCGCGCTCCTCGATCGCGACGAGCGCGTCGGGGTGCCGCTGGAGGATCGCAGCGACGGCGGGCGCCGCGTCGAAGGTCTCCTCGTGGACGATCTCCTCCGGCGGGTAGCGCAGCAGCACCGAGCCGTTGGACGCCACGATCCAGAGTCGGTCGCCGTGGCCGTGCAGGTCGAGCAGGTCGGCGATCGTCGTCATGCTGTGCGGTGCTCGCCCGGACGCGAGCACGACGTGGGCGCCGGCGTCGAGCACCCGGCCGACCGCCGCGTGCACCGCGGGCGGGACCTCCTCGTGCGTGGAGCCCTGGCCGACGACCCACTTGAGCAGGGTGCCGTCGATGTCGAGCGCGACCAGCTTGGGCTGCCAGCCGGCGGGGGGTTCGGTCATGATGCAACGACGGGCTTCAGCTCTTCGACGCCACCCATGTAGGGGCGGAGCGCGGCCGGCAGCCGCACCGAGCCGTCGGGCTGCTGGTGGGTCTCGAGGATCGCGACGATGGCGCGCGTGATCGCGGTCAGCGTGCCGTTGAGCGTGGCGGCGGGCCGCGTGCCGCCGTCGTCGCGGGCGCGGATGTCGAGGCGACGGCTCTGGAACTCGGTGCAGTTGGAGGTCGAGGTGAGCTCGCGGTACTTCTCCTGCGTCGGGATCCACGCCTCGCAGTCGAACTTCCGGATCGCGCTGAGGCCGAGGTCGCCGGCGGCGACGTCGATGACGCGATAGGCCAGCTCGAGCTTGTCGAGGAACTCCTTCTCCCACGCGAGCAGGCGCTCGTGCTCGGCGTACGACTCCTCGAGCGTCGTGTAGACGAACATCTCGACCTTGTCGAACCAGTGGACGCGGATGATGCCCTTGGTGTCCTTGCCGTGCGAGCCGGCCTCCTTGCGGAAGCAGGGGCTGAACGCGGCGTAGCGGCGGGGCAGCGACGCCGCGTCGAGGATCTCGTCGGAGTGATAGGCCGCCATCGGCACCTCCGAGGTGCCGACGAGGTAGAGGTCCTCGCCCTCGATCCGGTAGACGTCGTCGGCCGCCTGGCCGAGGAAGCCGGTGCCCTCCATCGCGCGGGGGCGCACCAGCGACGGCGCGATCACCTGGGTGAAGCCGGCGTTGCGGGCCTGGTCCATCGCCATGTTGACCAGCGCGAGCTCGAGCTGGGCGCCGACACCGGTGAGGAAGTAGAAGCGGCTGCCGCTGACCTTGGCACCACGGTCGAGGTCGATCGCGCCCAGCATCCGGCCGAGCTCGATGTGGTCACGCGGCTCGAAGCCCTCGGCCCGGAAGTCACGGGGCGTGCCGACGTGCTCGATCACGACGAAGTCGTCCTCGCCGCCCGGCGGCGTCTCCTCGGCGGCGAGGTTGGGGATCGTCTCCAGCGCCGCGTTCCACTCCTCCTCGGCAGCCACGCGGGCCGCCTCGGACTCCTTGACCTCGGCGGCCAGCGTCTTGGTCTGGGCGAGCAGCTGCTGCTTCTCGTCGCCCTGGGCCTTCGGGACAAGCGCGCCGAGCTGCTTCTGCTCGGCCCGCTTGGCCTCGTACGCCGCGATGGCGTCGCGCCGGGTCCGGTCGGCGGCGAGAGCACGGTCGACCACGTCGGCGGACAGCCCGCGCTTGGCCTGGGCGGCACGGACGCGGTCGGGCTCGTCGCGGAGGATGCGCGGGTCGATCATGCGTTCAGGCTATCCGGCGGACGCAGGCCGACGCTCCCCGGATTCACAGCCGCCCGCACGGCCCGTCAGAACGGCGAGATCGGGTCCGGCGGCGGGAAGATGTCGTCGAGCTCGGCGAGGTCCTCCGGGCGCGGGACCCACGCACCGGCGGCGGCGTTGGCCACGACCTGCTCGGGTCGGGTGGCGCCGGCGATCACGGACGCGACCGGCGCCTGGGCGAGCAGCCAGCCGATGGCGACGGTCACCTCGGTGAGTCCGCGCGAGGCGGCGAACTCGGAGTAGCGCTTGAGCTCCGGCGACACCGCGGCCTCGAGCAGGTGCCGGCGGGTGCGGGCGAGCCGGGTGCCCTCCGGTGCGGTGCCGTCGGCGTACTTGCCGGTGAGGAGGCCGTTGGCGAGCGGGAAGTAGGGCAGCAGGCCCAGCCCGAACTGCCGGCACGCGGGCACCACCTCGTGCTCGGCGCGGCGGTCGACGAGGTTGTAGTGGTTCTGCGCGGAGATGAACCGTTCAGCGCCCATCTCGCGGGCGACGAACTCGGCCTCGGCGATCTGCCAGCCCGATCGGTTGGAGTGGCCGACGTAGCGGACCTTGCCGTCGCGGACGAGCGTGTCGAGCGCGCTGAGGGTCTCGTCGATCGGCGTCAGCGGGTCGGGGGTGTGGAACTGGTAGAGGTCGATCCGGTCGGTGCCGAGCCGGCGCAGCGACGCCTCGACCGCGGTGATGACGTAGCGCCGCGACCCCCGCGCGCCGCCGTCGGGCCCGTTGACGCCCTTCATGTCCATGCCGAACTTGGTGGCGATGACGACCCGGTCCCGCTCGGTGCGTAGAGCGGCGCCGAGCCGCTCCTCCGACAGGCCGGGCCGGGCGCCGTACGTGTCGGCGACGTCGAAGAAGGTGATGCCGGCGTCGAGGGCGGCGCGCACGACGCGGTCGGTGCCCTCCTGGCTCTCGGTGGCGGTGCCCGGCCGGCCGAGGTTGTTGCAGCCCAGCCCGACCGCGGAGACGACGAGGCCGGAGCTGCCGAGCCGCCGCAGCGGCGGTCGGGTGGCGTCGGGGAGTGTGTCGGCGCTCATAGGGAGAAACTAGCGATCACGGTCGAACGCTGGCGATCACCTATTCTCACGGCGTGCTCGACCGCTCTCGACGTACCCAGCTGACGTGGTCGCTGCTGTGCCTCGGGACGTTCGCGGTGCTGGCGGCGATCGTGGTCGCCGCGCCGTCCTGGCTGGTCGACGTCGACGCCGAGGTCAGGCCCGCCAGCCGGTGGGCGATCCGCCAGGACTGGCTCGACGTGCCGCTGCACGTGGTCGAGCGGGGCTTCGGCACGATCGCCTCGATCGTCTACGCGCTGGTCCTCGCGCTGGTGATGTTCCTCAAGGGGCACCGCCGGGCGACGGTGCTGGTCGTCGCGACGATGACCGTGACGATGCTGGGGACGTACGGACTCAAGTACCTGCTCGGCCGCGACCGCCCGGAGTGGCAGGCGGGCGACCGATTCCACGACAACGCGGCGTTCCCGTCGGGGCATGCGTCCTTCACCGCAGCCCTGGCCGCGCTGGTGATCCTCCTCGCCGTGATGCTCGTACGGCGCGGCGGCATCCGCCGGCTCATCGGCACCGCCGCGGTCGTCGTCACGATCGTCGTGGCCGCCGACCGGGTGCTCCTCGGCCGGCACTTCGTGACCGACACCATCGGCGGCGTCCTCCTCGGGGTGGGCGTCGTGCTGCTCGGGCTCGCTCTCTACAGCCCGCTCCCCCGCAGCCATGCGGCCGGCGCGGCACCGCTGCCGCAGGCGTTCCCGGGCGGCGGCCGCCTCGCGGTCATCCTGAACCCGATCAAGGTCGAGTCGGTCGAGCAGTTCCAGAGCATCGTCACCCAGATGGCGGTGGACTCCGGCTGGAGCGAGCCGCGCTGGTACTTCACCACCGTCGAGGACCCCGGCACCGGGCAGGCCGAGCAGGCGGCCGTCGACGGGGCCGAGCTCGTGATCGTCTGCGGCGGCGACGGCACGGTGCGCGAGGTGTGCGCCGAGCTCGCCGGCACCGGCATCCCCGTCGGGATCGTGCCCGCCGGCACCGGCAACCTGCTCGCTCGCAACCTCGCCATCCCGCTGTTCATCCGGGCGGCCATCGACATCGCGCTCACCGGCCAGGACCGCGCGATCGACATGGTCGCGGTCAGCGGAGACGGCATCGAGGACACCCACTTCATGGTCATGGCCGGCATGGGCTTCGACGCCGCGATCATGGAGGGCGTCAACGAGGACATCAAGAAGAAGGTCGGCTGGCTGGCCTACGTGTGGTCCGGACTGAAGTCCCTGATGTTCCCCTCCACGAAGGTGGAGATCTCGATCGACGGCGGCGAGTGGACCAAGCACCGCGCGCGCACGATCGTCGTCGGCAACGTCGGCTACCTCCAGGCCGGGATGCCGCTGCTGCCCGACGCGGCGATCGACGACGGCACGCTCGACGTCGTGCTCCTCAACCCGCAGCGGTTCCTCTCGTGGATCCCGCTGGCGATCCGGATCCTCACCAAGCAGCCGCGCATCGACGACACCATGAACCGGATGACCGGCAAGACCGTGTCGGTCCGGGCCTCCTCACCGACGCCCCGCCAGCTCGACGGCGACACGATCGGCCTCGGCGAGGAGCTGCACATGGAGTGCATCCACGGGCGGCTCCTGGTCCGGGTGCCGCGCTAGCGGCCTCGCTCGTCAGGCGCCGGCCTTCGCCCGCGAGACCGCCTCGGTCTCCTCCGGCGAGAGCTCCTGCTCGCTGCTCCAGCCGGCGATGCCCTTGGCGTAGGTGCGGGCCTCGCTGCGGCCCCGGATCGACGTCAGCACGACCCCGTCGCCCTGGTCGTCGAGCAGCGCGAGCGACCACGAGAGCCGGCCGCCCATCTCCTCGAACGCGTCGTAGCGCACCACCGCCAGGTGCCGCAGCGACCGGCCCGCCTCCTGCTTGAGCCGGGCGACCTCGGCCCGCAGCCCGGCCACGTCGGCCGGTACGTCGAGCCCGTCGTCGGGCGACACCCGCCGCCAGGTGCGGTAGGCCAGGACCGCCGCCGCAGCGGAGAGGACGAGCGCGAGGATCGCGAGCACGAGCGCCATGCCTCAACGTAATGCGCCGAGTCGGCTGGTGATCACCAGCCGACTCGGCGTTTCTCAGGCGTGACGACGAGCCGACTCGGCGAGTGTCAGTCGACGGGCTGCGCCTCGGCGAGGTGGTCGGCGACCTCCTGGTAGATGCCGGCGTACTGCTCGTAGGAGTACGGCGCCGCGGCGTACCACTCGTAGACCTGGCCCGCCTCGACGGCGGGCAGGCTGGTCCAGGTGTCGATGGTCTCGAGCTTGTCGGCGAGCAGGCCGTAGGTGCGGGCGTCGAAGAGGATCACGTCGGCGTCGGCATAGTCGGGGAGCTGCTCGGGGCTGATCGCGTGGAAGTGCATCGGCTTGCCGGTCTTGGGCTCGACGATGTCGAGGCCCGCCTCGGCCAGGGTGCCCATCTCGGGGAAGAAGTCCTGGTTGGCGATGTAGAAGCTGGCGGCGTCGGCGTCGGCGGACACGAACGCCACCTGGAGGTCGGACTCGCCGGAGATCGTGCCGATCTCCTCGAGGGCGGCGTCGTAGGCCTCCTTGTCGGCCTGGAGGTCCGCGCTCTCGGTGTCGGCGCCGAGGGCTCTCGCCAGGTCGACGAAGGACTCGATGGCGGTGTCGGTGTCGGTGTAGTTGCCGTCGATGGCGAGGGTCTCGGTGCCCTCGTCGACGGTCTTGCCCTGCTTGCCGGGGATGTACCAGAGGCCCTTGCCGTCGAAGGTGTAGTCGATGACCAGCTCCGGCGCGCTGACCAGCAGCTGCTCCACGTCGAGCTCGCCGTAGGTCTCGCCGTAGACCTCGACCTGGGAGAGGTCGATGTTGCCCGCCTGGAAGTTGAGCTCGCCGTCGACCTCGGCGAGCTCGCCGTAGACGCCGTCGACCTGGTAGCCGGCGTCCCACAGCGCCGCGGCGACGCTGCTCTGCGCGACCACGTTGGTCGGGGTCTGCTCGAGCTCGACCGTGTGGCCGCGGCCGTCCTCGTAGGTGAAGGGGCCTTCCGGAGCCGTCTGGCCCTCGGCCCCGCCCGTGTCCTCGGCCCGGGCGTCGGGGTCGGTGTCGCCGCTGCACGCGGTGAGCGCGAACGTCGCGGTCAGCGCGGTGGCGGCAAGGGCGCCTCGCAGGGTACGGCGGTGCGCGCGGATCATCGGTTCTCCTTCTCATCGGGGTCCCGGCGGGAGCGCCGGGGGATCACGAGCGGCGTGTGCGACTCGGGGTCGGTGATGACGCGGCAGGTGAGGCCGAAGACGTGCTCGACGAGCTCGGCCGTGATCACCTCCGCGGGGTCGCCCTCGGCGACGACGGCGCCGTCCTTCATGGCGACCAGGTGGGTGGCGTACCGGCAGGCCAGGTTGAGGTCGTGGAGCACGGCGACGAGCGTGTAGCCGTGGTCGTCACGCAACCCCGACACCAGGTCGAGGACCTCGACCTGGTGGGCGATGTCGAGGTAGGTCGTGGGCTCGTCGAGGAGCAAGATCTCGGTGCGCTGCGCGAGCGCCATCGCCAGCCAGACCCGCTGCCGCTGACCGCCGGAGAGCTCGTCGACGACGCGGTCGGCGAGGTCGGTGGTGTCGGTGGCGGCGAGCGCGGCGCGCACGGCCTCCTCGTCCTCGCCCGACCACTGGCGCAGCAGCCTCTGGTGGGGGTAGCGGCCGCGGGACACCAGGTCGACGACGGTGATCCCGTCGGGCGCGACCTGCGCCTGCGGCAGCAGCCCGAGCCGCCGCGCCACCTCCTTGGAGTGGTAGCGGTGGATGTCCTTGCCGTCGAGGTGCACGACACCCGCCTTCGGCGTGAGCAGCCGGGCGAGCCCGCGGAGCAGCGTCGACTTGCCGCAGCCGTTGGCGCCGACGATCACCGTGAACGACCCGTCGGGGATGGCGAGCCCGAGGTCCTGGGTGATGAGGCGCTTGTCGTAGCCGAGGCTGAGGCCGCTCGCCTCGAGGCGCTGGGTGGTCATGCTCGTCCACTCCTCCACTCGCGGGTCAGCAGCCAGGCCAGGTAGAGGCCGCCGACCACGCCGGTCATCACGCCGACGGCGACCTGCCGGGGCTGGAACAGCTCGCGTGCCGCGTGGTCGGCCACGACGAGGAACAGCGCCCCGGTGAGTCCCGACGCCACCAGGTTCGGCCCGCTCGCGCGCGTCAGGCGCCGCGCCACCTGGGGCGCGGTCAGGGCGATGAACGCCACCGGGCCCGCGGCGGCGACGGCGACGCTGCACATCGCAACCCCTACGGCGCCGGCGACGACCCGGACCCGGCCCGCGGGCAGGCCCGCGGCGACGGCGGTGCCGTCGGACAGCTCGGTCATCGTCAGCGCGCGGGAGAGCAGCAGCGCGAGGGCGGCCAGGACGACCACCGCCGGCGCGAGTACGGCGACCTGGTCCCACGTGGCTCCGGCGACGTTGCCGACCAGCCACACGCCGGCCCCCTGCGCGTCGTAGATGTTCACGCTGACGATGAGCATCGAGTTGAACGACAGCAGCACCGAGCCGACGCCGACGCCGATCAGCACCAGCCGGAGACCGTCGGACCCGCCGCGGGCGGCCAGCGAGAAGACGACGACCGCGGTGAGTGCACCGCCCACGACGGCCCCGGCCGCCGTACCGACCACACCCGCGTCGACGACGAGCATCGCGACCAGGCCGCCGGTGGCGGCGCCGGTCTCGAAGCCCACGATGTCGGGGCTGCCCAGCGGGTTGCGGGAGATCGTCTGGAAGACCGCGCCGGCCATCCCGAGGGCGACACCGACGAGGGCGGCGGTGGCGACGCGCGGCAGCCGGTAGTCCTGGACGATGAGCTCCTCGACCGGCAGCCCCTCGCCGAAGACGGTGAGCAGCACCCGAGGCAGCCCGACCTGGATGTCGCCGAGCACGAGCGAGGCGAGGACCGCGCCCAGCGTGGCAGCGACGAGCAGCAGGCAGACCAGCAGTCCCCGCCGGTGCACGCGCACCGAGAGCGGGCCGAGCCGGAGGACGCCGATGCCGAGGCGGCCGGCGCCGAGGACCGTCGAGGAGGTGCTCACAGGTGCACCAGCTTCCGGCGGCGCACGAGCGCGACGAAGACCGGTGCACCGATGAACGCGGTCATGATGCCGGCGGCGATCTCCCGGTCCGGCGTGACGACCCTGCCCGCGGTGTCGGCGACGAGCAGGAGCGCCGCCGCCAGCGTCATCGAGATCGGCAGCACCCAGCGCTGGTCGGGACCGACGAGGTAGCGCGCGACGTGCGGCACGGTGAGACCGATGAACGCGATCGGCCCGGCGAGCGCGGTCGCGGACCCGCAGAGGAGCGTCACCGCCACCGCCGTCACCACGCGGGTGCGGCCGATCCGGGCGCCGAGCGCGCGGCCGGTGTCCTCGCCGAGGGCGATCACGTTGAGCCCCGGCGTCACGAGGTAGGCGAGGACGACGCCGGCAACCAGGAACGGCAGTGCGTCGGCCATCACCGACAGGTCGCGGCTGACCACCGAGCCGACCACCCAGAAGCGCATCGTGTCGAAGCTGCGCTGGTCCTGGAGCGCGATCCCGTTGGCGTAGGCGGTGAGTACGGCGGTGAGCGCCGCCCCCGCGAGCGCGAGCCGCATCGGCGTCGCGGCCGAGCGGCCGCCGGAGCCGAGACCGTAGACGGCGATCGCGGCCGCGGCCGCGCCGGCGAACGCGAACCACATCTGGTGCCGCAGCGCGGTGACCTCGAGGAAGGTGATCGCGCTGACGACGGCCGCCGCGGCGCCGGCATTTATGCCGAGCAGGCCGGGGTCGGCGAGCGGGTTGCGGGTGAGCGCCTGCATCAGGGCGCCGGCGGCGCCGAGCGCGAGCCCGACCGCGAGCGAGATCACCGTCCGGTCCATCCGCAGGCCGCGCACGATGTCGCCGGCCATGCCGCCCCCGTCGCGCCACAGCTCGGCGAGCACGGTCGTCGGCGCCAGGGTCTGCCGGCCGATCATCAGGCTGGCCAGGACGGCGAGCGCCAGGACGACCAGCGAGCCGGCGAGGACCACGACGCGCGGGCCGCGGCCGCGCGCGACGACCCGGCGCTCGGGTCGGACGCGCGCGGGCGCGATCTCGGTCGTGGTCACGAAGGAAGGCTAGCCTTACCTGTGCTGCGGTGCGCACCGCGGTCCACGGACGGCCGGGACCCGGGCGGTGCTCGCTCGCTTCCCCCTACCCTTGCCGCCATGTCCCGCCCCGTGTCCCGCATCGCCTACCAGGGAGAGCCCGGCGCCAACTCCCACCTCGTGTGCAAGCAGCACTATCCCGACTGGGAGGCGGTGCCGTGCGCGTCGTTCGAGGACGTGTTCGCGGCGATGACCAACGGCGAGGCCGACCTGGCGATGATCCCGATCGACAACTCGATCGCCGGCCGGGTGGCCGACATCCACCACTTCCTGCCCGACTCCGACCTGCACATCGTCGCCGAGCACTTCCTGCGCATCGAGTTCTCGCTGATGGCGGTGCCGGGCGCGACGTTTGACACGATCCGCACCGTGCACAGCCACGTCCACGCGCTGGGCCAGTGCCGCAAGATCATCCGCGAGCTCGGGCTGACGCCGCTCATCTCCGGCGACACCGCGGGCGCCGCCCGCGAGGTGGCCGACGCCGCCGACCCGACGCAGGCGGCGATCGCGCCGCCGCTCGCGGCCGAGATCTACGGACTCGAGATCCTCCGCGACGACGTCGAGGACGAGGAGCACAACACGACCCGGTTCGTCGTGCTGTCCCGCGACTTCGTCGTCGCTCCCCGCGGCAACGGCCCGGTGGTGACGACGTTCGTCTTCAACGTCCGCAACCTGCCCGCCGCGCTCTACAAGGCGCTCGGCGGGTTCGCCACCAACGGCATCAACATGACCAAGCTGGAGAGCTACATGGTCGGCGGCGAGTTCACCGCCACCCAGTTCCTCGCCGAGGTGGACGGCCACCCCGACGACCCGGGCCTCAAGCGGGCGCTCGAGGAGCTCGCGTTCTTCACCACCGACGTCAAGGTACTCGGTATCTACCCCGCCGACCCCTGGCGCGAGTCTCCGCCGTCCGACCGGGGCTGACGTGGACGTGCGGGGAGCGCGCCAGGCCGTCGAGCAGCTCATCGACCGGCCGTGGTTCCAGGGGACCGTGATCGCGGTCATCCTCGTCAACGCCGCGGTGCTCGGGTTCGAGACCTCCGAGTCGTGGATGGCAGAGCACGGCGACGCGACCCACGCGATCGGCTGGGCGACGCTGGTCGTGTTCGTCGTGGAGCTCGCGCTGCGGCTGTTCGCGGAGGGCTGGCGCTTCTGGCGCAGCGGGTGGAACGTCTTCGACTTCTTCGTGGTCGCGATCGCGTTCGTGCCCGGCGGTCAGGCCAGCGGCGTGCTCCGGGTGCTGCGGATCCTCCGCGTGCTGCGCCTGCTCTCGACGATCCGCTCGATGCGCAGCGTGGTCGCGGCGCTGATCGCGACGATCCCGGGCATGGGCTCGATCGCCGCCCTGCTGGTGATCCTGCTCTACGTCAGCGCGGTCATGTCGACCGAGCTGTTCGGCGCGACCGACCCCGAGCACTTCGGCAACCTCGGCAGCTCGCTGCTCTCGCTCTTCCAGGTGACGACCGGCGACGACTGGGCCAACGTCGTCCGGCCCACGGCCGACGCGCACCCCTGGGCCTGGGGGTTCTTCGTCGGGTTCGTCGTGATCTCGACGTACGTCGTCCTCAACCTCTTCATCGCGGTCGCCGTCGAGGCGCTGGACCGGCAGACCGAGGAGGACAACAGCGAGATGGTCGACGAGGTCGAGCACCACATGGACGAGTCCACCACCGCGATCCTCGCCGCCATCGAGGACCTCAAGCGACAGGTCAGCGCCCTCGAGGCCCGCCTCGAAGCCAGGGACTGACGCTCGCGCGACTACGCTGCCGGGCATGGGTGCGACCAGTGAGGTGGGACGACTCCGGACCGTCATGCTGCACCGGCCCGGGCCGGAGCTCCAGCGGCTGACGCCCCGCAACAACGACCGGCTGCTCTTCGACGGCATCCCGTGGGTCGCTCGGGCGCAGGAGGAGCACGACGCGTTCGCGGAGGCGCTGCGCGACCGTGACGTCGAGGTGCTCTACCTGACCGAGCTGCTCACCGAGGCGCTGGCCGCGCCCGAGGCCCGGGAGACGGCGATCGACACCGCGCTGTCCGACCTCGACCTCGACGAGTCGCTGCGGTCGTTCCTGCGTGGCCACCTCCACGACGCCACCCCGGAGGAGCTGACCACGCACCTGACGGCGGGCATCCGCAACGACGAGGTGCGCAGGTTCACCGGCAGCCTGGTGACCACCCTGCTCCCGGACGACGCGTTCCTCGTCGACCCGCTCCCCAACCTGCTCTTCACCCGCGACTCCTCTGTCTGGGTCGGCGACCGGGTCGCGATCACGTCGCTGGCGATGCCGGCCCGCAAGCGCGAGACGCAGCTGACGGAGCTGATCTACAGCCACCACCCGCGGTTCGCCGACCAGCAGCGGATCCACGGCCACCACTTCGAGTACGTCGAGGGCGGCGACGTGCTGCTGCTCGCGCCCGGAGTCGTGGCGGTCGGTGTCGGCGAGCGCACGACGCCGGCGGGAGCCGACCGGTTCGCGCGCCACCTCTTCGCCAGCGGACTGGCGAGCACCGTGCTCGTCGTACCCATCGCCCAGGAGCGGGCGACCATGCACCTCGACACGGTCTGCACGATGGTCGACGTCGACAAGGTCGTCATGTATCCCAACGTCGCCCACACGCTCGCCGCGTACGCCGTGACGCCCGGCGATCCCGGCAGCGGGGAGCTGGTCGTCGCTCCGCCGGAGCCGTTCCTCGTCGCCGCCGCCAAGGCGATGCAGATCGACACCCTCCACCAGATCGACACCGGCCTCGACCCGGTCACCGCCGAGCGCGAGCAGTGGGACGACGGCAACAACACGCTCGCGCTCGCGCCCCGCCTCGCGGTGGCCTACGAGCGCAACGACGGCACCAACGCCCGGCTGGAGGAGGCCGGCATCGAGGTGGTCCGGATCGCCGGGTCCGAGCTCGGCTCCGGGCGCGGCGGCCCGCGTTGCATGAGCTGTCCCATCGCGCGTGACCCACTGCCCTAGAACACGTTGTCTCGATAGGGTCGGCCCCAACGCGACTGCCGCGTGACATGGGGAGACCGGCGAAAGGGTCTGCGATGGCGACGTTCTTCGAGAAGTTCACGCCCCAAGAGGTGGCGAAGATCAGCGGCGTGGGGCGCCGGGTCAAGCTGCCCGAGGGCTGGTCCCCGATCTGGGAGGACACCCCGGCCGACAAGGCCTACATCATCCTCAACGGCAAGGTCTCGATCCGTCACGACGGCGCCGAGATCGCCCAGCTGGGCGCCGGCGACATCGTCGGCGAGGCGGCGATCATGGGAGGCACGCTGCGCACCGCGTCGGTCGTCGCGCTCACCCCGCTCGACACGATCCACCTGACCGACGAGACGCTGCGCGAGCTCGACGCCGAGATGCCGTCGTTCCACGAGGCGCTGGTCGAGGTCGCACAGTCCCGCATGCCGCAGGACTGACCCCCGCAGGTGACGTCGGACGAGACGCCCCCGGGGTCGCTCGACGCCCTCGAGGCGAAGCTGCTCGGCGCCGCGCCGGCGCTCACCCGCGTCGAGGTCGCGGAGCGCGCGGGCGTCTCGCTCGACGAGGCGATCCACCTGTGGCACCTGCTCGGGTTCGCCCAGGTCGGCGACGACGTCCCGGCGTTCACCGACGCTGACGTCGCCGCCCTCGAGCACACCAAGGCGCTGATGGACCTCGGCATCCTCGACGAGGAGCGCCGCGACGGGCTGATCCGCACCTGGGGGCGCAGCTTCGCCCGGCTCGCCGAGTGGCAGGTCGCGCTGCTCACCGACGTCGCCGCCGAGCTCGGGGTGTCCGCGACCGAGGGCGGCGTCACCCTCGCCGACGAGGTGCTGCCGCGCGTGCAGGACCTCCAGTCCTACGCCTGGCGCCGCCACCTCTTCAGCGCGTGGTCCCGGGTGGTCGTCGACCACGCCGGTGCGTCGTCCACGCGCGCGGTCTGCTTCGTCGACATCGTCGGCTACACCTCGCGGTCGAAGACGATGTCCGACCGCGACCTGGTGACGTGGCTCGAGCAGTTCGAGGCCACCTGCCTCGACATCGTGCTCGAGCACGGCGGCACGATCATCAAGAACATCGGCGACGAGCTGCTCATCGTCGTCGACTCCGCCGCCGGCGCCGCGGCCATCGCGCAGGAGCTGACCCTGCGCGGCGACGACCCGGACGACCCGTTCCCCGAGGTCCGGGCGGGCGTGGCGTACGGCGACGTCGTGCTCCGCCTCGGCGACGTCTACGGCCCCACGGTCAACATCGCAGCGCGACTCACGTCGGTCGCGCGGCCGGGCACGGTCCTCGTCGACGAGGGCATGTACGGCGCCCTGACGGGCCGCGACGTGGGTGGCGACGACGAGCACGACCACGGGGACCGCGACGACCACGACGAGCACCACGAGGGCGGGGCGCCGTACCGCTTCCGCCGCCTGCGGCGGCTGTCGGTCAAGGGCTACCCGCGGCTGCGGGCGTGGAGCCTGCGCCCGGCGTGAACCTGCCGGCCTCCGTCAGCGGATGGTCACCTGGCGGTTGGCGAGGCCCGACCGGGCGGAGCGCTCCTCCGGCGTGAGCTCGGACTCGTCCGCGAGGGCCTCATCGAGGGCCGCCTTGAACGTCGAGGCGGCCTCCTCGAGGGGCTCGGGCCCGGTGCCGACCGGCAGGTCCCAGACCGGTGCGAGCAGGCCGTGGGCGCGGAACATCCCGACCAGCCGCGCCTCCGGGACGATCACGTCCTTGCCGGCGACGTGCAGCCGGGCGAGTGCCGTCAGCAGCTGGTCCTCGGGCGCGGGCATCACCCAGCGCAGGTGCTCCTTGGCGCCCATCCGGGTCCAGTACGCCGCCTCGACCTCCGTGAGGCGCGCGGTCGGCGCGGCGGCGCCCTCCGCCTGCTCGAGCGCGGCCTTGAGCTCGTCGGACTCCTCCATGTCGGAGACCCAGTAGTCGAAGCCGTCGTGGACGGTGATCGCGAGGGGCTCGTCGGCGAGCAGGTCCTGCAGCCGCGGTCCGGCGCCCGGGTCGTCGGTGATGCCGACGGCGCCGGCGCCCGGCTCCGCCGCGAGCGCCTCGAGCAGCACCGCGGCCAGGTCGCGGGAGACGTCACCGAAGCCGTGCTGCACCTGGAGGCCGAGCCAGACCTCCCCGCTGTCGCGGACCATCGCGGGAGCCGCGCCAGGGAGCAGCGTGTTGAGGCGCACGGCGCGGTCGGCGTACTCACCCTGGAGCGGGAGTGGCGCGGTCGCCGCGGGCACCAGCTCGCGGAGCGCGACGATGTCGCACTCGGACGCGAGTCCCTCGAACGGCCGCTTGACGAACACCTGGCCGCCGCCCGGCGCGCCGTGGCACGCCTTGTAGCGCTTGCCCGAGCCGCAGGGGCAGGGCTGGCGCGGGCCGACCTCGCCCGGGGCGGTCTCGGTGCGGGTCTTGGTGCGGGACTTCTTCGCCATGCCCGGAAACCTACTTGGCGTCCCGGTCGCGGCGGTCGAGCAGGTCGACGATGTGGTCGGGACGGTCGGTGATGACCGCCTTGACGCCGAGGTCGATGCAGCGCTGGAGGTCCTCGTCGTTGTTGACCGTCCACACGTGGATGTCGCGGCCGCTGCGGCTGATGCTGCCCGCGATGCTGGGCTGCTCGCGGAGCAGCTTGATGCCCGGGCCGACGATCCAGTCGCGACCGATGACCCGCCGCAGCATCGGCCAGGTGGAGCCACGGTCGAGCAGCTGCACGAGCTGCACCTCGGGGGCGAGCCGGTCGACCCGCTGGAGAGCGGTGAATGAGAAGCTCATGATCCGCACCGGCGAGCCGGCCGTGTCCCAGCCGAACTCGCGCAGCATCTCCACCAGCCGCTTCTCCACGAGGCCGCCGTAGCGCGTCGGGTGCTTGGTCTCGATCGCGACCTCGACCCGGCGGTCGTAGTCGGCGACCGTCTCGAGCAGCTTACGCAGCGTGAGGACGCCGTCGCTCTCCTCGTCGCGGTCGGGTGCCTCGTCGTCGAGGTCGGCCCAGGGGTTCTTCCACGTCGCGAAGTCGAGCTCGGCCAGCTCGGCGAGGTCCATGGTGGAGACCCGCCCGCGGGTGGAGGCGGTACGGCGCAGGGTGCTGTCGTGCACGCACACGAGGTGCCCGTCGGCGGTCAGCCGCACGTCGCACTCCAACCCCTCCGCGCCGTGGTCGAGCGCGGCGACGTACGCGCCCAGGGTGTGCTCGGCGTTCTCGTGGCTGGCTCCCCGGTGCGCGACCACCTGGGGGCGCAGTGCGCTGGTCACGGCCTCAGTCTGGCAGGGGATCAGGGTGGGACCGGGGTCGTTCCCCGATGTGTTGCCAGGAGTTCCCGCGCACACTGGATGTATGTCGAACTACCAGCCCTACCAGCCCAGCACCTACTCCGGCGGCGGCCGCGGCAAGCGCCTGGTGCGCCGTACCGACGACAAGATGATCGCCGGCGTGTGCAGCGGTCTCGCCGCCTACACGGGCCTGGACGCCAACCTCATCCGGATCGTGCTCGTGCTCGCCGTGGTCTTCGGCTTCGGCACCGGGATCGTCCTCTACGCCCTCGGCTGGCTGCTGATGCCGAAGGCCTGAGCTCACGGCTGGGTCGTGCTGCCTATCGTGAGCCAATGACCGCAGCCCCCACCGACGACCTGGTCGCGCGGCTGCGCGCCGCCGGCTGTGTCTTCGCCGAGGACGAGGCGGCGGCGCTGCTCACGTCCTTCGTCGAGCCCGTCGCACTGGAGGGCGCCGTCGCCCGCCGGGTCGCTGGCGAGCCGCTCGAGCTGGTGCTCGGCTGGGCGGACTTCGCCGGCGTGCGGGTGCTCCTCGAGGCCGGCGTCTTCGTGCCACGGCAGCGCACGGCGTACGTCGTGGACCTCGCCGCCAGGGTGGTCTCGCCCGGCTCGGTCGTGGTCGACCTGTGCTGCGGGTCGGGCGCGCTCGGCCTCGCCCTCGCCTCCCGGATCCCCGGACTGGTGCTGCACGCGGCCGACGTGTCGCCCGTGGCCGTGGCCTGCGCGCGGCGCAACCTGGCGCCGGTGGGCGGACAGGTGCACCTCGGTGACCTCGACGCCGCGCTGCCCGACGGCCTGCGCGGCCGGGTCGAGGCGATCGTCGCGAACGTGCCCTACGTGCCGTCGGAGTCGGTGGCGCTGATGCCGCGTGAGTCGCGGGAGCACGAGCCGCTGTTCACCGTCGACGGCGGAGCCGACGGGCTCGACATTCTGCGCCGGGTGGCCGGGCTGGCGCCGCGGTGGCTGGCGCCGGGAGGGTCGCTGTTCATCGAGACCTCGGAGGCTCAGGCCGATGCGGCGGTGGCGGCCTTCGCCGATGCCGGCCTCGGCGCGCGGGTGCACCACGACGAGGAGCGCGGGGCCACCGTGGTCGCCGGTCGTCTCCGCGGTTGATCACTGTCACCAGGTGACCGTGATCAACCGCGTTGTCAGCCGCACAGCGGGCACCCGTGGGCCGCTCCGTCCCAGCCGAGCGCGTTGAGGCCCGCGCCGATCTTCATCGCGGTCGAGCACGGGCGGTCGAAGACCTGCCCCCAACCGAGCCGTGTGGTGGCACGCGCCGCCGCGAACACGTCGAGGTCCCGCTCCATGTCGCGGTCCCGCTGCCACACCTTCGAGTGGAAGAGTCGTCCGTCGAGCTCGACCACCGCGATCCCACGGAGATAGACCGCGTCCCGGTACAACGGGCCCTTGTCCGACTCGCGGAACTGGCGTTGCCCCGTGGGCAGGCCGTGCGGTCGCTCCACGCGCGCGACATATCCGTGCTCCAGCGTCGAGCAGGTGCCACCGGCGACATCATCGAGCACCGATGCCAGGAAGTGCCGGCGTGCGATCCGGGGTGGTCGGCCAGCGCTGCGATGAGGCGGTCCGCGGTGGTCTGCCGACCGCCGACCGCGTCCGCGAGGTACGCGACTGCATCAACATCGCGGGACGCCCGCGCCGCGAGCCCGATCGTCGCGTACTCGACACGCTCCCTCGGCGGCGAGGTGTTCCACAGCACCGACCGGTCGAGGTCGGCGACCCGGTGCAGGCGGACGCCAGCCGGCTCGACGAGGTGCCGATGTCTGTCGACAGCGACGTCGATGGGCTTGCCGTCGTCGTACGCCGAGCGTCCCGGGCCGTCAGCTGCTCGGACCGCGGCTGCGAGGCAGAGAGCCGAAGGCGAGGCGTAGAGGGTCGCGGCCCAGGCCCGTTGGATCCAGCTCAGGGGTCCGGTGTGGTTGACGTAGACACCCGGGTGCACCTTCGCCAGCTCCCGACGACGCAGCATCCGCCGCAGGTCGTTGTCGGTCAGCCCTGCGGCGCACAGCTGGCTCCGGCTCACCACCCCCGCTTGGAGGTCGAGGAGCCTGCCGAGCTCGGACCTGGACATGCCAGGAACCATGTGGTGGGTCCCTGACGCCTCGCAACGGGCGCCGGCCTTGCTTGTGGATGACCGCCTGAACGGCTCCGCGGTTGATCACTGTCACCAGGTGACCGTGATCAACCGCGTTCGGCCAGCAACCCGCCCAGGAACTCCAGCTGCGCGGGAGCCATCCGGCGCCAGTAGCCGAGGTCGTGGTCGCCTCGCTCGAACCCGCCCTCGGGCCGGGTGTCGAATCCGTCGACGTAGTCGCGGTTGGCGGCGTAGAACGGGTCACCCTCGCCGCAGTCGATCCGGATCGCCATCCCGTCGAGCTCGTCCTGGCGACCGAACGGGTGCACCGCCTCGAAGTCGGCCTGGCTGGCGAACGCCCCCGGCTGGGCTTCGTCGGGGTCGCGCCACAGGGCCGCGCTGATCGCGGCGACGCCGGCGACGCGCACTGGCCGGAGCAGCCGCGCGAGGTGGAGGGCGCCGAGCCCGCCCATCGCCATTCGGCCGGGCTCGACGTCGGGCACCACGCCGTCGGCCCCGTCGAGGCCGAGCCGGTGGTAGAGCTGCCACCGGCCGGGCAGAACCTCGAGCTCCACACCGATCGCGCCCGCGACGGCAACGGCGCCCAGCGCACCGGTGCCCAGCAGGGCCGTCCGACGTGACACACCGCCCACGCCGGTCAGCCCAGCTGTCGGGTGGCCAGGAGGTAGGAGCCGGCGAACACCACGGCGAGCACGACGACGAACAGCACCACCGGCAGCAGCCAGGAGCCGCCCTCGTCGGGCTCGGCCAGGCCGGTCGCCTCCGCGGCCGGGAGCCGCCGCACTCCCCCGCCGGCGCCCATCGGGTCGGGCATCGGGCGGGGCATCGCGCCCCGCACCCCGTCGGGCTGCACGTCAGGGACCGGGTCCGGCGGCGGGGGCGGCGGGGGTGCCGGCAGGGGCGTGGCGGCCGCGGCGCGCCGTACGGCCCCGACGAAGGACGCGACGTCGGGCCAGCGGTCGTCGGGGTCGGGCTCGAGGGCGCGGAGCAGCGCCTCGTCCCAGGCCGCGGGCACGTCGACGATCGTGGACGGCGCGGGCGGGAGCGAGGCGGCGCCGACGGCGGCCAGGCCGCCCTGGCGGACCAGGCGGGCGGTGAGCAGGTGGTAGCCGACCGCGCCGAGGGCGTGGATGTCGGCGCGCTCGTCGAGGCCGAAGCCCTGGGCCTGCTCCGGCGCCATGTAGGCGGGCGTGCCGACGACCTGGGTGAGCCCGCTCGCGTGCAGCATCGCCTTCGCGACGCCCAGGTCGGCGACGAGCACGCGGACGTCGCCCTCGGGCGTGGACCGCAGCAGCAGGTTGGCGGGCTTGAGGTCGCGGTGGATGACGCCGTGGCGGTGCAGCACCGTCACGCCGGCGGCGGCCTGCTCCAGCACGTCGGCGACGCGGTGCGGCGGCACCGGCCGGCCCTCCTGCAGCACGGTCGACAGCGAGCCGCGGTCGGCGTACGACATGACGAAGTAGGGCGTGCCGTCGACCTCGCCGATGTCGTAGACCCGCACCACGTGGTCGGAGTCGGCGCGGCGCAGGATCCGCGCCTCCTCGAGGAACCGCTCGCGCACGTCGTGCCGGACCGCCCAGTTGTCGGCGAGCGCCTTCACGGCGACGTCGGAGTCGAGCTCGTCGTCGCGGTAGCGCCAGACCGTCGCGAACCCGCCCACGCCGATGCGCTCGACCCGACGCAGGCGACCCAGTCGCTCCGGCAGTGACATGTGCGTAGTCTGCCCTCGTGGACGCGGATCCGCAGGACCTCGACGAGCTCGCGCTGCGCGCCGCCGCCGGCGACCGCGACGCTCTGGAGGACGTGCTCGCCGCCGTGCAGCCGCGGGTACGTCGGATCTGCGGCCGGATGCTGCTCTACCCCGAGGACGCCGAGGAGGCGACGCAGGACGCGCTGCTCCTCGTCGCGACCAAGATCCACACCTTCGAGGGCAAGAGCCGGTTCACGACCTGGCTGCACGCGGTCGCGTCCAACAGCGCCCGCGGCACCTACCGGTCCCTGAAGCGGCGGGCCGCCGAGCGCGCCACCGACGAGCTGCCCGTCAACGCCGACCCCCGCACGACGAGCGTCATCGCCGGGAGCCGGCTCGACCTCCTCGAGGCGCTCGAGGTGCTGGCGGCGTCCAACCCCGAGCTGGTCGAGCCGCTGGTCCTGCGCGACGTGCAGGAGCTCGACTACAACGAGATCTCGTCACTGCTCGGCGTGCCGCTCGGCACGGTGAAGTCGCGGATCCACCACGCGCGGACCGCCGTACGGCCGCTGCTCAAGCTGCACGACCAGTAACGGGCGCCGGCCTCAGCCGACGTTGTTGATCAGCCAGGTCTGCTCGCGGTAGGCGTCGAGGAGCTCCTCGTGCGCGGGCTCGGTGTCGTGCACCGCGCGGAGGGACTCGGGCGCGACGGGCGCCGGCAGGGTGCGGAACCGCTCGTCGGGCCGCTGGTCGGTCATGGATCCAGCGTACGCCGCCCCGCACCCGCCGTCAGCCCAGCGCCAGCGTCGCGCCCTCCCACCGGCGCCGCAGCCAGCGGTCGTGGGAGGCGACGACGACCGTGCCGGGGCTGGCGCCGACCGCCTCCTCCAGCTCGCCCACGAGCGTGAGCGAGATGTGGTTGGTCGGCTCGTCGAGCAGCAGCAGGTCGGGCCCCGCGGCGACGGCCACGGCGAGGGTGAGCCGGCGGCGCTGGCCGACGGAGAGCAACCCGACCGGGCGGGCGTGGTCGCGCGGGTGCAGCAGGCCGAGCTCGCGGAGCGGGCGCCCGTCGGCGAGCTCGTCGCCGACGAGCGCGCGGTAGGTGTCCACAGCGGATCGACCGGGGTCGGCGAACTCCGGGTCCTGGGTGAGCTCGGCGACGCGGCGCGCACCGACGTCGACGGCGCCCCCGGTCGGTGCGATCCGGCCGGAGAGCACCCCGAGGAGCGTGGACTTCCCCGACCCGTTCGGCCCGGTGAGCAGGAGGTGGTCGCCCGCGAGCAGGTCGAGCCGCGGCAGCGCCAGGCGGCCGGCGACGACGAGGTCCCGCGCCACGACGACCCGCCCGCCCGCGGCCGCGCCGGTCAGCGCGGTGCCGAGCCGCAGCGGAGCCGGCGGCTTGCGCACCTGCTCGCGCTCGGCCTCCTCGAGCCGTCGCTGTGCGTCGCGCTTGCGGCGGGCGAGGGTCCGCTCGACGTTCTGGCCCTTGAAGTGGTGGATGAACTTGTCGCCGTCGGTCGGGCCGCGGCCGGGCGCGATCGTGCTGGTGCCGATCCGGGTCGCGGCGCGCAGCCGGTCGAGCTCCTCCTGCTGCGCGACCCACGCCTCCTCCCAGCGCAACCGGGCGTCGCGCCGCGTCTGCTCGTACGCCGTCCAGCCCCCTCCGAAGCGCCGTCCGCCGCGCCCATCGGTGCCGAACGCGGTCGGGTCCAGGTCGACCAGGTCGGTCGCGGCGTCGTCGAGGAACACCCGGTCGTGACTGGCGAACAGCACTACGCCGGGCAGGTCGGCGAGGAACGCCGTGAGCACCTCGACCGCCGCGTCGTCGAGGTGGTTGGTGGGCTCGTCGAGCAGGAGCGCCAGCGGGCGCCGGGTCATCATCGTGGCGATCGCGAGCCGCGTGCGCTGGCCGCCGGACAGGCTGCCCACCCGCCGGTCGTGGTCGAGGGCGTCGAGCCCGAGCTGCTCGGCCGCCGCCAGCGAGCGCCGGTCGGCGTCCCACGCGTCGTGGTCGAGCGCGAACTCCAACGCCCGGGCGTACGCCGCCTCGGCCTGCGGGTCGTCGAGGCGCTCGGCCAGCCGCTCCACGGCGGCGACGGCGTCGCGCAGCGGCCGCAGCGTCATCGCGAGCACCTCGGCGATGGTGTGAGCGTCGGAGAACGGCGGCTCCTGGGTCAGCAGCACCAGGTCGTCGGGCCGGGTGATCTCCCCGCTCGTGGTCGCGCGGGCCGGCAGGTCACCGGAGATCGCGCGGAGCAGGGTCGACTTGCCGGCACCGTTCTCGCCGACCAGGCCGATGCGACGGCCCGGCTGCGCGGTGAGGTCGATCCCATCGAGGACGGTGCGGCCGCCGTACGAGACGACGAGGTCGCGGACGACGACGGGCTGGAGGGCGGGGACGGAGGAAGAAGACACGGCGGAGACCTCGAGGTCGGAGGGTGACTCGCCGGGCGGGAGCGCCGCGGGCGCGAGTCGTCGTCAGCCGTGGATGAGCATGATGCGTCGAGTCTACGAGGGCGCCGGGAGCCGGCGCCAACGGTTATCCGGCGTCGCGGAGCAGGAGCAGCGTGTAGGCCGCGAGCGACTTCGCGTCGCACAGGGTGCCGTCGAGGATCATCCGCTCGACCTCGGCGCGGGTGAACCACGCCGCCTCCATGTCCTGCTCCTCGGGCTCACGCGCGTGCTCGCCCTCGGTGAGGCCGGTCGCGAGGTAGGCCGAGCAGCGCTGCGTCAGCGTCCCCGGCGAGGAGTCGAACGTGCCGAGGTGGGTGAGACTCGCGGCCACCAGCCCGGTCTCCTCGCGGAGCTCCCGCTCGGCCAACGCGGCGACGTCCTCGCCCTCGTCGAGGGTGCCGGCGGGGAACTCC
This sequence comes from Nocardioides thalensis, assembly GCF_013410655.1. Classification (NCBI taxonomy): domain Bacteria; kingdom Bacillati; phylum Actinomycetota; class Actinomycetes; order Propionibacteriales; family Nocardioidaceae; genus Nocardioides; species Nocardioides thalensis. The sequence continues at coordinate 4,248,419 of NZ_JACCFP010000001.1, forward strand.
CAGCGGCGGGCGCCGACCGGGTGCCGGTACTGCTCGACGAGGTGGAACCGGTCGCCGTCCATCGGCACGATCACCGCCACGTCGGGCCCCTCGACCACGCTGTACGGCCCGGTCGAACCGTCCGGCCGGCGGATCAGGTCCTCGCGGACCGAGAACCACGGGTTGGCGTAGACCTGCTTGCTCTCGAGGGCTTCCACGCGCCCCATGGTGGCCGGGCCCGCCAAGACTCCCTCACGGCGGCGGCTCGGCCGGGTCGGGCGACCGGACGTCGGCGACCGCCTCGGCGTGCTGGCGGAGCTCTGCACGCGCTTCGTCGTCGGCGGACTCGAGTGCGTTCGCCGCCAGCGCGACGTGGTCCCCGGCGTCGATCAGCTCGCCCGACGTGTCGCTCAGGAGCCAGCCGACGCGGTCGCGCAGGGCCTTCCATGCGTCGAACGGTCCGTCCCTGCCGACGCCGCCGACCCGGTCCGGGCGCAGCCAGATCGCGTTGTCGGGCGGCAGGGCCGTCCAGGAGGCCGCGGCGTCGCCGACGCGATCGCCGATGGCGCTCAGGTGCCCACCCGCGCGGCGGAGCCGCGGGAAGTCGACGGCGACCTCGTCGGGACCCACGAACTCCGCGGGGTCGGAGGCGGCGACCACCTCGGGCCCGGGCAGGTTGAACGTGGTCCGGTAGGAGTCCGGCGGGTCGATGAGCGGCTCCTGGTAGGACCAGCCGAGCGCGATGTCGATCGTGCCCTGGGCCGTGCCCTCCTCGAGGGTGATGTAGTTGCGCACCTCCTGGAGGGCCGCGTGGATCTTGTGGACGATGGTGCTGGAGGAGGCCTCGGAGAGCGCCACCGAGATCTCCTTCTCGAGGGGAAACCGCTTCTCAGCCATGTCCTCTAGCGCTCCCTGGACCCCCAGGAGCGCGACGCTCGCGAGTCCGGCCGCCGGCCCGAGGCTCGGCACCAGCCCGACGAAGGAGAGGATCGTGCTCCACATCGAGATCGCGTCCAGCCGGTCCTCCACCGTGCCCTGGCCACGGAGCACCTGCGTGGCGAGCGCGCCGAGGTCCATCACACCGCGCCGCGCGCACTGCCACATGTCGCCGAGCCCGTCCAGCTCGGCGGCGACCAGCTCCGCGAGCCAGGCCTGCTGGACCAGCGTGCCCTCGAGCGGGATGACGTAGCGGGTGGTCAGGGCCTCGACGGCCCGCCCCGTCATCGGCGGCGGTGGGCCGGCGGAGTCGGGGTGGACCGAGGAGCCGGGGACGCCGAGGCTCCACTGGAGGTCGAACAGCAGCCCGGCGTGCTCGGTGACCTCCGCCAGCGCACGGACCGCGTCGCGCTGTTCGCGTGCTGCGGCCCAGAAGTCCCGCTCGTCGGGAAGCCGGTCCCAGTCGGTGAACGCCTCCTCGATCGCGTCCGCCCAGCGCGCGTAGAACCCCTGTGGGTGAAAGCCGGCGCCCGACGGGGCTCCCCACGGGTCGAAGGTGTGCACCGGGTCGCCGCGGTAGTCCTCGACCACGGCCGGCGTGGTCGAGGCGCGGGCGCGGGTCACCGGCGGGAGCCGGTAGTGGACCATCGCGGGCCGGAGGTCCTCGGGCACGAGATCCGGCTGGTGAGGTACGTCGCGGGCATGGTCGAGCGCGAACCAGTAGCCCTGCTCCGGACTGCCGTGGAAGCACGGATCGGAGGTGGCCGCGCGGACCGCGTCCTTGATCGCCCGGTCGATGGCGGCGCAGGCGAGCTCCCACGTCATCGCGTCGAAGCCTTCTGGGGTGTAGGGATGCCTTCCGGTCATGGGCACCACCTACCGACGGGCGGGCGGGTGACCGCGCGGGGTCGCCCGACGTGTCCGTTCGTCAGGCGGACGTGTCCGGTTTGACCGGGTGTCAGGCCTGCGTGCGCAAGTAGCGCCCGAAGTGGGGCACGGTGAACGCGATCCGCCCGCGCTCGCCGGAGTAGATCAGCCCCTTCTTGAGGAGCGCGTCGCGCGCGGGCGAGAGCGACTGCGGTTTCTTGCTCAGCACGGCGGCGACGTCGGCGGTCGCGACCGCGCCCACCGGGTCGGCGCCCAGGTCGGCAGCAGCGTCGGCCATCGCCCGCAGGTAGTCGCGCTCCCCCGGCGTCGCCCGCTCGAACCGCGAGCCGAAGAACCCGACCGCCAGTTCGCGCTCGGCCTCGGGCGCGGCCACGGCCACGTCGGCGGCGGTGATCGGAGAGCGGGGGGCGAGGTCCCACACCGCCTTGCCGTAGGCCTGGATG